>NZ_CP076060.1:905454-1207272 GCF_018729255.1 Cupriavidus sp. EM10
CGCCGCCAACGATAAGGGGAACCGCGACGGTGCCGGCGTACATCACCAGCACGTGCTGCAGGCCCAGGGCCAGCAACCGCCCGGAGGGCAGCCGCTCGTTTGTCAGATCCGTGGGGACCGTGGTGCTTGCGGAATTCATGGGTGTGTCTCCTCTCCTTTGGTTTCGATGGGAACGCGCGCCGGGTTCCACCCTTGACCGCTTTGTCGTTGCCTCTTGTCGCGGGCATTTGTTGGCGGTTCTTGTCCGGTTTCAGTCGCGCCTCTGGCGGGCTTGATCAGCGACGGAAAACCGGCGGGCCTGCATCGGCAACAGGGGATTTCTGTTGCCCGGCGGCGGGAACATCGTGCTAGGTGGAGCGGCCCAGCACGGTGCGAAGATCGAAGTTGCCGGGCTCGTCCGGCTGCACGCGGTCCGCGCAGGCGCCAAGGTGGTGCGCCATGCGCGTCTGGGCCAGCGCGGCATCGCCCTGTTCCAGTGCGTCGAGGATCTCGTCGTGCTCGTCGAACGAGCAGGCGTTGTGGCCGGGGGCTTCCACGCTGGCAATCATCAGCGTCGTGCGCGATACCAGCCGGCGCATCATCGTCACCAGCAGCTCGTTGCCCGAAAGATCTGCCAGCGCGGTGTGGAATTCGGCCGACAGGCGAATCCAGGTCGGACGCTCGTGGGTCAGGAATGCCTGGCGCTCGTCGTTGACCATCTTGCGCAGCGGGGCAATCACGCTGCGCACGTTGGGCATGGCGGCCAGCTTTTCCAGCACCGCGCGTTCCAGCATCTGGCGCAGTTCGAACATGTCGTGGGCCTCGTCGGTGGACGGGCTGGCGATGAACGCGCCACGGTTCGGTTCCAGGTCGACCATGCCGTCGGCGGCCAGCCGCGACAGCACCTTGCGCACCGTGTGACGTGCGGTGGCATAGATTTCGCAAAGCGAGTGCTCGGTCAGCTTGGTGCGCGGCGGCAGCCGGTGCTCCATGATCGCGTCGTAGATCTCGTGATACATGCGCTCTTCCACCGACCCCTTGCGGGCGGGCTTGTTATCGGTGGACGCGGGCAGGGCGTCGGCGGCGGCAATCAGCTTGAGATTCTTGGACATGCTGGGCACTCGTGGAAGCGGGAGAGGCGATGGTCAGCGATCGTAGCGAGCCGTTCACACATCAACATCAAGGGTCTTGATATCGATCATTTAGCTGCGTAGATCTAAAAATTGTTGACAATTATTTGGATATGCAAGCACCATTGTCAACAAAACCGACCCAGGTTTTCGACAACTACGGGTATTTACCGAGTTGTCATCAGGATAGGGCAGGCGCATTGTCGCCTCGCACCAATCCAGCGCCGGGATGCGTTGAAACACGTACCGAGCGGGCACCATTCCCACAAATGGTGCTAGTGAAGGCAGCGGCGCCCCTCACAACCCACATTCCAAAGGAAGAACAGGATGGGACGCTTGACCACTCACGTTCTCGACACCGCTGCCGGCACGCCCGGCGCCGGCATGTCGGTTAGCCTGCATAAAATTGTCAACAATCGTCGCGAGACCCTGAAGTCGATCCAGACCAACCACGACGGCCGTGCGGACCAGCCCCTGCTGGAAGGCGCCGACCTGCAGGCTGGCGTCTACGAGCTCGATTTCGGCGCCGGCGCCTACTTCCGTGCGCAGGGCGTGAAGCTGCCCGAGCCGGCATTCCTTGACGTGGTGACGCTGCGTTTCGGCATTGCCGACACGAACGCGCACTACCACGTGCCCCTGCTGGTGTCGCCGTGGTCGTACTCGACCTACCGCGGCAGCTGAAACAAGGCGGACGGGAACAAGGAGACAAGTCATGGAAGGCTACATTCTCGACTGGGCCAATCTGCTGTTGCGCTGGCTGCATGTCATCACGGCGATCGCCTGGATCGGTTCGTCGTTCTACTTCGTCTGGCTGGACAACAGCCTGACGCGCCCCATCGATGCCGGCCTGAAGGACAAGGGCGTCGATGGCGAGCTGTGGGCCGTGCACGGTGGCGGCTTCTACAACCCCCAGAAATACCTGACCGCGCCAAAATCGCTGCCCGAGAACCTGCACTGGTTCTACTGGGAGTCGTATTCCACGTGGATGAGCGGCTTTGCGCTGCTGGTGGTGCTGTACCTGTTCAATGCCAGCACGTTCCTGATCGACAAGAACGTCTACGACATGTCGCCCGGCGCCGCCGTGGGCTTTGCCGTGACGTACCTGATCGTGGGCTGGGTGGTCTATGACGCGATCTGCCGCATCTTCGGCAAGAGCGACAAGACCGTGGGCATCCTGGTGGCGGTGTATGTGGGCGTGGCTGCCTTCGTGGCCTGCCACATCTTCTCGGGCCGCGCGGCATTCCTGCTGACCGGCGCGATGATCGCCACGATCATGAGCGCGAACGTGCTGTTCTGGATCATCCCGGGCCAGCGCAAGGTGGTGGCCGCCCTGAAGGCTGGCCAGCCGGTGGACCCGATCCACGGCAAGCGCGGCAAGCAGCGCAGCGTGCACAACACCTACTTCACGCTGCCGGTGCTGTTCGCGATGCTGTCGAACCACTACAGCATGACGTACGCGGCCAAGAACAACTGGCTGGTGCTGATCATGGTGATGCTCGCAGGTGTGCTGATCCGCCAGTTCTTCATCCTGAAGCACAAGGGCAAGATCAATATCGCCTGGCCGGCCGCCGGCGTAGCGTGCCTGGGCCTGGTCGCATTCCTGATCGCCCCGCAGCCGCGCCAGCAAGTGGCCAAGGCCGACGGCGACGCCGCCGCAACGGCCGTGAGCTTCGTGAAGGTGCAGGAAATCATGAACTCGCGCTGCGTGCAGTGCCATGCCGAGCAGCCGAAGATGATGCCAACCGCCGCCAAGGGCATCAAGCTCGACAGCGTCGATGGCATCAAGTCGCACGCCCAGCTGATCTACCAGCAGGCCGTGCAGCAGAAGGCCATGCCGCTGGGTAACGTCACCCAGATCACGGACGACGAGCGTGCGCTGCTGGGCCAGTGGTTCGAGGGCGGCGCCAAGACGACCAACTGATTTGACCGGGCATCGGTGATCGACGGTCCGGAGGCTGCGCAGTCAGCAGCCGGCTGTACCGGACCGGCGAGGGTTTGAGCGGGGCTTCGGCCCCGTTTTTTTGTTTCTGGCGATCAACGGTTTTCTCCCCTCTCCCACGGGGTGGGAGACGGGAGCGAGCTGGCGGGGAGCGTTCGTCCTCAACCCCTCACATTAAACAACGCCAGCAACCCCAGCACCAAAAAGATCGCCGCGGCAATCTTGTGGACCAGTGCGATCGGCATCTTGTTGGCGAAGCGGTCGCCCAGCAGCACGGCCGGTGCGTTGGCCAGCATCATGCCGAACGTCGTGCCCGCGACAACGGCCAGTACTTCGCCATGGAAGCGGGCGGCCAGTGCCACCGTGGCGATCTGCGTCTTGTCGCCCATTTCGGCAAAGAAAAACGCCACGATCGTGGTGCCCAGGATGCCCAGCGCGCCCTTGACCGGCTTGGCTTCCTCCGCGTCGTCGAGCTTGTCCGGGATCAGCATCCAGCCAGCCATCGCAATAAAGCCAAGTCCAAGGATCCAGCGCAGCAGGTTGGCGCCCAGCACGCCGGTGATCCAGCCGCCCAGCGCCCCGGCAAAGCCGTGGTTGACCAGCGTGGCAATCAGGATGCCGAGGATGATGGGAAGGGGCTTGCGATACCGTGCGGCCAGAACGAGCGAAAGCAGCTGCGTCTTGTCGCCCATTTCTGCGAGCGCGACGATACCTGTGGAGACGAGGAACGATTCCATTCTTATAGGTGCAATAACCGGGCCGCAAACGCATCTCGCGAGATGCCAATGACGCACACCTTTCCCGGCCCGGCCAGAAAGGTATGGTCATCGGTCTCGCCAGGCGTCGGACACAAGGTCCTTGGCTGCGCACGCCATAACCGCCTGCCGTGTTGGCATTTGGTCAAGTCTGTTGACGTACGCCCCTGTCTTCCGGATGCCGCATTGCGCGGCGCGGTGAGATCAGGGCGGCTACTCCCCAATGGAAGTCCGCATTGTAGCCAGACCAGTGGGTGAAGTCCACCGATCTGGCTGTTTTACGATATAGTCAGCTCCTTCTTGCGAATGATTCTCAGGCCGGCACCGGGCTGTTCTCGCTGGTCTGGCGACCGCGGAAATCGGTCCAGCACAGGGCCTTGAAGTCGTACAGCTTGCAGCGGCGCGCGGTGCCGAAGTACCAGCGCCACGAGAAATTCTCGATGATGATGCGGCCCGGCAGCGCGTGTTCCAGCAGTGCCTGGGCGCGCTTGAGCTGGTACAGCGGCACGCTCATGTCCACGTGGTGGGCCGTGTGTTCCATGATGTGATGCAGCGCGGCGCCGATGCCCATGCCGAAGCGCAGATGCACGGTCGTGGACACGAACGGCTGGGCCTTGGCCCACATCGGCTTGGTGTCGTACCAGGCCACGCTCGTATGCGTATGGTGTACGTACAGCACGAAGCCGACCGTGGTATTCCACACCAGGAACGGCAGCACGAAGCCGGTGCCGATCATCAGCAGCACGGACTGATCCGTGGCCACGGCCAACCAGGCCAGCGCGCCGATCCACAGCGCGCCGAATGCCGCGACCAGCGCGCAGTCCCACATGAAGATCGCCCGGCGCGTGGCCATCTGGCGCTTGCTCGGGAAGAACAGCTTGAACCACCAGATCTCGATCAGGTAGTACAGCCCGGCGCCAAAGCCGTTGCGGTAGATGCGCTCCATCACCCGGCGGCGGCGCGGCAGTGCGCGGAATTCCTCGAGCGAGTAGGGCGCCCAGACGAAGTCGAAGCCCTTCAGGTTGGTATAGCCGTGATGTACGACGTTATGGCCCACTTCCCACAGGCTGTATGGCGTCAGCGACGGCAGGAAGGTCAGCCGGCCCAGCCACTTGTTCAGGCCCCGGTTGTCGGTCAGGCTCTGGTGGCAGGCATCGTGGCCGATGATGAACAGGCGCGCGATGATCAGGCCGGCCAGCACGCCCAGGCCGAGCTTGGCCCACCACGCCGACAGCAGCACCACGCCAGCCAGCACGGCGGCGAACAGCGCGTAGTCGAACGCGAACAGCAGCAGCGCACGCGGGGTGCTGCGGCGTCCCAGCGGAATCAGCCAGCTGCGGATGGTCTTGCGGTTGGGGAACGGTGCCTCGAAGGCGATGGGCTCCGGCAGCGGAACGTTGCCGGAAGATGGAATCTGGTGGGTCTGGCGGGCTTGGCCGGGGCGGCCGAAGTGCCGATGGAATCGGCCGCGGCGTCGGCCGCGGAAAGGGTCTCGGATCGGGCAGTCATCGAAGGTCCAGCAAGTCGAAATACGTGGCGCCCCGTCTTCGAGGGCGCGCGGATGCGACAGGCTAGAAGGGTTTGATGACGATTGTGTTGATTCCAGTCAATACAAGACCTCTAAAAGGGGCTTTTCGTTCGCATGCGCCCGGAAAGCCCCTTGGCGACGTCGGCAGCCGTGATCAGACGGCCACCGGTTCTCCGGCCGTGGTCTGCTCGCCCATGATGTAGACGCTGTCGATCACGCGGTCGTCGCCCAGCATGGCGAATGCGAAAAGTTGCTCTTCCAGTGTTTCCGAGCGATGGCTGCGGCGCGCGATCAGCGGCGTGGCCTGGGGGTCCAGCACCACGAAATCGGCTTCGCAGCCAGGCTCGAAGCTGCCGATGCGGTCCTGCCAGCCCAGTGCCTCGGCGGCGGCGCGCGTGGCCAGGTAGAACATGCGCAGCGCGGTCAGGTGATAGCCGCCCATGCGGGCCACCTTGTGGGCCGCGTTCATGGTGCGGAACATCGAGAACGATGTGCCGCCGCCCACGTCCGTGGCCAGGGTCACGTTCAGGCGGTTGGCGTCGGACTGGTGGAAATCGTAGAAGCCGCTGCCCAGGAACAGGTTCGACGTGGGGCAGTGGGCTACCGCCGCGCCGCTGTCGGCCAGGCGGCGGCGGTCCTCGGGGTCGAGGTAGATGGCGTGGCCATAGAACGCACCCGGGCGCAGCAGGTTGTAGCGGTCGTAAACGTCCAGGTAGCTGCGCGCATCCGGGAACAGCTCGGCCACCCACTTCACCTCGTCGCGGTTCTCGGCCACGTGGGTCTGGATGAAGACGTCGTCATGCGCGCGGGCCAGTTCGCCGCAGGCGGCCAGCTGTGCCTCGGTCGACGTCGGCGCGAAGCGCGGCGTGATGGCGTAGGCCAGCCGGTCCTTGCCGTGCCACTTCGAGATCAGGTCGGCCGATTCACGCGCGCCGGACTCGGCCGTGTCGCGCAGGAATTCGGGGCAGTTGCGATCCATCATCACCTTGCCGGTGATCATGCGCATGTTGCGCGCCTGGCTGGCTGCGAACAGGCCGTCGGCCGACGCCGCATGGACGGTGCTCCAGACCATCGCCGTGGTGGTGCCGTTGCGCAGCAGTTCGTCGGTGAAGAAGTCGGCCACGCCGCGCGCGTAGGCGGCGTCGCTGAAGCGGCGTTCCTCGGGGAACGTGTAGGTGTCGAGCCAGTGCAGCAGGCCCGGCGACGGCGACGCGATGATGTCGGTCTGCGGATAGTGGATGTGCGTGTCGATGAAGCCCGGCACGATCAGCTTGCCGCGATGGTCGACCACCTCGGCGCCGGGCGGGATCTCGCGCGAAAGCGCCTCGTACGATCCGACGGCGGCGACGCGGCCGGCCGTCACGATCAGCAGGCCGTCTTCCCAATACTGATAGGCATCGTCATGGAACTGCGGGTCGCGCAGGAAATGAAGGATGCGGCCGCGGATGGCGCGGGTGACGGCACCATGGGTGCGGGAAGCAGGGGAAGTCGTCGTCATCGTCTTGTCTCGGGGCGGCCGGTGCCGCGCCCGTGCCATGTGGCAGCGGGCGCGGCATCCGGCGTTCTGGGTAGTGCGCCCGCTTAGCTCGTGGAACTCACCTGAGCCGCCGCGGGCGGGGACACGGGCGTGGCCGACCAGAAATGGTCTACCTCCGCCAAAAATTCGGCCTTCTGCACGGCAGGCAGGAAGGCCGCTTCAAAACTGTTGCGGGCCAGCTTGTGGGCATCGCCGGCATCAAGCGGCAGCGCGTCGAACGTGGCTTCCCAGTTGGCGTTCATGTAGCCGCCAAAGTATGCCGGATCGTCCGAGTGCAGCGTCACGGCCACGCCGGCATCGAGCAGCCGCTTGAGCGAGTGGTCGCGCAGGTCCGGATACACCTTCAGCTTCTGGTTCGACAGGGGGCACACGGTCAGCGCGATACGCTCGCGCGCCAGCCGCTGCACCAGCGCTACGTCGTCGATGGCGCGCACGCCATGGTCGATCCGCTCGACCTTGAGGATGTCCAGCGCATCGGTCACGTACTGGGCCGGGCCTTCCTCGCCGGCGTGCGCCACCAGGTGCAGGCCCAGCGTCTTGGCCTTGGCGAACACGCGCGCGAACTTTTCGGGCGGGTTGCCGCGCTCGGACGAATCCAGGCCCACGCCGACAAAGCGGTCGCGGTAGGGCAGCGCGGCTTCCAGCGTGGCAAACGCGTCTTCCTCGGGAAGGTGGCGCAGGAAGCACAGGATCAGGCTGCTGGAAAAGTCGTACTCGGTGCGGGCCTGCGCCAGGGCGTCGGAAATGCCGTCGATCACGGTGCCGATGGGCACGCCGCGCTCGGTATGGGTCTGCGGATCGAAGAAGATCTCGGCATGGCGCACGTTATCGGCAACGGCGCGCTTGACGTAGTCCATCGTCATGTCGAAGAAATCTTCCTCGGTCAGCAGCACGCTGGCGCCGGCGTAGTAGATGTCCAGGAACGATTGCAGGTCGGTGAAGGCGTAGGCTGCCCGCAGCGCCTCCACGTCGGGATAGGCCAGCTTGACGTTGTTGCGCTGGGCCAGCCGGAAGATCAGCTCGGGTTCGAGCGTGCCTTCGATATGCACGTGCAGTTCGGCCTTGGGGGTACGGCGGATCTTGTCCGCCAGCGCGGCATCGATGGTCATGGGGCCTCTTTCTTATGACTGACAGCCGGATCGCGGCTGTGCTGTTACGGAAGCACCGTCTCCAGCCGGTTGGCTCGCAGCGCGGCAATGCGCTGTTCGCGAACCTGCAACAGCTGGGCGACGATGGCAACCGCAATCATAGCCGGAGCCTTGTCAGTGATGCCCGCGACACCCATCGGGCACGTCATTTCCGGCAGCCGCGCCGGGTCCACGCCATGCTCCACCATGCGATGCTCGAACCTGGCCCGCTTGGTCTTCGATCCGATCAGCCCGAAATACGCGAAATCGGTACGGCGGAAGATCTGCTCGCACAGTTGCTGGTCCAGCGCATGGCTGTGCGTCATGACGATGAAGTACGACCCCGGCGGCGCCTGGTCGACCACCGCCTCGGGTGTGTCGGTCGGCTCGGCTTCCACGTTGTCGGGCAGCCCGGCCGGGAACATCGTGTCGCGCTCGTCCACCCAGTGCACGCGGCATGGCAGCGTCGACAGCACCTTGACCAGCGCGTGGCCCACATGGCCGGCGCCGAACAGCACCACGTGCATGTCGTCGGACACCAGCGTGTCGGTCCAGCTGTCGTCGGCCTGCAGCACGGCCGTCGGCAGCATCGCGCGGCTGGCTTCGACCGTGACCGGGCCGGCCAGCGGCACCGTGCGCTGCAACGCGCGCCCGGCCCGGAAGGCGGTCTCGACGGCATCGAGCCACGCCAGGTCGGCTTCGCCCAGCACCTCGAACGCCAGCTTCACCACCCCACCGCAGCACTGGCCCAGCGCCGGGCCCAGCGGAATGCGCTCGATGCGGCGATGCGGGTTGCCCCGCACGTGGCGGTTGGCCAGCATCGCCCGGGCGATATCCATGCCGCGCCATTCCAGATGGCCGCCGCCGATCGTGCCGATCAGGTCGGTGGCCGTCACCAGCATGCGGACGCCGGCCTCGCGCGGCGCGGAGCCCTTGACGTCGACGATGGTGACCATCGCCACGGGCACGCCGGCGCGCACCCAGCGGGCGGCATCGGCGAAGCGGAACGGTTTGAGCGGGGCGTCCTGCATGGTGGTCTCTCTTGCGGTCAGGCGGGTACGGCTTCGGTGCCGGGGGTGGGCTGCGCGACCAGCGCGGCCTGCACGGCTTCCACGGCATCGAGGATCGCTTCGCTGGTGGCGGGCGCGCGCAGCGGCGGGTTGACGCGGTAGTCACCCACGGCGGCAATCGCATCGCGGATCGCGAAGAACACCGAGAACGGCAGCAGCAGCGGCGGCTCGCCCACGGCCTTCGACCGGTGGATGCTGTCCTCGACGTTGCTGTTCTGGAACAGCCGCACGTAGAAGTCTTCCGGGCAGTCGTTGATCGTCGGGATCTTGTACGTCGACGGCGCGTGCGTCATCAGCTTGCCGTTCTGGTTCCACCACAGTTCCTCGGTGGTCAGCCAGCCCATGCCCTGGATGAACGCGCCTTCCACCTGGCCGATGTCGATGGCCGGATTCAGAGACTTGCCGGCGTCGTGCAGCGCATCGGCGCGCAGCAGCTTCCATTCTCCGGTCAGCGTGTCGACCAGCACTTCCGAGCAGGCGGCGCCGTAGGCGTAGTAGTAGAACGGCCGGCCATGCAGCGCCTTCTGGTCCCAGTACAGCTTGGGCGTGGTGTAGAAGCCGTCCGACCACAGCTGCACGCGTGCCACGTAGGCCTCGCGGGCCAGGTCGCCGAACGACAGGCGCAGCTCGCCGGCGATCACCAGGTCGTCGTTGAAGCGCACTGCGTCGGGCTCCACGCCGGCCTTGCGGGCGGCGAACGCGGCCAGGCGCTCGCGGATCTGGCGCGCGGCGTCCTGCGCGGCCTTGCCGTTCAGGTCGGCGCCCGTAGAGGCCGCCGTGGCCGACGTGTTGGCCACCTTGCTGGTATCGGTCGCCGTGACCCGCACGCGTTCCATGCGGATGCCCAGTTCGTGCGCCACCACCATCGCCACCTTGGTGTTCAGGCCCTGGCCCATTTCGGTGCCGCCGTGGTTCACCAGCACCGAGCCGTCGTTGTACACGTGCACCAGCGCGCCGGCCTGGTTGTAGTGCGCCACGTTGAACGAGATGCCGAACTTCACCGGCGTGATGGCGATACCCTTCTTCAGCACCGGGCTGTTCGCGTTGAAGTCACGCGTGGCGGCGCGGCGCTTCTGGTATTCGGACGTGGCCACCAGTTCGTCGATCAGTTCGTGGATGACGTTGTCTTCCACGGTCTGGCCGTACGGTGTGACGTTGCGCTCGCCCTTGCCATAGAAGTTGGCGCGGCGCACGTCCAGCGAATCCTTGCCCACGTTGCGCGCCACGTTGTCGAGGATGTACTCGATGGCAAACGCGCCCTGCGGGCCGCCGAAGCCGCGGAACGCGGTGTTGCTCTGGGTGTTGGTCTTGCCGCAGTAGCCGTCGATCTGCACGTTCGGCAGCCAGTAGGCGTTGTCGAAGTGGCAGATGGCGCGCGTCATCACCGGGCCCGACAGGTCGGCCGAGAAGCCGGCGCGCGACACCATCTCCACGCGCACGCCTTCCACGCGGCCGTCGTCGTCATGGCCCACGTCGAAGTCGAACGTGAAGTCGTGGCGCTTGCCGGTGATCATCATGTCGTCGTCGCGGTCCGGACGCAGCTTGACGGGGCACAGCAGTTTCCAGGCGGCCAGCGACGCGCAGCACGCGAACATGGCCGACTGCGATTCCTTGCCGCCGAAGCCGCCGCCCATGCGACGGCATTCCACCAGCACCTGGTGCGCGTGCCAGCCCAGCATGTGGGCCACGGCATGCTGCATCTCGGTCGGGTGCTGCGTCGAGCACCAGACGTGCATGCCGTCGTTCTCGCGCGGCGCGGCGTAGGCAATCTGGCCTTCCAGGTAGAACTGTTCCTGGCCGCCGAGCTGGATTTTCGCGCTGTCGCGGTGCCTGGCGGCATCCAGGTGCTTCGCCGGCTCGCCGCGTGTCAGGTGCATCGGCGGCAGCACGTAGCTGCCGGCCGCGTGGGCGGCCTCGGGCGTCAGCACCGGGGGCAGGTCCTCGTAGTCGATATCGGCCAGGCGGGCGGCGCGACGCGCGGCATCATGCGACGACGCCACCACGACAAAGATCGGCTGACCGATGAACTGGACCACGTCCTTGGCCAGGATCGGGTCGTCATGGATGATCGGGCCGCAGTCGTTGACGCCGGGAATGTCGTCCACGGTCAGCACGGCCACCACGCCGGGCGCCTTGCGCACGCGGTCCAGGCTGATGGACTTCAGGCGCGCGTGGGCCTTGGTGCTCATGCCAAGCGCGGCGTGCAGCGTGCCGGCCAGTTCCGGGATGTCGTCGGTATAGGTAGCGGTGCCGGCCACGTGCAGATGGGCCGATTCGTGCGGGCGCGAGATGCCGACCACCGGGGTCGATTCGGCGGCCACGCTGGCGTCGAGCAGGAAGGGTTCGGTTTGCTTGTTCATGCTGGCTCTCCTCAGGCGCTCACGGTTTCACCGGCGTCCATGGGGTTTCCGGCCCCAATCGCGCGCACGTTGACCATGGCGGCCGGCAGTGCGTCATCGCGCGTTTCCAGCCAGAAGCGATAGAGCAGGTTGGCGGCGCCGCGGCTGCGATAGCCGGCGGTGGCCCGCATATCGGACAGGGGCGTGTAGTCCTGGCCCAGCGCGGCCATGCCGGCGCGGGCGGTGCTTTCGTTCCAGGGCTGGCCCGTCAGGGCGGCCTCGGCCAGGGCGGCACGCCGGGGCGTGGCCGCCATGCCGCCGAACGCGATGCGCGCGGCGGTGACGATGCCGTTCTCGACCGTGATGCCGAACGCGGCGCACACGGCGGAAATATCCTCGTCGAAGCGCTTCGACAGCTTGTAGGTGCGGAAATGCTGCAGCCCCTTGACCGGCACGCGCAGGCCAGCCACGAACTCGCCTTCGGCCATGGCCGTCTTCTGGTAGGCCAGGTACAGGTCCTCCAGCGGCATCGTGCGGCGCACGTCGCCACGCTGCAGCACGACTTCGGTGCCCAGCGCGATCAGCGCGGGCATCGAATCACCGATCGGCGAGCCGTTGGCCACGTTGCCGCCCAGCGTGCCGGCATTGCGGATCGGCAGCGAGGCAAAGCGCTTCCAGAGCTCTTCCAGCTCCGGATGGGCAACGGTCAGCGCGGCGTAGGCCTTTTCCAGCGTCACGGCGGCGCCAATCTCGACGAAGCCGTCGCGCTCGGCAATCGTGTTCAGGTCTTGCACCTGGCCCACATAGAGCAGGTTGCCCAGCTCGCGGAACTGTTTGGTGACCCACAGGCCCACGTCGGTGCTGCCGGCCAGGATGCGGATATTGGGCTCGGCGGCCTTGATCGCGCCGAACTCCGCGGCGGTGCGCGGGGCGTAGAAATGCTGGCCCGCCACGCTGTAGTGGAAGGTCTCGCCGCGCTTCAGGCTGCGCAGCGTGTTGGCAATCTGCTTCGGATTCAGGCGGCTGGCCGTCGGGGCGGGCAGGGCCATCATGCGCTGTCCGGCGTCGACGATCGGCCGGTAGCCGGTGCAGCGGCACAGGTTGCCGGTCAGCGCATCGCAGATTTCCTGGCGCGGGGGCGGTTCGCCGCCGGGCGTGTGCTGCTGGTACAGCGCCCACAGCGACATCACGAAGCCGGGCGTGCAGAACCCGCACTGGGAGCCATGGCACTCGACCATCGCTTCCTGCACCGGGTGCAGGGCGCCGTCGGCCTGGCGCAGGTCCTCGACCGTGATCAGGGCCTTGCCGTCCAGCGTGGGCAGGAACTGGATGCAGGCGTTGACGGCCTTGAATTCGACATCGCCGTCGGCCTTCAGGTCGCCGATCACCACGGTGCAGGCACCGCAGTCGCCTTCGGCGCAGCCTTCCTTGGTGCCCGTGCAGCGGACGTCCTCACGCAGGTACTGCAGCACGGTACGGGTCACGGGGGCGTCGGATACTTCCTGAACCTGGCCGCGGTGGAAAAAGCGGATGGTTTGCGTCTCCATGGTCTTCTCTCTTTCGGGGATGGCGGAAACATAGCACCGGGTCATTTCCTGCAATATTTGGCCCATGTGATATGCCCCATCAAGGCGCGCGCCATGGGGCGGCGCGACCCCGCAATCGCTGCCCCGGGGCGGCCTGGCGCCGATCTACGGGTCTACCCGTAGTGCATCCGGACGAGCGGCCGGATTTGACCGCATCAGGGGTGGCTGTCTTACACTATGCGCCGTTCCCTTCCCCTACGCCACCCACGCCACCCAAAAGAGCGAGGCGGCATCTGCCATGCACGGACGCGACCATCTCGATACTTATTTGCTGCGGGTACTGCACACCCTGCTCACCGAGCAGAGCGTGACCCGCACCGCCGTCCGCCTGGGCCAGTCGCAGCCGGCCATCAGCAATACGCTCAAGCGGCTGCGCGAAATCACCGGCGACGCCATCCTGGTGCGCGGCAAGAGCGGCATGGTGCCCACCGAGCGCGGCCGCGAGCTGCTGCTGCTGGCCGAACAGAGCCTGGCGGCGATGGACCGCATCGCCCGCCCGCCCCAACAGTTCGACCCGGCCACCACCACGCGCACGTTCCACCTGGGCGCGCCCGACTACCTGGACGCGTTTTTCCTGCCGAATATCGTCGAGCGCGTGCGCCGGCTGGCGCCGGGCGCCAAGCTGTTCGTGCATCCGATGACCCAGTCGACGGATTTCCTCGATGCGCTGGAGCAGGGCCATCTGGACATCGTGGTGGGCAACTGGCTGTCGCCGCCCGAGCATTTGCACATCTCGCCGCTGTTCGACGACGAGGTGGTCTGCATGCTGGGCGCCCAGCACCCGCTGGCCCGCCACGGCCTGACGCTGCGCCACTACCTGGAAATGCCGCACCTGGCGCCCGCGCCGTATGCGTCGATGCAGCGCAGCATGATCGACCAGGCGCTGGCCGAGCATGGCTACAAGCGCAATATCCAGGTCACGCTGCCGTACTTCGGCCTGGTGCCCTACGTGCTGATGAAGACCGACATGGTGTTCACCACGGGCCGCCAGTTTGCCGCCCACTACGCGCAGTACCTGCCGATCCGCATGGTGCCGTCGCCAGTGACGTTCCCGCGCATGCGCTTCTACCAACTCTGGCACGAGCGCTGCCATGCCGCGCCGGACGTGATGTGGCTGCGTCGCATGATCGCCGAGGTGGCTTCCGACCTCCCGCAGCTTCCCCGCCTGGAATCGGCCCCCGCCAGCTGACGGCGAAAGCTCGATATATGAGTCCCATGATCCACCTGTGAGGCTCGTCTAATCTGACCTGGCCTCCCCAGGAGGCGTTGCCCTGGCACGGTCCGGTCGGCAAGGACTGCCCCTGATCGCGGCTGGCGTTACACTCACTGGAAGTTGAACGCGCGCTGCGGCGCGAGGAGCTTCCATGCTGGAAACCGCTGCGCTGGCTGCCGGCATGTCCTGGGCCAGTGGCCTGCGCCTGTATCTGGCCGTGCTGACGGCGGGCGTGCTGGCCCGCCTGGGCTGGCTGGACCTGCCGTCGGGCCTGCAGGTGCTGTCGTCCTGGTGGGTGATCGGCGTGGCCGCGGCGATGACCGCGGCCGAGTTCGTGGCCGACAAGGTGCCCGGCTTCGATACCGTGTGGGACGGCATCCAGACCTTTATCCGCATTCCCGCCGGGGCGATCCTGGCCGCGGCCGCGTTCGGCAACATGGACCCGCAGTGGACCGTGGCCGCCGGCCTGATCGGCGGCACGCTGGCCGGCACCGCCCACGCCGCCAAGGCTGGTACCCGGGCCCTGATCAATGTGTCGCCCGAACCTTTCTCGAACTGGGTGGCCTCATTCACCGAGGATGTCGGCACGGTCGGCGGGCTGCTGCTGGCGTTCTTCCTGCCGGTGGTATTCCTGATCCTGCTGGTGCTGTTCCTGGTGCTCGCCGCGTGGCTCGTGCCCAAGCTGTGGCGCGGCGCCCGGCGGCTGCATGCCAGCCTGCGCGACAAGGGGCAGGCGTCGCCGCCTGCAAAGCAGGCTTTGAAGCGGCCACCGCACCGTCCCTGAGCCGTTCCATCCAAATCCAACCGTCAGCCGTACATGTCGACTGCCTCCGATTCCGTCGTTCCCCAGCCAAGGTTTTCCGCGTGGCGCCAGGCCCTGCGCATGGCGCGCCGCGACTGGCTGGCCGGTGAACTGACGCTGCTGCTGTTCGCGCTGGTGCTGGCCGTGGCCGCGCTGACCAGCGTGGGTTTCCTGGCGGACCGCATGCGCCTGGGGCTGGAGCGCGATGCGCGGCAGATGATCGCCGCCGACGTGCTGCTGATCTCCGATCAGCCGTTCGATGCCGCGTTCAGCGAGCGCGCCCGGCGCGACGGCCTGCAGGTGGCGCAGACCGTCACCTTTCCGAGCATGGCCACGGCGCGCGCCAGCGGTGCACCGGCGCAGGGCGAGGCGCCGAGCCAGCTTGGGGCGCTGAAGGCCGTGACCGATGGCTATCCGCTGCGCGGCCGGCTCAAGGTGACGCAGGCGCCCGGCGGGCCGGAATCGACTGCAGACGGCATTCCGGCGCCCGGCACCGTATGGGTGGACGAGGCGCTGCTGATTGCGCTGAACCTGCGCGTTGGCGACGGGCTGCAGCTTGGCAGCAAGACGTTCCGCATCGACCGCATCATCACGCAGGAGCTGGACCGTGGCGCCGGCTTCATGAACTTCGCGCCGCGCGTGCTGCTGCCGATGTCCGACCTCGACGCCACCAAACTGATCGGCTGGGGCAGCCGGGTGACCTACCGCCTGCTGGTGGCGGGGCCCGACGCAGCCGGCGAGGCCTATCGCCAGTGGGCGATTGCCGAGATCGAGCAGCGCCACCTGCGCAATACGCGCGTGGAATCGCTGGAATCGGGCCAGCCGCAGATGCGCGCGACGCTGGATCGCGCCGAGCGTTTCCTGTCGCTGGTGGCGGTGCTGTCGTCGATGATCGCGGCGGTGGCGATTGCCATGTCGGCGCGCCGCTATATGCAGCGCCACACCGATGCCTGCGCCGTCTACAAGTGCATGGGCCTGTCGCGCGCCCAGATCCTGGCGGCGTTTGGCATCGAGTTCCTGCTGCTGGGCCTGGGCGGCGCGCTGGTCGGCGTGGCATTGGGCTACGCGGCGCACTACGGGCTGCTGATGTCGCTGGGCGGCCTGCTGCAGGTATCGCTGCCGCATCCGTCGTGGGTTCCGGCGCTGGTGGGTGTGGCGGCCGGGCTGGTGCTGCTGGCCGGGTTCGCCTTGCCCCCGCTGCTGGCGCTGACGCGCATCGCGCCGCTGCGCGTATTGCGGCGCGACGTGGGCGTGCCGCCGATTTCGGCCTGGGTGGCCTATGCGCTGGGCCTGGGCGCGTTCGTGGCGCTGCTGATGGTGGCGGCGCGCGACCTCAAGCTGGGCCTGACCACGGCCGGCGGGTTCGCCGGGGCCGGGGTGGTGTTCGCGCTGCTGGCGCTGGGGCTGCTGATGGCGCTGTCGCGCACCATGCGCGGGCGCGCGCGTGGCAGCGTGGGCTGGCGCTTTGCGCTGGCGGTGCTGGAACGGCGCCGGGGCGTGACCGTGCTGCAGACGGTGGCGCTGGCGGTCGGGCTGATGGCCTTGCTGCTGCTGGGCATGACGCGCAATGACCTGATCGATTCCTGGCGCAACGCCACGCCGGCCGACGCACCGAACCGTTTCATCATCAATATCCAGCCCGACCAGCGTGAGCCGCTGCGCGCCATGCTGGCCAGGACCGGTGTCGACGACGTGCTGTTCCCGATGGTGCGCGGGCGCCTGATCCAGATCGGCGACCGCCCGGTGCAGGCCAGCAGCTACCCCGACGGCCGCGCGCGCAACCTGGTGGAGCGCGAGTTCAACCTGTCGTACATGGACCGGATGCCCGATGGCAACGAAGTGGTGGCCGGCCGGTGGGAAGGCGGGGCGTCGGTGGAAGAGGGCATCGCCAGGACGCTGCATATCCGGCTGGGCGATACGCTGCGCTTTGACGTGGCGGGGCAGATCGTCGAGGCGCCGGTGACGTCGCTGCGCAAGCTCGAATGGGGCTCGATGCGCGTCAACTTCTTCGTGATCCTGCCGGTGGCCAAGATGCAGGGCCTGCCGGAGACCTACATCACGTCGTTCTACCTGCCACCGGCCAAGGCGGCGCTGGGCAACCAGCTGACCGCCGCGTTCCCGAACATCACCGTGGTCAATACCGACCTGATCCTGCGCCAGATCCAGAACGTGCTGGACCAGGTGATTGCCGCCGTGGAGTTTCTGTTCGTCTTCACGCTGCTGGCCGGCGTGACGGTGCTGTATGCCGCACTGTCCGGCGCGCGCGACGAACGCAAGCGGGACGCCGGCCTGCTCAAGGCGCTGGGCGCGCCAGCGTCGCTGGTGCGGCAGACCCAGTACGCGGAATTCCTGGTGGTGGGCGGTCTGGCGGGCTTCCTGGCCAGCCTGGGCGCGATTGCCGTTGGCTGGGGGCTGTCCCAGTTCGTGTTCGACTTCCCGTATCGCTTCAATGGCTGGATCGTGCCGGTGGGCGTGGTTTCTGGCATGCTGTGCGCTTTTGCCGGCGGCTGGCTCGGCTTGCGCGAGGTGCTGCGGCAGCCCGCGCTGGCCACGCTGCGCGATGTGAACTGATTGGCCATGATTACCGAACCTGCAGAACCCGAAGACAACCGCGAAGAAATCACCGCCTACGAACTGATTGGCGGGGAAGGGCGCGTGCGCGAGCTGGTCGACCGCTTCTACGACCTGATGGACCTGGAAACCGAGTTCGCCGGGCTGCGCGCGCTGCATCCGTCGACGCTGGACGGCTCGCGCGACAAGCTGTTCTGGTTCCTGTGCGGCTGGCTGGGCGGCCCGAACTACTTCATCGAACGCTTTGGCCATCCGCGCCTGCGGGCGCGCCACCTGCCGTTCGAAATCGGCACCAGCGAGCGCGACCAGTGGATGCGCTGCATGGCGCTGGCCATGCAGGACGTGGGGCTGCCGGAGTCGCTGCAGATGCGGCTGATGCAGGCGCTGTTCCAGACGGCGGACTGGATGCGCAATGTCCAGCGCTAGGCCGTTGCCCGCCGCCGCGCAGGCCGTGCTCGACTTCTGGTTCGGCCGGCCGGGATCGCCGGAATGGGATGTGTCGCGGCGCCAGTGGTTCGCCAAGTCGGACGACTTCGATGCCCGCATCCGCGAGCAGTTCCTGCCGCTCTGGCAGGCCGCGCACGACGGTGCAAACGATGACTGGTCCGTGACCCCCGAGGGCGCCTGCGCGCGCATCGTGCTGCTGGACCAGTTCCCGCGCAACATGTTCCGGGGCGATGCCCGCAGCTTTGCCACTGACGCGGCGGCGCTGGCCGTGGCGCGGCGCATGCTGGCCGAGGGCTGGGACCGGCAGTTGCCCACGCCCTGGCACCGCGTGTTCTGCTATCTGCCGTTCGAGCACGCCGAGTCGCTGGCCGACCAGGATATCTCCGTGCACAAGACCACGGCGCTGCGCGACGATACGGCTGGCCGGGTCGATGTGGTGGAATGGGCCGTCAAGCACCGCGAGATCATCGCCCGCTTCGGCCGGTTCCCGCACCGCAACGCGGCGCTGGGCCGCGAAAGCACTGCGGAGGAGCTGGCCTTCCTGAAGCAGCCCGGCTCACGCTTCTAGCCGCGCGTGCCTTTCAAGTCGCTTATCGGGGATGCCTGGCCCGGTGTGCTTATAATCCCAATCCTGCCGATCCACAGCCTTTCCGATACCCATGGAAGCCAAACCGCAAGCCGGTCCGCGCCGTACCCGAGACCGCATCCTCGACGTCTCGCTGCGCCTGTTCAATGAACTTGGCGAGCCCAACGTCACCACGACGACGATTGCGGAAGCCATGGAAATCAGCCCTGGCAACCTGTACTACCACTTCCGCAACAAGGACGACATCATCAATTCCATCTTCGTGCGCTTCGAGCAGGAGATGGAGCGCCGCCTGAAGATGCCGGAAGACCACAAGGCCACGCTGGGCGAGAGCTGGGGCTACCTGCAGTACATGTCCGAGTTCCTGTGGAACTACCGCTTCCTGTATCGCGACATCAACGACCTGCTGGCGCGCAACCGGATGCTGGAGACCAACTTCAAGCGCATCGTCGACCAGAAGAAGCGCTTCGCGCTGGAAATCTGCCGGCAGTTCCAGGAAGACGGCGACATGGAAGCCACGCCCGAGCAGGTCGACGCGGTGTGTACCAATATTGTTGTAATTGCCACGTATTGGTTGTCGTTCCAGTTCGTGCAGCATCCGCGCCAGTACAACGATCCCGAGCAGATTCGCGGCTATCTGCACGGTTCGAGCTATCACATCTTCTCGATCCTGGCGCCGTACCTGCGCGGCAAGGCCCGCGAGGCGTTCGATCAGTTGGCGCGCGAATATGCGGCGGAGAAGGCGGCCGCCGAGGCAGCCAAGGCGGAAAAGGACAAAAAGTGAAATCGGTTTGCGTGTATTGCGGGTCCAGCCCCGGCTTCCGGCCCGAATATGCCGTGGCGGCCAGGGCGCTGGGCCAGACCATGGCCGAGCAGGGCCTGGCGCTGGTCTATGGTGGTGGCAAGGTGGGGCTGATGGGCATCGTGGCCGATAGCGTGCTGGCGCACGGCGGCACGGCCATCGGCGTGATCCCGGACGCGCTGATGCAGAAGGAAGTCGGCCATCGGGGCCTGACGGAACTGCACGTGGTGCGCAACATGCACGAGCGCAAGCAGATGATGGCGGACCGGTCCGACGCCTTTATCGCGATGCCCGGCGGCGTGGGCACCTTCGAGGAACTGTTCGAGAC
This sequence comes from Cupriavidus sp. EM10, assembly GCF_018729255.1. NCBI lineage: Bacteria > Pseudomonadati > Pseudomonadota > Betaproteobacteria > Burkholderiales > Burkholderiaceae > Cupriavidus > Cupriavidus sp. EM10. The sequence continues at coordinate 925,194 of NZ_CP076060.1, forward strand.
GTTCACGTGGGCGCAGCTGGGCTACCACGACAAGCCGGTCGGGCTGCTCAACGTGGCCGGCTTCTACGACGGCATGCTCGCGTTCCTGAACCACGCGGTGGGCGAAGGGTTCCTGAAACAGATCCACGCCGACATGCTGCACGTATCGACGTCGCCGCAGGACCTGCTCGGCCAACTGGCCGCCGCCCCGCGCGTGCATGTGGACAAGTGGCAGGCAGGCCGCGAGAAGACCTGAGACCGAGGTGCTGTGCAAGAAATAGAAACGCCGCCAGAGATGGCGGCGTTCTGCATTTTGGCGAGACTTCTGGCGAAATTATGACTTCAGGCGACTAGTTCATCAGCATCCCGACCCACCGCACCACATGCGGCCCGCCAATCGCGATCCACGTCCCGCCGCACAGGATCAGCGCCAGCATCACGGCCGCGCTGCCGAAATCCTTGGCGCGCTTCGACAGGCTGTGGCGTTCCAGCGAAATCCGGTCGATGGCCGCTTCCACGCTCGAATTGAGCAGCTCCACGATCAGCACCAGCAGCAGCGTGCCCAGCAGCATCACGCGTTCGACCACCGATACCGGCAGGATGAACGCGCAGGGCGTCAGGATGACCACCAGCGTCAGTTCCTGGCGGAAAGCGCTTTCCTCCAGCACCGCGTAGCGCAGCCCCGACAGCGAGTTGATCGCGGCGTGCCAGGCGCGGGTCAGGCCGCGGTTGCCCTTGTGCGGATTGTTGGCAATCGAATATTCGCTTTCCACTTCAGCCGCCACCCGGGTGGCGGTCGGCCGATGCAGCGACGGATCGGGCGGTAGCGTGGGTTGGGGCTTGGCCATGATCGGGTGCGACGGAAGATTCCGGGTGATCGGAGTTGCCCGCCGCACTGGGCAACGGACGCAGATGCGCGAGGAATTGATCGGAAGCGGCGCGCCACGAGAACTTCTCGGCATGGGCACGCGCGGTTGCGCGGTCGATGCGCAACGCTTCCAGGCAAGCCTCCCGCAGGTCTTCGTGCATCACGCCGGCCGGGCTGTCCCCCAGCACGTCGATCGGACCCGTCACCGGGTACGCCGCCACGGGCAGCCCGCTGGCCAGTGCTTCCAGCAGGACCAGCCCGAAGGTGTCGGTCTTGCTGGGAAACACGAAGACGTCCGCCGAAGCATACACCTTTGCCAGTTCAGGCTGTTTTAGCACTCCCAGATAATTGGCCGTGGGATAGCGCGCCTTCAGGGCCGCCAGCGCCGGGCCATCGCCGACCACCCACTTCGAGCCGGGCAGGTCGAGCTGCAGGAAGGCCTCGACGTTCTTTTCCACGGCCACGCGGCCCACGTAAAGGAAGATCGGATGGGCAGTGTTTAAAACGTTGGCCCGCTGCGCGGTAAAGACGTCGAGATCGACGCCGCGCGTCCACAGCACGCCGTGGGTGATGCCGTAGTCGTGCAGGTCCTTCAGCACCACCGGGGTTGGCGCCATCACGGCACGCGCCGGGCCGTGGAACCAGCGCAGGAAGCGATAGGTCCAGGCCAGCGGCACGCCGAAGCGCGCCTGCACGTATTCAGGAAAACGCGTGTGGTAGGCGGTGGTGAACGGCAGCTTGTGCTTCATCGCATAGGCCCGGGCGGCCATGCCCAGCGGGCCTTCGGTGGCGATATGCAGCGCGTCCGGGCGAAACGCGTCGATGCGGCGGCGTACCTTGGCCGACGGCATGATCGACAGGCGGATCTCCGGATACGTCGGGCAGGGCACCGTGCGGAATTCCAGCGGGGTGAGCAGATCCACCGTGTGACCCATGGCTTCGAGTTCGCGGCGGGTCGACTTCAGCGTGCGAACCACGCCATTGACCTGCGGTTCCCATGCGTCGGTGACAATCATGACTCTCATTGAGGCTCCTTGCGGCAGCGCCGTGGTGTTGTGGGGTGGCGGGCCCGCGCCGGGCGGGCCGGCACGGGGCGCAGCGAAGCGGTGGCCGATGGGCGGCCTTTTGCCCGCTGGGACTCGATCAGACCGCGATCTCGGCAGCGCGGCGGCGCCGGCGGGTGGCGATCTCCGGCGGATCGATCAGCGTGGTCCAGTAGACGATCTTGAGCTCGCCTTCCATGGTTTCCACCAGCGCCGACAGGCTTTCCACCCAGTCGCCGTCATTGCAGTAGAGCTGGCCGTCCACCTCGCGGATCTCGGCCTTGTGGATGTGGCCGCAGACCACGCCGTCGCACCCGCGGCGGCGCGCCTCGTCCACCATCGCGTGTTCGAACGAGTTGATGTAGCTCACCGCGTTCTTGACCTGGTGCTTCAGGTATTGGGACAGCGACCAGTAGTCGAACCCCAGCCGCGCGCGCACGCGATTGAAGTGGCGGTTCAGCGCCAGGATCATCGTGTAGAGCGAATCGCCCAGGTAGGCCAGCCACCTGGCATGCTGGACCACGCCGTCGAACAGGTCGCCATGCACCACCCACAGGCGCTTGCCGGTGGCCGTCACGTGCACCGCGTCCTCGCGCACGCTGACGTCGCCAAAGGCCAGGCCGTCGAACTGGCGCGCGCCTTCGTCGTGGTTGCCGGGGATGTAGATCACCTCGGTGCCCTTGCGCGCCTTGCGCAGCAGCTTCTGCACCACGTCGTTGTGGCTTTGCGGCCAGTACCAGCCTCGGCGCAACTGCCAGCCGTCGATGATGTCGCCGACCAGGTAGAGCACGTCCGAATCGTTGTGCTTGAGGAAGTCGAGCAGGTAGGTGGCCTGGCAGCCCGGCGTGCCCAGGTGGATATCGGACAGCCAGATGGCGCGGTAGCGTTGCGCGGAAGGTTCCGGGGCCATGGGGCGGGTGCCGGAGTCGGCGGATTCGTGCAGGGGGGTATTGCGGGCGGGCGACAGATCGGCTTGCGGCGGCATGAAGGCCGCGAAGGTGGCAGACATCGCGAGCGTCGCGTCAGGCTTGCCGCGCAGGCGCTGCGCAACCCTCGACAAACTCACGCGTGCAGATCGGATGGCTTGAACCATGGTGGCCCCGTTGTCGGCGATGGCTGCATTGAGCCAGCGCCAAATGACGAAGCCGTGACGGAAACATGAATGTCACATGAAGCTTGCGGGCCTGTGCGGCTAGTGTGCGGCGCCCATCGCCCTGGCGGCCGGCTGCCGCTGCAGCATGGCCAGCGCGGCGAGCGTGGCCTGGATCGCGCGCGGGTCGCGCAGCAGCGACACATGGCCGATGCCTTCGAGCGCCAGATGCCGGGCGCCGTCGAGCCATGAAGTGCCCGGCGGCCCGGCGATCGAGTCGTGCCAGCTGAACACCGACACGATGCGCGCCCGCATCGACGGGGTTTCGGCGGCGGCCAGCGCCGTCAGCCACGCACTCCGCCATCGCATCTGCCGTGCATTGCGTCCACTGCCGAAGCGCGCCAGCGCGCAGCCCTGATGCGGACTACCCAGCGTGACGATGCCCGCGCAGGCCGGCTCGCCGCCAGTCTGCTCCGCCAGCACCTGCGCGGCGCGCGCGGCCAGCCCGCCCATGCTGTGGCACACCAGCAGCGGCGCCCGGCCGGTGCGCGACGCCATCTCGCGCATGCGCGCCAGCAATTGCGGGGCGTAGTCGTCGATGTCGCCAAGCACCGGTGTCAGGTCGATCGCCTCGCAGCGGTATCCCGCGGCGGCCAGCGCGGGCGCCATGTCGAGCCAGATCGCGTGGTTGCAGCCGTAGCCGTGTACCAGCAGGACGTGAGGGGTATCGGGCAGGGGATGCGGCGGCTGTTTGAGGTGGAGCCGCGAGCGGAACGGCTGCAGCCAGTTGAACATGCGGAACACGGCGCGGCATTCGGCCAGGAAGCAGCGTATCGCCGCGCTGGCGCCGAGGCGGTGACGCGGCGGGGCTGAATCGGGCAGCGGCAGCCGGTTGTGCAGCGGAATGCCAAGACCCCCGAGCGTGGCACCGAATGCCATGGCGACGCTGATACCGAAGACGACAAGCACGGCGGCCAATCCTGCCGCCGATGCCGGCAGCCACGCCCAGCCGTGGGTCAGCGCCAGCCACGCCGCCAATCCGCATGCCGCCGTCGCCTGTACCACCACGGCGAGGCGACGCAGCGCGGCGGCCGTCAGGCTCATGGCTGCGGACGCAGGTCGGTCAGGCGCGTGCCTGCCAGCCGGTCATGCAGGAACTGGCGGCGCGGATCGAGCCAGGCCAGCGACATCCAGATCAGCAGCCCGACCGCAAGCACGCCGACGAACGGCCACAGCGTGAGGCCCATCGCGTGCCCCACGGCTGCTGCGGGCGGCAGCCACAGCCATGCCAGCACGTAGCGCAGCAGCGCCTGGCCCCAGCGCGGCGGCTGGCCGGCCGTGGTTTCCAGGCGGATGCGCCAGGTCTGCATCGCCAGTGTCTGGCCGTTGCGTTGCCAGAACCACGAGAAATAGGCGCCGAGGACGATGAACATCCACACCTGGTCGACGTAGAAGTGGTTTAGCCCAAGCTGTTGCAGCAGCGGCCGGGCAAGCACCGAGACGGCGCTGGCGGCCATCAGCACGCCGAACAGCAGCACGCCTTCGTAGAGCATGCAAAGCAGGCGGCGGCGTAGTGTGGGCGTGCGTCGCGGCGTGGGCGGAATCTGGGCGGAGGCGGCTGGCGTGGCGACAGGCATGGCGCGTGGCGGATCGGGGAAGGCGTTCGGGGAGAGGTATCGGGCAGATGGCCATTATGCCAAACGGCGCGGTGGCGGCCATTGCCGATAGCCCGGAGGTGCCGGAAGGCGGATAGCTGGCAGGCGAGGCAGGAGCGGCGGCGCCGCCGTGGGCGGGGTGCCCCGCCGAAAACGGGAAACGAAAAACCGCGCTACGGGCGCGTTTCGTTCTGATTGAAGTCAGTGGCCGCTTCGCCCGTCACGGGCGGCGACAGGGTCGGTGCCTGGGCAGGCGTGGCCGGTACTGCAGCAGTCGGCGCGGCGGGCGCGGGTGCCGGTGCAACCGGCGCGGTCGCTGCCGAAGCTCCCGCCAGGGCCGGAGCCGGCGGCGCGGAAGCCGGGGCAGCTTCGGGCGCGCTGGCCGGCTTGCCCTGATGATGGATCTGGCGGCCCGTATCGGCCGGCGGACGCTTGCCCGAAGGCAATGCGCTTACCGCACCGGGACGGCGCGGCACCTTTTCGGCGGCGGCCAGCTTCTTCTTCTGCTCTTCAGGCAACTGCTGGTAGCGGTCCCACGCCTCGGCTTTCTTCTCCGCCGGCAGCTGGCGCGTGATCTGGTAGTTCTCGCGTGCCAGGCGGCGCTGCTGCGGCGTCATCCTGACCCATTCGGCCATCCGTTGCTGCAGGCGCTGCTGCTCTTCGGGCTTGAGGGTTGGGTACAGGTCGGCAATGCGCTGCCACTTGCGGCGATTCAGTTCGGGAATCGTCTCCCACAGCGGCTGCAGCGGCGCCAGGATCTGGCGATGCGTGGCGGACAGTTCCTGCCAGGTCGGGTGGGCGTTGAGGATGGGACGCGCCGCCGGCTGACTGGCGGACTGCGCCTGCGCACCCTGGGCATGGGCGCCATCCATCACTACGTCGACGAAAAGTGCAGCCAGGGTCGCGCCGGCGGCGCAAAGTGCGGCGAGCCGGCGACGGAATGCGTCGGTACGGGAAGTCGTGCGGGCCATCTATTGGTCGCGGTCCCGCTTCAGGAACACGTGGAAGCCCTGGTCGGCGTATGCCGTCGGGGGCAGGTCATCGAGCAGCATCGCCGCGTCGACATCGGCCAGTTCCTCGACGCGCTTCTGCTGCTGCCAGTGGTAGATGCCCATCAGGCCGGCACCCAGCGCGACCAGCGTCCACACCAGCGCCAGCTTGCGCAGCCATGCACCGGCACGGTGCAAAGGGGTGTCGTCCTCGTCGTCGAAGGCAAAGCCGTGCGGTGCGTTCGGCAGCGTGAGCTGCGGCACGTGAGCGCGTACTTCGGCCTTCTTCGCGGCCAGCGCCATGCGCCGCGCGGCGGTCAGCCGTTCGGAAATGTCCTGCGGCAGCGCCTCCGCGGAGGCATCGAGTGCCACCCGGATCTCATGGGCGAAGCGCCGTTCCTGGATATCTCGTTCGTTTCTGCTCATAGTCGGACTCCCCGCGCACGCAACGCTTGCGCCAGCGTATGCGTGGCGCGGGAACAGTGCGTCTTGACGCTGCCTTCCGAGCAGCCCATCACGGCTGCGGTTTCGGCTACGTCCATATCCTCCCAGTAACGCATCAGGAAAGCCTCGCGTTGACGCGTAGGCAACCGCTGGATTTCCTGTTCGATGATATGCATGACCTGTGCCCGCTCGACCTTGTCGGCGCTGCTTTCGGCCATTTCGGTGCCGCTTTCGGCCTCCAGCGTGTCGAGCAGGTCGCCGTCGTCGCCTTCGCGGTCGTCGCGCAGGTTCGAGAACAGCGTCACCCAGGTGTTCCGCACCTTCTGGCGCCGGAACCAGTCATGGATGGTGTTCTGCAGGATGCGCTGGAACAGGGGTGGCAACTCGTTGGCCCCCTTGTCGCCGTACTTTTCCGCCAGCTTGATCATGGCGTCCTGCACGATGTCCAGCGCAGCTTCGTCGTCACGAACGGCGAACACGGCCTGCTTGAAGGCGCGGCGCTCGACGCTGGCGAGAAAGTCTGAGAGTTCCTTGTCGGTGGCCATGCAGGCAAAAACAGCAGTTGGGCACTCAGGCCAGGCCGATATGTGCCGGACTCGTCCTGTGGCACCCCGGAATTGTCTGCGATGCTAGCAAAAAACAGCCGCATTCTGCCACTCCTGTATTCAAGTGCAGACATGCTGGCTTCCCAACGCAACCCGCGATTGTCGCGCGTTTGCCCTATGCCGGTGCGGCCGTGCAAAAAGTTCCGTCCACACATTTACCGCGCTGGTGCGATGCAGTATCATCGTCGGTTCACGACATCAGTGGTTGTCTCATCAGACCGCTTATAAGGCGGTCTCTTCATGCAGACGCGCACCGCTTGAACCCGAGCCACAAGCCCGGCAGAGAGCATCCAAACAATTTTTGCCGAAAATTGCAAAGGACAGAAATGAACATGCCCAGCGCGGAATTCTCCCACGCAGACAGCAATTCATCCTCCGCTCGCGAAATGATCGGAGCGGAAATCCTCGTCAACGCACTTGCCGAAGAAGGCGTCGAGTACGTCTGGGGCTACCCCGGCGGCGCAGTGCTCTATATCTACGACGAGCTCCACAAGCAAACGAAATTCGAACACATCCTGGTGCGCCACGAGCAGGCCGCCGTGCATGCCGCTGACGGCTATGCCCGCGCGACCGGCAAGGTGGGCGTGGCACTGGTGACTTCGGGCCCGGGCGTGACCAACGCCGTGACCGGCATCGCCACCGCCTATCTGGATTCGATCCCGATGGTGGTGATCACCGGCAACGTGCCGACCCACGCCATTGGCCAGGATGCGTTCCAGGAATGCGACACCGTCGGCATCACGCGCCCGATCGTCAAGCACAACTTCCTCGTGAAGGACGTGCGCGACCTGGCCGCGACGATCAAGAAGGCGTTCTTCATTGCCGCCACCGGCCGTCCCGGCCCCGTGGTGGTCGATATCCCGAAGGACGTGTCGCGCAACGCCTGCAAGTTCGAATACCCGAAGGCCGTCGACATGCGGTCGTACAACCCGGTGAACAAGGGTCACTCGGGCCAGATCCGCAAGGCCGTGGCGCTGCTGCAAGGCGCGGAGCGTCCATACATCTATTCGGGCGGCGGCGTGGTGCTGGCGAACGCCAGCGACGAGCTGCGCGAGCTGGCCGCGCTGACCGGCCATCCGGTGACCAACACGCTGATGGGCCTGGGCGCGTTCCCGGGCACGCACAAGCAGTTCGTCGGCATGCTCGGCATGCACGGCACGTATGAAGCCAACATGGCCATGCAGAACTGCGACGTGCTGATCGCCGTGGGCGCCCGCTTCGACGACCGCGTGATCGGCAACCCTTCGCACTTCACGTCGCAGGCGCGCAAGATCATCCATATCGACATCGACCCGTCCTCGATCTCGAAGCGCGTCAAGGTGGATATCCCCATCGTCGGCAACGTCAAGGACGTGCTGCAGGAACTGATCGCCCAGATCAAGGCCAGCGACGTCAAGCCCAAGCGCGAGGCCCTGGCCAGGTGGTGGGACCAGATCGAGCAATGGCGTTCGGTGGACTGCCTGAAGTACGACCGCAGCTCCGAGATCATCAAGCCGCAGTACGTGGTGGAAAAGATCTGGGAACTGACCAAGGGCGATGCGTTCATCTGCTCCGACGTCGGCCAGCACCAGATGTGGGCCGCGCAGTTCTACAAGTTCGACGAGCCGCGCCGCTGGATCAACTCCGGCGGCCTGGGCACGATGGGCGTGGGCCTGCCGTACGCCATGGGCATCAAGAAGGCGTTTCCGGACAAGGAAGTCGTCACCATCACCGGTGAAGGCTCGATCCAGATGTGCATCCAGGAACTGTCGACCTGCCTGCAGTACGACACCCCGGTGAAGATCTGCTCGCTGAACAACGGCTACCTGGGCATGGTGCGCCAGTGGCAGGAAATCGAGTACGACAACCGCTACTCGCATTCCTACATGCAGGCACTGCCCGACTTCGTGAAGCTGGCCGAATCGTATGGCCACGTGGGCATGCGCATCGAGAAGTCGTCCGATGTCGAGCCGGCCCTGCGCGAAGCATTCCGCCTGAAGGACCGCACCGTGTTCCTGGACTTCCAGACCGACCCCACCGAAAACGTGTGGCCGATGGTCCAGGCTGGCAAGGGTATCTCCGAAATGCTGCTCGGCGCGGAGGACCTGTAATGCGACACATCATCTCGGTCCTGCTGGAAAACGAACCCGGCGCGCTGTCGCGTGTGGTGGGTCTGTTCTCGGCCCGTGGATACAACATCGAGACGCTGACGGTGGCTCCCACCGAAGACGCGTCGCTGTCGCGGATGACCATCGTCACCACCGGTTCGGACGACGTGATCGAACAGATCACGAAGCACCTGAACCGGCTGGTGGAAGTGGTCAAGGTGGTGGATCTGACCGAAGGCGCGCATATCGAGCGCGAGCTGATGCTGGTCAAGGTTCGTGCCGTCGGCAAGGAGCGCGAGGAAATGAAGCGCACCGCCGACATCTTCCGTGGCCGCATCATCGATGTGACCGAAAAGACGTACACCATCGAGCTGACCGGCAACGGCGGCAAGCTGGATGCGTTCCTCGATGCCATCGACCGCACCGCGATCCTGGAAACCGTCCGTACCGGCGGTTCGGGAATCGGCCGCGGCGAGCGCATCCTGAAGGTCTGACCGGCGCCCCCGGCAACAGAGCACGGCCACAAGCCGACACGCAGTATCCCGAAGCGGCGCGACGAATCTCACCCATCAGTCAGACGTTGCGCCGCCACCCCAATACGAAGATTTGAGAATTGAAGGAACTATCATGAAAGTGTTTTACGACAAGGACGCCGACCTCTCCCTCATCAAGGGCAAGAATGTCACCATCATCGGCTACGGCTCGCAAGGCCACGCCCACGCGCTGAACCTGAAGGAATCGGGCGTGAACGTGACGGTCGGCCTGCGCAAGAGCGGCGCGTCGTGGAACAAGGCCGTGAACGCCGGCCTGCAGGTCAAGGAAGTGGCCGAGGCCGTGAAGGGCGCCGACGTGGTCATGATCCTGCTGCCGGACGAGCAGATCGCCGACGTCTACAAGAACGAAGTGCACGACAACATCAAGGAAGGCGCCGCGCTGGCCTTCGCCCACGGTTTCAACGTGCACTACGGTGCCGTGATCCCGCGTGCCGACCTGGACGTGATCATGATCGCCCCGAAGGCCCCGGGCCACACGGTGCGTTCGACGTACTCGCAAGGTGGCGGCGTGCCGCACCTGATCGCCGTGCACCAGAACAAGTCCGGCGCCGCCCGTGACATCGCACTGTCGTACGCCACCGCCAACGGCGGCGGCCGCGCCGGCATCATCGAGACGAACTTCCGCGAAGAAACCGAAACCGACCTGTTCGGCGAGCAGGCCGTGCTGTGCGGCGGTACCGTCGAGCTGATCAAGGCTGGCTTCGAGACGCTGGTGGAAGCTGGCTACGCGCCGGAAATGGCCTACTTCGAGTGCCTGCACGAGCTGAAGCTGATCGTTGACCTGATCTACGAAGGCGGCATCGCCAACATGAACTACTCGATCTCGAACAACGCTGAATATGGCGAATACGTCACCGGCCCGCGCGTCGTGACGGAAGAGACGAAGAAGGCCATGAAGCAGTGCCTGACCGACATCCAGACCGGCGAATACGCCAAGAGCTTCCTGCTGGAGAACAAGGCCGGCGCCCCGACGCTGATCTCGCGCCGCCGCCTGACGGCTGAGCACCAGATCGAGGAAGTGGGTGCGAAGCTGCGCGCGATGATGCCGTGGATCGCCAAGAACAAGCTGGTCGACCAGTCGAAGAACTAAGCAGTACGGGCAGGAGCGGGGCACCGGCCGATGCGGCCTGGTGACCCGCCAGCGCCGCCGCCGTCCAGTCGGCCGCCGGTCTTTTGCGTTTGCAGAAGACATTTCGGCGGTGACTGGGCGGCTTTTTGTTATCCTTGTCGGACTTTTCAGGCGCTGGCCTGATTTTTTCTTATTTCTCGCGCCGACATATCCTGAATGCGTGGCACGCGGTACGCTGCGGGCTGGCATGCCGACAGGGTTGCAGACTCTGCGCGAACAACAGAACAACGCTTGCATGAACTATCCTCATCCGCTTATCGCCCGTGAAGGCTGGCCGTTCCTGGCCGGCGCTTTCATCATCTCGCTGCTGGTGCATGTCAGCGCGGGCTTCTGGTGGGCGTTGCCGTTGTGGATCATCACGATCTTCGTGCTGCAGTTCTTCCGCGATCCGCCGCGGCCGATTCCGTCGGCGCCGAATGCGATCCTGGCCCCGGCCGATGGTCGCATCGTGGTGGTCGAGAAGACGCTGGACCCCTATGCGGGCCGCGAGGCGCTGAAGATCAGCGTGTTCATGAACGTGTTCAACGTACATTCGAACCGTGCCTCGCTGGATGGCAAGGTCGAGAAACTCGAATATTTCCCGGGCAAGTTCGTCAACGCGGACCTGGACAAGGCATCGCTGGAAAACGAGCGCAACGCGGTGGTGATCCGCCGTGCGGCCGATGGCCAGGTAGTGACGCTGGTGCAGGTGGCCGGCCTGGTGGCTCGCCGTATCCTGTGCTACACCAAGGTGGGCGATACGTTGTCGCGCGGCCAGCGCTACGGTTTCATCCGTTTCGGCTCGCGCGTCGACGTGTACCTGCCCGTGGATGCCCGTCCGCGCGTGACGATCGGCGAGAAGGTGTCGGCGTCGTCGACCGTGCTCGCCGAGCTGGACGTCCAGGCCTGAGGCCGGACCGGTCAGCGAGAGGAGACACGGCATGGGTGCCTTCAACCGACGCAACAAGCGTGTGAGCAACGGGAATGTGACGCACCTGCGTCCGTTCCGCCATAACCAGCTACGCAACGACGCCGCCTACGAGGCCGACGAGCACGACATCGAGTACGTGCGTCCGCGCCGGCGCGGCATCTACCTGCTGCCCAACGCGTTCACCACGGCGGCGCTGTTCGCGGGGTTCTTCGCCATCGTGCAGGCCATGAACATGCGTTTCGACGTGGCGGCCATCGCCATCTTCGCGGCCATGGTGCTCGACGGCATGGACGGCCGCGTGGCGCGCATCACCAATACGCAGAGCGCGTTCGGCGAGCAGTACGATTCGCTGTCGGACATGACGTCGTTCGGCGTGGCGCCGGCGCTGGTGATGTACGAGTGGATCCTGCACGACCTGGGCAAGTGGGGCTGGATTGCGGCATTCGTCTATTGCACCTGCGCGGCGCTGCGGCTGGCGCGCTTCAATGCCAATATCGGCGTGGTCGACAAGCGCTTCTTCCAGGGCCTGCCGAGCCCGGCCGCGGCCGCGCTGGTGGCCGGCTTTGTCTGGCTGGCCATCGACAACAAGCTGCCCGTGAAGGAGCTGTGGATGCCGTGGGTCGCCTTTGCGATCACGCTCTATGCGGGCCTGTCGATGGTATCGAACGCGCCGTTCTACAGTGGCAAGGCACTGGACGTTCGTTACCGCGTGCCGTTCGGCATGATGGTGCTGGTTTTGGTGCTGTTCGTGATCGTGTCGTCGGATCCGCCCGTCGCGCTGTTCGGTCTGTTCGTGGCCTACGCGATATCGGGATACCTGCTGTGGGGCTGGCGTGCGGTGCATGGCCAGCCGGCCGGGGTGGCCAAGGCGCGTGCCGGCGGCAACGGCGCGGGCAGCGGCAGCTGACCAGTTCTTGAAAGAAGGGCGCTCATGGGGCGCCCTTTGTTTTTTCGTTCCACAACCTCAGGAGAATGTCATGGGCATGTTCGACTTCATCAAGGAAGCGGGAGAGAAACTGTTCGGCAAGGGCGAGGCGAAAGCGGCGCAGGAAGCCGCCGCTGCCGACCCGTCCGCGAATGACAAGGCCGAGGCGGCCAACCGCGCGGCTGGCGATGCCATCGAGGCCTATATCGCCCAGATGGGACTGTCCGCCACCGGCCTGACCGTGACCGTGGACGGCTCGCAGGGCAAGGTCACCGTGTTCGGCGTGGCGCCCGACCAGGCCACGCGCGAGAAGATCATCCTTTGCTGCGGCAATGTGGAGGGCGTGGATTCGGTCGAGGACAAGATGTCGGTCAACGTGGAGACGGCCGAATCGCAGTGGCACACCGTGGTGAAGGGTGACACGCTCTGGGCGATTTCCCAGGCCGCGTACGGCAATGGCGCCGAGTACAACAAGATCTTCGAGGCCAACAAGCCGATGCTGACGCACCCGGACAAGATCTACCCGGGGCAAAAACTGCGCATTCCTCCGAAATAACCCGGTTGCGCACCCGCAGCAAACCGGCTATAGTCGCCCACATGATTTCGCACCAGACCCTAATCGCCCGCACCACCCTAGGTGGCCTACTAGGCCATCAGGTCGGGACGCGCGCGCGCTAAGGGACTCGGATTACCGCCCTGGCGCGGAAATCACCAGGATTTGAAAACGCCCCGGCCTGCATTCATGCACGCCGGGGCGTTTTGCATTCCGATCCGAATGCCCGGTGTCGTGATAGCGGGACGGCGGACAAGTACATAAGGCACAGCCCAGGAGCTCCACAAAATGTCTGACAAACTCATCATTTTCGACACCACCTTGCGCGATGGCGAGCAGTCGCCCGGTGCGTCCATGACTCGCGAGGAGAAGATCCGCATTGCGCGTCAGCTGGAACGCCTGAAGGTCGATGTGATCGAGGCCGGCTTTGCCGCCAGCTCCAATGGCGATTTCGAAGCGATTCGCTCGATTGCCCAGGTGGTTAAGGATTCGACGATCTGCTCCCTGGCCCGGGCCAACGACAAGGACATCGCACGCGCGGCCGAGGCGCTGAAGCCCGCCAACTCGTTCCGTATTCACACGTTCATCGCCACGTCTGCGCTGCATATGGAGAAGAAGCTCCGCATGACGCCGGATCAGGTCTACGAACAGGCACGCCTGGCGGTACGCTTCGCGCGCCAGTTCACGGACGACATCGAGTTCTCGCCCGAAGACGGCAGCCGCTCGGACATGGACTTCCTGTGCCGCGTGCTCGAAGGCGTGATCGCCGAGGGCGCGACCACGATCAACCTGCCCGATACCGTGGGCTACGCCGTGCCGGAAGGCTATGCGGAGTTGATCCGGTCGGTGCGCGAGCGCATTCCGAACTCGGACAAGGCCGTCTGGTCGGTGCATTGCCATAACGACCTGGGCATGGCCGTGGCGAACTCGCTGGCCGCGGTGAAGCTGGGTGGCGCCCGCCAGATCGAATGCACGATCAACGGCCTGGGCGAACGCGCCGGCAATACGAGCCTGGAAGAGGTGGTGATGGCCGTGAAGACGCGCCGCGACTACTTCAACATGGACGTGGGCATCGATACCACGCAGATCGTGCCGGCATCGAAGCTCGTGTCGCAGGTCACCGGTTTCGTGGTGCAGCCGAACAAGGCCGTGGTGGGCGCCAACGCGTTTGCCCACGCCTCGGGCATCCACCAGGATGGCGTGCTCAAGGCGCGCGATACCTACGAGATCATGCGCGCGGAAGATGTGGGCTGGACCGCCAACAAGATCGTGCTGGGCAAGCTCTCGGGCCGCAATGCATTCAAGCAGCGCCTGCAGGAACTGGGCATCGAGCTGGAAAGCGAAGCCGAGGTCAATGCCGCGTTTGCCCGCTTCAAGGAGCTGGCCGACCAGAAGGCCGAGATCTTCGACGAAGACATCCTGGCGATCGTTTCCGATGAAGAGCAGGAAAACGCCAACGAGCACTATCGCTTCGTGTCGCTGTCGCAGCGCTCGGAAACCGGCGAGCGTCCGCACGCCCGCGTGGTGTTCAATATCGATGGCGCCGAGCAGGCGGGCGAGGCCGAAGGCAATGGCCCGGTGGATGCCACGCTGCACGCCATCGAAGGCCGTGTGAACAGCGGCGCCGAGCTGGTGCTGTACTCGGTGAACGCCATCACGGCCGGTACGCAGGCCCAGGGCGAAGTGACCGTGCGCCTGTCCAAGGCTGGCCGCATCGTCAACGGCGTGGGTACCGATCCGGACATCGTCGCCGCCTCGGCCAAGGCCTATCTGGCCGCACTGAACAAGCTGCACGACAAGGCCGTGCAGAAGATCAATCCGCAGATCTGACCCTTATCTGACCTGATTCCTGCGATGCGATGGCGGGGCCCACAAGGCCCCGGCTGTCATGAACCGCCCGGCCCGTTGCGTATCCCGCAGGGCCGGGCGGTTTGTCGTTTGTGGGCTTGCGCCAGATCAACGCGGATCGGGGCGCTCGCGCAGCGGGTCGGGCGTGATGAGCGTGCGGCGCAGCACGCCGGCGTCATCGAACATGAAGTTGAACATCGAGTACCACTGGTCTTCATGCAGGAAGCGGTAGCTCCACGCTTCCTGCTTCAGACGCGGGTAGTACTCGATGGGCTCGCGCGGCGCGCCGAAGTGCTCCAGCACGTCCTTCTTGGTCCACTCGTTTACCTTGGACTTGTACAGTTCGGTCGTGGTCAGCACCTGACGGAAATTGGTCAGCCGGCCATCCCGGTCGAAATCCGCCGCGTAGGAATATTCGCCCAGCGGCTGCTTCGAGTAGAACCAGCGCGTGGTGCCGTCGTCGAGCCGGTACACGTCGGTGGGCCGGCCGAACGTCGCTTCCACGGCGCTCTGTGGCTGACCGACGAGCTTGAGGCCGGTGTTGACGGGGGCCAGCGCCGGCCCGAGGCTGCTGCAGCCAGCCAGGGTGCCTGTGGCCAGCGCCAGGGCGGCGATCCAGTGCCGGCCCACTTGCGGAAATTTCGTCATGTTCGGTGATTTGCTGCAAAAAAGTGCATTAGTCGTAGTGTAGCGGGCGCGGGCGCAATGTGTGTACCATCGCGGCTTTGCATGGACGAAGGGAAGTCTCGAATGGGCGGAATCCGAACAGGCGGGCGCGTGAAGCGGCTGCGGGCCTGGGTGGCGGCGGCCTTGTGCTGCGCGGCAACGGCCGCAATGGCCCAGCAGCCGGCCGGCGCCCCCATCCGGCTGGGCATGATCGACGGGCTGTCGGGCCCCTTCGCCAACGCCGGCGAGGCCGTGGTGCGCAACCTGCGGATCGCCATCGAGCGCGTCAATGCGCGGGGCGGCGTGAAGCTGCCTGATGGCGCCCATCCGCTGGAGCTGGTGACGTTCGACAGCAAAGGTAACGTGGACGAAAGCCTGATCCAGTTCCGTGGCCTGGTCGACAAGCGCATCCCGTTCGTCCTGCAGGGCAACAGTTCGGCGGTGGCCAGCGCCCTGGTGGCGGCGATCAATCGCCAGAACCAGCGCCAGCCCGATGCACGCGTGCTGTTCCTGAACTATTCGGCCGTCGATCCCACGCTGACCAACGAGAATTGCAGTTTCTGGCATTTCCGCTTCGATGCCAGCGCCGACATGCGCATGCAGGCGCTGACCGAGGCCATCCGCAGCGAGCACGCGGTGCGCAAGGTCTACCTGATCGACCAGGACTACAGCTTCGGCCACCAGGTAGCGCGGTCCGCGCGCGAAATGCTGGCGGCCAAGCGGCCCGATATCCAGATCGTGGGCGATGAATTCCATCCCATCGGCAAGATCAAGGACTTTGCGCCGTACATTGCCAAGATCAAGGCCAGCGGCGCCGACGCGGTGATCACCGGCAACTGGGGCAACGACCTGACGCTGATGGTCAAGGCGGCACGCGAGGGTGGCCTCAACGCGCGCTTCTATACGTTCTACGGCAATGGCCTGGGCGCGCCGGCCGCCATTGGCGACGCGGGCGTGGGCCGGGTGCTGGCGGTGGCCGAATGGCATCCGAACGTGGGCGGCACCGAGTCCGACGCGTTCTACCAGGCGTTTCGTACCCGCTATCCCGATCCGCGCGACGACTACGTACACCTGCGCATGCAGATGATGGTGGAAATGCTGGCCCGCGCCATCGAGCAGGCCGGCGGCACCGATGCCGTGGCGGTGGCCTATGCCCTGGAAAACATGCGGTTCACGAACGGCTTCCACGACGCCACGGTGCGCGCCGACGACCACCAGGTACTGCAGCCCCTGTATGTCTCGGTGATGGCGAAGCAGGGCGGCGAGGTACGGTTCGACAACGAGGGCTCCGGCTACGGGTTCCGGACAGTGAAGAAGCTCAAGACGGCCCAGACCACGCTGCCGACCACGTGCCGGATGGAGCGCCCGGCGCGGAATTGAGCCATTGCCGGGCGGCGGACTTCGCCGCCGGGCGGAATTCGGCTATAATGCGCGGCTGTCGTCCACAAGCCACCTGGCTGTGGAAGGCGGATGCCGAGTCAAAGCAAGGCACGACGCAAGCGGCGCATCCCGCGCTGCAGCGTTCGCAAGTGAAAGGAAACATCATGGCAATTGCCAACAAGTCCGAAGTCATCCAGAAGTTCGCCCGCGGCGCCAACGACACGGGTAGCCCCGAAGTCCAGGTCGCTCTGCTGACCACCCGCATCAACGAACTGACCCCGCACTTCAAGGCCAACATGAAGGATCACCACAGCCGCCGCGGTCTGCTGCGCATGGTGAGCCGTCGTCGTCGCCTGCTGGACTACCTCAAGGCCAGCGACGCTGACCGTTACCGCGCCCTGATCGAAGCCCTGGGCCTGCGCAAGTAAGGTCTGCGGATGGCAGCACGGATCCTGCAAGCGTTGTTCAAGCACGATTTCACGTGAGGCCACGATGCCTGCGCCAGCACTGCTGGGGCAGGCATTTTGCTTTTCTGCGCCGGTGATTATTAGCCGGTCAGCGGTAGATGTGATGTTAGTTTCACACTAAATTCGGGCGATTTGCCCGTACGCCGTTGCGCCATGCCGTGCGACGGAGTAAGTTACCTCGCTCTTTCTGACACCGGAACCGGCCAAGGAAACGGGGTTTTGTGTCATTCCATCGCGTATCGCATCGTCCTCATGCAGGGCCGGACGGTGGCGCGATGGAATGGCATAGCACTTCCCTGAGACTGCGGACCGGGCAACTTCCGGCAGTCCGCCTGCCGCTGCGAGCGCAGGCGTCGGCCCGCCGTATCTGTTTACGGCAGGCAAGCATGATTCAAGGAACGCTCATGACCATGTTCAACAAGATCGTCAAGGAATTCCAGTGGGGCCAGCATACGGTCCGCATGGAAACCGGCGAAGTCGCCCGTCAGGCATCGGGTGCCGTGATCGTCGACATCGAAGACACCGTGGTGCTGGCCACCGTGGTGGCAGCCAAGAGCCCGAAGGCAGGCCAGGACTTCTTCCCGCTGACCGTCGACTACATCGAGAAGACCTACGCCGCCGGCAAGATCCCGGGTGGCTTCTTCAAGCGTGAAGGTCGTCCGTCGGAAAACGAGACGCTGACGTCGCGCCTGATCGACCGTCCGCTGCGTCCGCTGTTCCCGGAAGGTTTCTACAACGACGTGCAGGTGGTCATCCACGTGCTGTCGATCAACCCGGAAGTGCCGGCCGACATCCCGGCGCTGATCGCGTCGTCGGCCGCGCTGGCCGTGTCGGGCATCCCGTTCAGCGGCCCGGTGGGCGCCGCCCGCGTGGGCTACAAGGACGGCCAGTACCTGCTGAACCCGACCCGTTCGCAGATCGCCGCGTCGGAACTGGATCTGGTCGTCGCCGGTACCGAGCGTGCCGTGCTGATGGTGGAATCGGAAGCCAACCAGCTGTCGGAGGACGTGATGCTGGGCGCCGTGGTGTATGGCCACGAGCAGATGCAGACCGCCATCAACGCGATCCACGAACTGGTCCGTGAAGGCGGCAAGCCGGAATGGGACTGGGCACCGGCAGCCAAGAACGAGACGCTGATCGCCAAGGTGAGCGAGATCGGCCTGCCGCTGCTGCAGGAAACGTATCAGCTGCGCCAGAAGTCGGCCCGCAGCGCCAAGCTCAAGGAAGTCTACGCAACCGTGCAGGCCAGGCTGGCCGAAGCCGGCGTGGAAGCCGACAAGGTGGAAGTGGGCAACGTCCTGTTCGACCTGGAAGCCAAGATCGTGCGTGGCCAGATCCTGGCCGGCGAGCCGCGTATCGACGGCCGCGACACGCGCACCGTGCGCCCGATCGAGATCCGTTCGTCGGTGCTGCCGCGCGCCCACGGTTCGTCGCTGTTCACGCGTGGTGAAACCCAGGCGCTGGCAGTGGCCACGCTGGGTACCAAGAGCGACGAGCAGATCATCGACGCGCTGGCTGGCGAATACCGCGACCGCTTCATGCTCCACTACAACATGCCTCCGTTCGCCACCGGCGAAACGGGCCGCGTGGGTAGCCCGAAGCGCCGTGAGATCGGCCATGGCCGCCTGGCCAAGCGCGCACTGATCCCGGTGCTGCCGAAGGAAGACGAATTCGCCTACACGATCCGCCTGGTTTCGGAAATCACCGAATCCAACGGCTCGTCGTCGATGGCGTCGGTGTGCGGCGGCTGCCTGGCACTGATGGACGCCGGCGTTCCGGTGAAGGCGCACGTGGCCGGCGTGGCCATGGGCCTGATCCTGGAAGGCAACAAGTTTGCCGTGCTGACCGACATCCTGGGCGACGAAGATCACCTGGGCGACATGGACTTCAAGGTGGCCGGTACCGACACGGGTATCACGGCACTGCAGATGGACATCAAGGTGCAGGGCATCACCAAGGAAATCATGCAGGTGGCGCTGGCGCAAGCCCGTGAAGGCCGCATGCACATCCTGGGCAAGATGCAGGAAGCGATGGGCCACGCCCGCACCGAGCTGTCGGAGCACGCACCGCGCATGATCACGATGAAGATCCATCCGGACAAGATTCGTGAAGTGATCGGCAAGGGCGGCTCGACCATCCAGGCGCTGACCAAGGAAACCGGCACGACCATCGACATCCAGGAAGACGGCACGATCACGATCGCGTCGACGTCGACCGACGGCATGGCCGAAGCCAAGCGCCGCATCGAAGGCATCACCGCCGAAGCGGAAGTGGGCAAGATCTACGCCGGTACCGTGCTGAAGCTGCTGGACTTCGGTGCCATCGTGAACATCCTGCCGGGCAAGGACGGTCTGCTGCATATCTCCGAGATCGTCAACGAGCGCGTCAAGGACATCAAGGACTGGCTGAAGGAAGGCCAGCAGGTTCGCGTGAAGCTGATCCAGGCCGACGAGAAGGGTCGTCTGCGCCTGTCGCTGAAGGCCGCGCTGGCCGAAGAGGGTGGCAGCATCAGCCCGATCGCCCCGCAAGGCGATGCGCCGGCGGCACCGACCTCGCCGGAGCAGCAGCAGTAAGCTGACGCGGTACGGGCACACGTACCGACAGGCAGTACCCGCAAAGCGGCTGGCGATGTCCAGCCGCTTTTTTGTTTACACTGCCGGTCAGCCTTTTTACCTGCGATTCGCGTGCACTTGTTGCAGCGCGCGATGCGACACACGACATTGATGAGGAGCGATCATGAAAGCCATCGAAATCCGTGAATACGGCGGCCCTGAAGTCCTGCAGGAAGCGCAGCGTCCCGACCCGGAGCCGAAGGCCGGCGAGATCCTGATCCGCGTGGCCGCCGCAGGCATCAATCGTCCAGATGTGTTCCAGCGCACGGGCAACTATCCGGTGCCGCCGGGCGCGTCGGACCTGCCGGGCCTGGAAGTGGCTGGCGTGGTGGTGGGTGGCGACCTGTCGAATCCGGCCAACCGTTTCGGCCTGAAGGCTGGCGACCGGGTTTGCGCGCTGGTGCAGGGCGGCGGTTACGCCGAGCTTTGCACGGCGCCGATCGAGCAATGCCTGCCGGTGCCGGAAGGGCTCAGCGATATCGAGGCAGCCGCGTTGCCGGAAACGTTCTTCACGGTGTGGAGCAACGTCTTCGACCGTGGCCAGCTGGGCAAGGGCCCGCGTGGCGCGGCGGAAACGCTGCTGATCCAGGGCGGTTCGAGCGGCATCGGCACCACGGCGATCCAGATCGCGAAGGCGATGGGCTTCAAGGTATTCGTGACCGCGGGCAGCGACGACAAGTGCAAGGCCTGCGAAGAACTGGGTGCCGATCGCGCGATCAACTACAAGACGCAGGACTTTGCGGCCGAGGTGAAGGCCCTGACCGAGGGCAAGGGCGTCGACGTGATTCTCGACATGGTGGCCGGCTCGTACCTGGCGCGCGAACTGTCTTGCATCGCCGACGATGGCCGCGTCGTCATCATCGCGCTGCTGGGCGGCGCCAAGGCAGAGATCCCGCTGGGCGATATCCTGCGCCGCCGCATTACCGTCACCGGTTCGACGCTGCGTCCGCGTCCGGCATCGTTCAAGGGAGCGATTGCGCAGGCGCTGCATCAGAACGTCTGGCCGCTGCTGGCCTCAGGCAAGATCAAGCCTGTGATCTACAAGGTTTTCCCGGCCGCGCAGGCCGCCGATGCGCATCGCCTGATGGAATCGAGCGAGCATACCGGCAAGATCGTGCTGACCTGGTAATACGGTGGCTGGGCCTGCAATTGCATCGCTGCTGGTGCAATTGTGGGCCGGCGGCCACTGGGTGTCCGCAATTGTCCGCCACGCTGGCGGCACCCCTTGACCACGCTACAATAGCGGGTTTGATTTGAGAGGGGACGCTTGTGAGACAAAAGCTGGTCATCGGCAACTGGAAGATGCACGGCAGCCTTGCCGCCAATGCGGCCCTGCTGGAAGGCATCAAGGCAGCGCCGGCCAAGGCAAAACTGGCCGTCTGCGCACCGTTCCCCTATCTTGCCCAGTGCCAGTCGCTGCTCACCGGTACCCAGGTGTCGTGGGGCGCCCAGGACACCTCAGCCGAGACGCGCGGCGCCTTCACGGGTGAAGTCGCGGCACCGATGCTGGCCGAGTTTGGCTGCACCTACGTGCTGGTGGGGCACTCCGAACGGCGCACCTATCATGGCGAGACCGATGCAACGGTGGCTGCCAAGGCGCTGCGGGCGCTGGAGTCGGGCCTGATCCCCGTGGTTTGCGTCGGCGAAACGCTGGCCGAGCGCGAGGCCGGGCAAACCGAGGCGGTGGTGGGCCGCCAGCTCCAGGCAGTGCTGGAGACACTCTCTATCGAGCAACTGAATCGCATTGTCCTGGCCTATGAGCCCGTGTGGGCCATCGGTACGGGCAAGACGGCCACGAGCGAGCAGGCCCAGGCCGTGCACGCCGCCCTGCGCGCGCAGGTCGCCGCCAGGGATGCCGGCGTGGCCCAGGCCATCGCCATCCTGTACGGCGGCAGCGTCAAGCCTGACAATGCGGCCGAACTCTTTTCCATGTCCGACATCGACGGGGGGCTGATTGGCGGCGCCTCGCTGAAGGCGGATGATTTCCTCGCGATCGGCAACGCCTGAATGCCGGATGCGACTGTCTGATCAGGCAAGTACGAAACGAATTTAACCAAATGGCAATTTTCAAGACTCTGTTGGTCGTCGTGCAGGTTCTGTCCGCGCTGGGCGTGATCGGTCTGGTCCTGCTGCAGCACGGCAAAGGCGCCGACGTTGGCGCGGCGTTCGGTTCCGGCGCATCGGGCAGCCTGTTCGGTGCATCGGGCTCGGCAAACTTCCTGTCGCGTACCACGGCCGTCCTGGCGGCGCTGTTCTTCGCATGCACGCTGGGCCTGACGTTGCTTGGCAACTACAAGCCGCAGGCTTCGCTGGGCGTAATGGCTGGTGGCCAGCAGCCGCAAGCCACGCAGGCATCGGCTCCGTCCGCATCGGCTCCGGCAGCGGCTGCCGCGTCGGCACCGGCTGCTCCGGCGGTGCCGAAGTAAGCTTCGGCATTGGCGCAATAATCGAACAGTGTGTTCGCGGATTCCTGATTTAATTTGCAGTTGTGCATTGAACAAATCAGGAATCATGAGTTAGAATGCAAGGCTTGAAACGATTCCCCAGCGCGGGGCGAAACCCAGAGGACAGACTTCTCTGGCAACGCTTCGTAGGGTGTAAAAACCCGGCGCAAGGCAATATTGTTTCTCCCCCAGCCGACGTGGTGAAATTGGTAGACACGCTATCTTGAGGGGGTAGTGGCGAAAGCTGTGCGAGTTCGAGTCTCGCCGTCGGCACCAAACAATTGATCGGAAGTCATTGTCGCATCCGTGTCATGCACGGATTGCACCATGATTCTCCGGCAGTCCGCAAGGCGGCGCCGTGCTAAGACGGGATGGCGCCTGGGTGGGCAACAGGTCGCCGCTAGCTGGTGCTGTTGACAACATTCCAGATAAGGCTGGCCGTACCTTGACACTCGAAGCCTACTTCCCCGTCCTCGTCTTCATCCTCTTTGGCATCGTGCTCGGTGTAGCGCTGATGTCCATTGGTCGGATTCTCGGTCCAAACAATCCTGACGCAGCGAAGCTGTCGCCGTACGAGTGCGGCTTCGAAGCATTTGAGGATGCGCGCATGAAGTTCGACGTGCGCTACTACCTCATCGCCATCCTCTTTATCCTGTTCGATCTCGAAACTGCCTTCCTGTTTCCGTGGGGTGTCGCCCTCAAGGACATCGGTTGGCCGGGATTCATCGCCATGGGCGTGTTTCTGCTGGAATTCATCGTGGGCTTCGTCTACATCTGGAAAAAGGGCGCGCTCGATTGGGAGTGATGTGAAATGGCAATCGAAGGCGTTCTCAACGAAGGCTTTGTCACGACGACCGCTGACAAGCTGATCAACTGGACCCGTACGGGTTCCCTGTGGCCCATGACGTTCGGTCTGGCCTGCTGTGCAGTGGAAATGATGCACGCCGGCGCCGCACGCTACGACATGGACCGTTTCGGCGTGATTTTCCGCCCGTCGCCGCGTCAGTCCGACGTGATGATCGTGGCCGGCACGCTGTGCAACAAGATGGCCCCCGCGCTGCGCAAGGTCTATGACCAGATGGCGGAACCGCGCTGGGTGATCTCGATGGGCTCGTGCGCCAACGGTGGTGGTTACTACCACTACTCGTACTCGGTGGTGCGTGGCTGCGACCGCATCGTGCCGGTCGACATCTATGTTCCGGGCTGCCCGCCGACGGCGGAAGCGCTGATCTACGGCGTGATCCAGCTGCAGAACAAGATCAAGCGTACCAACACCATTGCGCGCAAGGGCTGACATGGCGAACCTCGATACCCTCAAGGCCGCCCTCGAGAAAGTTCTGGGCAAGCGCGTGCAGAACCTGACCGAGGCCTTTGGCGAACTGACGCTGATCGTCAAGGCCGCCGACTACCTCGAAGCCGCGCTGCTGCTGCGCGACGACCCGTCGCTGCATTTCGAGCAGGCCGTCGATCTCTGCGGCGTCGACTATTCCGATTACGCCGAAGGCACGTGGGATGGCCCCCGCTTCGCGGCCGTCACCCACCTGCTTTCGGTCAAGCACAACTGGCGCCTGCGCCTGCGCGTGTTCGCGCCGGACGACGACATGCCCGTGGTGCCGTCGCTGATCGATGTGTGGAACTCGCTGAACTGGTTCGAGCGCGAAGCGTTCGACTTCTACGGCATCGTGTTCGAAGGCCACCCCGACCTGCGCCGCCTGCTGACCGACTACGGTTTCGTGGGCCACCCGTTCCGCAAGGACTTCCCGGTGTCGGGCTACGTGGAAATGCGTTACGACCCCGAGCAGAAGCGGGTCATCTACCAGCCGGTGACGATCGAGCCGCGCGAAATCACGCCACGCGTGATTCGCGAGGAAAACTACGGCGGCACGAAGCACTGAGAACGGCGTCATGGCAGATATCAAGAACTACACCCTCAACTTCGGTCCCCAGCACCCTGCGGCACACGGCGTGCTGCGCCTGGTGCTCGAGCTGGACGGCGAAGTCATCCAGCGTGCCGACCCCCATATCGGCCTGCTGCACCGTGCCACGGAAAAGCTGGCCGAGCAGAAGAGCTGGATCCAGAGCGTTCCCTACATGGACCGTCTCGACTACGTGTCGATGATGGTCAACGAACACGCCTACGTGATGGCGATCGAGCGGATGCTCGGCATCGAGGTGCCGATCCGCGCGCAGTACATCCGCGTGATGTTCGACGAGATCACCCGCCTGCTGAACCACCTGATGTGGATCGGCGCCCACGCGCTGGACGTGGGGCGATGGCCGTGTTCCTGTACGCGTTCCGCGAGCGCGAGGACATGTTCGACATGTACGAGGCGGTGTCGGGCGCGCGCATGCACGCGGCCTACTATCGTCCGGGCGGCGTCTACCGCGACCTGCCGGACACGATGCCCCAGTACCGCGCGTCGAAGATCCACAACGAGAAGGCCATCAAGGTCATGAACGACAACCGTTCGGGCTCGCTGCTGGACTTCATCGAAGACTTCACGAACCGTTTTCCGACGTACGTGGATGAATATGAGACGCTGCTGACCGATAACCGTATCTGGAAGCAACGTCTTGTGGACATCGGCGTGGTCACGCCCGAACGCGCGCTGCAGATGGGTTTCACCGGTCCGATGCTGCGTGGCTCGGGCATCGAGTGGGACCTGCGCAAGAAGCAGCCGTACGAGGTGTACGACCAGATGGACTTCGACATCCCGGTGGGCACGGCGGGCGACTGCTACTCGCGCTACCTGGTGCGCGTGGAAGAAATGCGCCAGTCGAACCGCATCATCAAGCAGTGCATCGACTGGCTGCGCCGCAACCCGGGTCCGGTGATCTCCGACAACCACAAGGTGGCACCGCCGTCGCGGGTGGACATGAAGTCGAACATGGAAGAGCTGATTCACCATTTCAAGCTCTTCACGGAAGGCATCCACGTACCGCCGGGCGAGGCCTACGCGGCAGTGGAACACCCGAAGGGCGAGTTCGGCATCTACGCGATCTCGGACGGGGCGAACAAGCCGTACCGCCTGAAGATCCGTGCCCCGGGCTTTGCTCACCTGGCCGCGCTCGACGAAATGGCCAAGGGGCACATGATTGCGGATGCGGTCACGATCATCGGTACACAGGACATCGTGTTCGGCGAGATCGACCGCTAAGGGATACCGGCAGGAAGGTATCCCGTTACAGGCCGTTGCCCGGACGACGATCCAGGCGTGTTCGGCCGGCCCCGGCGGTAATGGTGGCGGCAGGCCCAGGCCTGCGACGGACCGGCAAGGAATGCGCTGGAGCGTTCCGGGCCGGCAGAACATGGCAGCGACGGCTGCAAACCAGTGAAGTCCGGCCAAAGGGTAGGGCTTCGCCGTATTACTGCAATGACCATGCTATCAGCAGAAGCTCTCAAGGAAATCGATCGCGCGATCGCGAAGTATCCGACCGACCAGAAGCAGTCGGCCGTGATGGCGGCACTCGCCGTGGCACAGGGCGAGGTGGGCTGGGTTTCCCCCGAAGTCATGCAGTTCGTCGCCAGCTACCTGGAAATGCCGCCCGTGTGGGTGGAAGAGGTGGCCACGTTCTACAACATGTATGACACCAAGCCGGTGGGCAAGTACAAGCTCACCGTCTGCACCAACCTGCCGTGCGCGCTGTCGGGCGGCGACCGGGCTGGCGAATACCTGAAGCGCAAGCTCGGGATCGACTACAACGAAACCACCGCTGACGGCTGCTTCACGCTGAAGGAAGGCGAGTGCATGGGCGCTTGCGGCGACGCACCGGTGATGATCGTCAACAACACCCGCATGTGCAGCTTCATGAGCGACCAGAAGCTCGACGCCCTGGTCGACGAGCTCAAGGCCGAAGCCGCCGCCAAGGGGGACAAGTAACATGACCTCTCTGCACGACCGTCACATCAAGCCGCTGATCCTGGCCGGCCTGGACGGCAAGAACTGGCACCTCGAGGACTACGTCAAGCGCGGCGGCTATGCCCAGCTGCGCCGTATCCTCGAACAGAAGGTAACGCCCGAGCAGGTGATTGCGGACGTCAAGGCCTCGGGCCTGCGCGGCCGCGGCGGTGCGGGTTTCCCTACCGGCCTGAAGTGGAGCTTCATGCCGCGTTCGTTCCCGGGCCAGAAGTACCTGGTCTGCAATACCGACGAGGGCGAGCCGGGCACGTTCAAGGACCGTGACATCATCCGCTACAACCCCCATGCGCTGATCGAAGGCATGGCCATCGGGGCGTACGCAATGGGTATCACCGTGGGTTACAACTACATCCACGGCGAAATCTGGAACGAATACAAGATCTTCGAGGAAGCCCTCGAAGAAGCGCGCCGCGCCGGCTTCCTCGGCGACAACATCCTGGGTTCGGGCTTCAACTTCCAGTTGCATGCCCACCATGGCTACGGTGCGTACATCTGCGGCGAGGAAACCGCGCTGCTGGAATCGCTGGAAGGCAAGAAGGGCCAGCCGCGCTTCAAGCCGCCTTTCCCGGCCAGCTTCGGCCTGTACGGCAAGCCGACCACGATCAACAACACCGAGACGTTCGCCGCAGTGCCTTTCCTCCTGGCCGTGGGCCCCGAGGAATACCTGAAGATGGGCAAGCCGAACAACGGCGGCACCAAGATCTTCTCGATATCGGGCGACGTCGAGCGTCCGGGCAACTACGAAATTCCGCTGGGCACCCCGTTCTCCGACCTGCTGGAGCTGGCGGGCGGCATGCGCGGCGGCAAGGCGCTCAAGGCAGTGATCCCTGGCGGTTCGTCGGCACCGGTGGTGCCGGCCGACCTGATGATGGCGTCGACCATGGACTACGACTCGATCGCCAAGGCCGGCTCGATGCTGGGCTCGGGCGCCGTGATCGTCATGGACGAGACGCGCTGCATGGTGCGGTCGCTGCTGCGCCTGTCGTATTTCTACTTTGAAGAATCGTGCGGCCAGTGCACGCCGTGCCGTGAAGGCACCGGCTGGC
Organism: Cupriavidus sp. EM10; assembly: GCF_018729255.1. Lineage (NCBI taxonomy): Bacteria > Pseudomonadati > Pseudomonadota > Betaproteobacteria > Burkholderiales > Burkholderiaceae > Cupriavidus > Cupriavidus sp. EM10. The sequence goes on from NZ_CP076060.1 coordinate 952,408, forward strand.
TCTACCGCATGGTGAATCGCATTGAACACGGAGAAGGCCGCCAGGAAGACCTGGACCTGCTCAATAACGTCGCGGAAAACATCATGGGTCGCACGATTTGTGCACTCGGCGATGCAGCGGCGATGCCGGTACGCGGCATGCTCAAGCACTACTGGAAAGAGTTCGAATATCACGTCGAACACAAGCAGTGCATGGTCCCGGCCCATTCCTGAAGCGTGGCAGAACATGGTTGAACTCGAGATCGACGGCAAGAAGGTAGAGGTTGCGGAAGGCAGCCTCGTGATGGAAGCAGCCCGCAAGCTGGGCACCTACATCCCGCACTTCTGCTACCACCGCAAACTGTCCATCGCGGCGAACTGCCGCATGTGTCTGGTCGAAGTGGAAAAGGCGCCCAAGGCGCTGCCCGCCTGCGCCACCCCGGTGACGCCCGGCATGAAGGTCTTCACGAACTCCGAAAAGGCCGTCAAGGCCCAGAAGTCCGTGATGGAATTCCTGCTGATCAATCACCCGCTCGACTGCCCGATCTGCGATCAGGGCGGCGAATGCCAGCTGCAGGATCTGGCCGTGGGCTACGGTGCCTCGGAGTCGCGCTACAAGGAAGAAAAGCGCGTGGTGTTCCACAAGAACGTGGGCCCGCTGATCTCCATGGAGGAGATGACCCGCTGCATCCACTGCACCCGCTGCGTGCGCTTTGGCCAGGAAGTGGCCGGCGTGATGGAGCTGGGCATGCTGAACCGCGGCGAGCACTCGGAAATCACGACGTTCGTCGGCCAGACCGTGGATTCGGAACTGTCCGGCAACATGATTGACCTGTGCCCGGTCGGCGCGCTGACCAGCAAGCCGTTCCGCTATTCGGCCCGTACGTGGGAACTGGCGCGCCGCAAGTCGGTGTCGCCGCACGACGGCGTGGGCGCCAACCTCGTGGTCCAGACCAAGAACCAGCGCGTGATGCGCGTGGTGCCGCTGGAAAACGAAGACGTCAACGAGTGCTGGATCTCGGACAAGGACCGCTTCTCGTACGAGGGCGTCAACAGTGCCGACCGCCTGACCCGTCCGATGCTCAAGCAGGGCAACCAGTGGATGGAAACGGACTGGCAGACCGCGCTGGAATACGTGGCCAACGGCCTGGCCAGCATCAAGCGCGACCATGGCGCCGACCAGATCGCCGCCATCGCCAGCCCGCACAGCACGCTGGAAGAACTGTTCCTGCTGGGCAAGCTGGTACGCGGCCTGGGTAGCGACAACATCGACTTCCGCCTGCGTCAGACCGATTTCTCGGCCGCGCTGAAGGGCGCACCGTGGCTCGGCATGCCGATTGCCGACGTCACCACGCTGCAACGTGCGCTGGTGATTGGCGCTTCGCTGCGCAAGGACCAGCCGCTGCTGGCTTCGCGCCTGCGCCAGGCTGTGAAGAAGGGCGCCCGTGTGGCGCTGATCGGTACCGGCGGCGAAGACCTGCTGATGCCGCTGGCCGCACGTATCGACGTGGCGCCGTCGGGCTGGACCGCCGCGCTGGCGGGAGTTGCCCGTGCCGTTGCTGCCGCCAAGGGCGTGGCCGCTCCGGCCGGCACCGATGGTTTCGATGGTGGCGATGCCGCAAAGACCGTGGCCGATGCGCTGCTGTCGGGCGAGCGCCGCGCCGTGTTCCTCGGCAACGAGGCCGTGCGTCACCCGCAATTCTCGGCGCTGCACGCGCTGGCTCAGTGGATTGCCACGGAAACGGGCGCCACGCTGGGCTTCCTGACCGAAGCGGCCAACACCGTCGGCGGCTATATCGCGGGCGCGCTGCCGCAACGGGACGGTGCCAATGCCCAGGCAATGTTCGACGCGCCGCGCAAGGCCTACATCGTGCTGAACGCCGAAGTCGAATTCGATACCGCCGATGCGCGCAAGGCCATGGCCGCGCTGCAGCAGGCCGGTACCGTCGTGGTGCTGTCGCCGTTCCGCTCGGAAGCCGCCATGCAATACGCCGACGTGATCCTGCCGATCACGCCGTTCACCGAGACCGCCGGTACGTTCGTGAACGCCGAGGGCCGTGCCCAGAGCTTCAACGGCGTGGTGCGTGCGCTGGGTGAGTCGCGTCCGGGCTGGAAGGTGCTGCGCGTGCTGGGCAACCTGCTCAGCGTGCCGGGCTTCGACTTCGAGACCGCCGAAACCGTGCGCGATGCCGCGCTGGTAAAGCTGGCCCCGGATCAGCTGAACAACGCCACCGACGCCGCGATCCGCGTGACGGCCGCCGCCGCCAACGGTCTCGAGCGTATTGCCGACGTGCCGATCTACCACGCCGATCCGATCGTGCGTCGGGCCGACTCGCTGCAGTTGACCGCTGCCGCGCGCCGCGCGATGACGGTGGGCCTGTCGTCCGACCTGTTCGCCAGGCTGGGCGTGCAGGCTGGCGATCCGGTGCGCGTGACGCAGGATGGCGCCAGCGTGGTGCTGCCCGCGGCGCTGGAAAAGACGCTGCCGGCCAACGCCGTGCGCGTGCCGGCCGCCACCGTGGCTGCTGCAACGCTGGGCGCGCTGTTCGGCACCGTCACCGTTGAGAAAGCCATCGACCTGTCGGCCGGCCAGGGTGCCGCCGCGACGGCCACCGTATAAGAAGAGCGAGATAGCAACATGATCGATCTCATTACCTCGCAGGGCCAGGCCATCTTCGGCAGCGCTTGGACGCTGATCTGGATCCTGGTCCGTGCCGTGGTCATTGTGGTGCCGGTGCTGCTGTGCGTGGCCTACCTGATTCTGTGGGAGCGCAAGCTGATCGGCTGGATGCACGTCCGTATCGGCCCGAACCGCGTGGGTCCGCTGGGCCTGCTGCAGCCGATAGCCGACGTGCTGAAGCTGCTGCTCAAGGAAGTGATGTTCCCGTCGCAGATCAACCGGATGATGTATCTGGTTGCGCCGCTGATGGTGCTGGTTCCGGCCGTGGCCGTGTGGGCGGTGATTCCGTTCCAGGCCGAAGTGGTGATGGCCGACGTGAACGCCGGCCTGCTGTACGTGATGGCCATCAGCTCGGTGGGCGTCTACGGCGTGATTCTGGCTGGATGGGCTTCGAACTCGAAGTATGCGTTCATCGGCGCCATGCGTGCCGCCGCGCAGATGGTGTCGTATGAAATCGCGATGGGCTTCGCGCTGGTGACCGTGCTGATGGTGGCCGGCAGCCTGAACCTGTCGGCGATCGTGAATGGCCAGAACGTCGGCTATTTCGCGGACATGGGCATCAATATCCTGTCGTGGAACTGGCTGCCGCTGCTGCCGATGTTCGCCGTGTACTTCATTTCGGGCGTGGCGGAAACCAACCGCCATCCGTTCGACGTGGTGGAAGGCGAATCGGAAATCGTGGCCGGCCACATGATCGAATACTCGGGCATGACGTTCGCGCTGTTCTTCCTGGCCGAGTACATCAACATGATCATCATCTCGACGATGACCTCGCTGATGTTCCTGGGGGGCTGGGCACCGCCGTTCTCGAGCGCGATCACCAACGCCATCCCGGGCTTCTTCTGGCTGCTGATCAAGGTTTTCCTGCTGCTGTCGGTATTCATCTGGATCCGTGCGTCGTTCCCGCGTTACCGCTATGACCAGATCATGCGTCTGGGCTGGAAGATCTTCATTCCGCTGACCGTGGCGTGGCTGATCATTGTGGCGATCTGGATCAAGTCGCCGTGGAACATCTGGCACTAAGCGGCCAGGCGACGGTGCGCCGCCCGGACGGGCAGGGCGCACCGCGCGGAAATACTTAGGAAGCAATCGTCATGCTGATCGCCATCAAGGACTTCTTTAACAGCCTGCTCCTGAAGGAACTCTTCAAGGGCATGGCGCTTACCGGCCGCTATCTCTTCGCCCGGAAGGTGACTGTCCAGTTCCCGGAAGAGAAGACGCCGATGTCGCCGCGTTTCCGCGGCCTGCACGCACTGCGCCGCTACCCGAACGGGGAAGAGCGCTGCATCGCATGCAAGCTGTGCGAAGCGGTGTGCCCGGCCCTGGCCATCACGATCGAATCGGATGTGCGTAACGACGGCACCCGCCGCACCACGCGCTACGACATCGATCTGACCAAGTGCATTTTCTGCGGCTTCTGCGAGGAAGCGTGCCCGGTCGACGCGGTCGTCGAAACGCATATCTTCGAATACCACGGCGAGAAGCGCGGCGACCTGTACTTCACCAAGGACATGCTGCTGGCAGTGGGCGACCGCTACGAGCCGCAGATCGCCGCGGCCAAGGCGGCGGACGCGAAGTACCGCTAAGCCGGACGGCCGGACGGGGCAGGGCACACGGTGTGCGGCTCCCGGCAACGAATTTGAAGTGGCCCCGCAAGGGGCGCAACCAAGAGAAGCAAGTCGCGCAAGGCGCGGACGGCCCAGGGGCGGTCCGGACCGGCGCGGCCCAAAGAGGATCCGATAGGGACCATGGAACTCACGACAGCCATCTTCTACGCCTTCGCCCTGGTGCTGGTGCTCTCCGCACTGAAAGTCATCACGGCAAAGAACCCGGTGCACTCCGCACTGTTCCTCGTACTGGCGTTCTTCACCGCCGCGGCGATCTGGATGATCCTGAAGGCCGAGTTCCTCGCCATCCTGCTCGTGCTGGTCTACGTGGGCGCGGTGATGGTGCTGTTCCTGTTCGTGGTGATGATGATCGATATCGATATCGAGCACCTGCGCCGCGACTTCTGGACATACGTGCCGATGGCGTCGATTGTTGGCGCGCTGATCATCGCGGAAATGGCCATCGTGCTGGTGCGCAACTTCATCGGCACCACCAACGCCGTGCTGCCACCGGGCGCGCAGGACCCGAACTACTCGAACACCGCCGCGCTGGGCAAGCTGATCTACACCGACTACGTGTACGCCTTCGAAGTGGCCGGCATCATCCTGCTGGTGGCGATCGTCGCCGCCGTGGCCCTGACGCTGCGCCGCCGCAAGGACGTCAAGGCGCAGGACGTGGGTGCCCAGCTGCGCGTGCGCCGCGACGAGCGCGTGCGCATGGTGAAGATGCCGGCCGAGGGCCGGGCCGAAGCGGATGCTGCTGCGTCCGCCAACAAGAACTAAGCCCGGAGAACCCGCTGTGCTGTCTCTCGCTCACTTTCTCGTCCTCGGTGCCATCCTGTTCGCGATCAGCATCGTTGGCATCTTCCTGAACCGCAAGAACGTCATCGTGCTGCTGATGGCGCTCGAACTGATGCTGCTTGCGGTCAACATGAATTTCGTCGCCTTCTCGCACTATATGGGCGACCTGGCCGGACAGGTTTTCGTTTTCTTCATCCTTACGGTGGCCGCCGCCGAGTCGGCGATCGGTCTGGCAATCCTGGTCGTGCTGTTCCGTAACCTGGACACGATCAATGTGGACGACATGGATACCCTCAAGGGCTGACATGAACGCTCACGACATGAACCAAGACTGCATCCCGACCGCACACCAATAAGCGTCCTATGGCAACCACGCTCAACCCCAACCTGCTGCTGGCGATCGCGCTGGCACCGCTCGCCGGTGCCGCGATAGCCGGCCTGTTCGGTACCAAGTTCTTCGGCACGTTTTCCTCGGAATCGCGCGGCGGCCGCATCGTGGCCCACACGGCAACGATCCTCGGCGTCGCCATCTCGTTCGTCCTGTCGGTGATGGTGCTGCTCGACGTCATGAACGGCGCCGGCTACAACGCCACCGTGTACGAGTGGATGACGATCGGCTCGCTGAAGATGGAAGTCGGCTTCCTGGTCGATTCCCTGACCGCGATGATGATGGTCGTGGTGACCTTCGTGTCGCTGATGGTGCACATCTACACCGTCGGCTACATGGACGGAGACCCCGGCTACAACCGCTTCTTCGCCTACATCTCGCTCTTCACCTTCTCGATGCTGATGCTGGTGATGAGCAACAACTTCCTGCAGCTGTTCTTCGGCTGGGAAGCGGTGGGCCTGGTGTCGTACCTGCTGATCGGTTTCTGGTACACGCGTCCGACGGCGATCTTCGCCAACCTGAAGGCGTTCCTGGTCAACCGCGTGGGTGACTTCGGCTTCATCCTCGGCATCGGCCTGCTGCTGGCCTACAGCGGCAGCATGAACTACACGGACGTGTTCGCGCAGCGCGAACAGCTGGCAACCGTGATCTTCCCCGGCACCGACTGGATGATGATCACCGTCGCCTGCATCTGCCTGTTCATCGGCGCGATGGGCAAGTCGGCACAGTTTCCGCTGCACGTGTGGCTGCCCGATTCGATGGAAGGCCCGACCCCGATCTCGGCACTGATCCACGCGGCAACCATGGTGACGGCCGGCATCTTCATGGTGTCGCGCATGTCGCCGCTGTTCGAGCTGTCGGACACTGCGCTGTCGTTCGTGATGATCATCGGCGGCATTACCGCGCTGTTCATGGGTTTCCTGGGCATTATCCAGAACGACATCAAGCGGGTGGTGGCTTACTCCACGCTGTCGCAGCTGGGCTACATGACCGTGGCGCTGGGCGCTTCGGCCTACTCGGTGGCCGTGTTCCACCTGATGACCCACGCCTTCTTCAAGGCGCTGCTGTTCCTGGCTGCCGGTTCGGTCATCATCGGCATGCACCACGACCAGGACATCCGCAACATGGGCGGCCTGCGCAAGTACATGCCGATCACGTGGATCACGTCGCTCGTGGGTTCGCTGGCGCTGATCGGCACGCCGTTCTTCTCGGGCTTCTACTCGAAGGACTCGATCATCGAGGCCGTGGCCGAGTCGCACCTGGCGGGTTCGGGCTTCGCGTACTTCGCGGTGCTGGCTGGCGTGTTCGTGACCGCCTTCTACTCGTTCCGCATGTATTTCCTGGTGTTCCATGGGGAAGAGCGTTTCGGCAAGGCCCATGCGCACGATCACGGCCATGAAACGCACCACGAGGAAGAAGAGGAATCGCATGGCGACGACCACCATCACGGTCTGGCCCCGGGCGAGAAGCCGCACGAGACGCCGTGGGTGGTGACGCTGCCGCTGGTGCTGCTGGCCATCCCTTCGGTGATCATTGGCGCCATTGCCATCGAGCCGATGCTGTTCGGCGACTTCTTCAAGCATGGCCTGGCATTCAAGGACGTGATCTTCGTTGGCGAGAACCACCACGCCATGGAAGAGCTGAAGGAAGCGTTCCACGGCTGGGTGCCGATGGCGATCCATTCGCTGACGACCCCGGTGCTGTGGCTGGCGATTGCGGGCGTGGTGCTGTCGTGGTTCTTCTACATGAAGCGCCCCGACATTCCTGCCGCGATCAAGCAACGCTGCTCGGGTCTCTACAACCTGCTCGAGAACAAGTACTACATGGACGCCATCAACGAGGCGGTGTTTGCCCGCGGTGCGCGCCTGCTGGGTACCGGCCTGTGGAAGGGCGGTGACCAGAGCTTCATCGACGGCCTGTTCGTCAACGGTTCGGCCCGCGTGGTGGCGTCCTTCGCCGCGGCCAGCCGTTACCTGCAGTCCGGCTACATCTACCATTACGCTTTCGCGATGATCATCGGCATGCTGGTGCTTTTGACGCTGACGATCACTGGCGTGATAGGCACCAAGTGATAGGCACCGAGTAAGGAAAACAAACAAATGGTTCTGTCTCTCGCAATCTGGCTGCCTATCTTCTTCGGCCTGCTGGTATTGATGTTCGGCTCCGACAACAGCAAGTGCTTCGTGCGCTGGATGGCGCTGTTCGGCGCCATCGCCAGCTTCGTCGTCACGCTGCCGCTGGTCTTCCACTTCGACACCTCCACGGCTGCCATGCAGTTCGTCGAGCAGGCGAACTGGATCGAGCGCTTCAACATCGCCTATCACCTGGGCGTCGACGGCATCTCGATGTGGTTCGTGGTGCTGACCTCGTTCATCACCGTGATCGTCGTGATCTCGGCCTGGGAGGTGATCACCGAGCGCGTGGCCGAGTACATGGCCGCGTTCCTGATCCTGTCGGGCCTGATGGTCGGCGTGTTCTGCGCGCTGGACGGCATGCTGTTCTACGTGTTCTTCGAAGCCACGCTGATCCCGATGTACATCATCATCGGCGTCTGGGGCGGCCCGAACCGCGTGTACGCTGCGTTCAAGTTCTTCCTCTACACGCTGCTGGGCTCGCTGCTGACGCTGGTTGCCCTGCTGTACCTGTACAACAAGACCGGTACCTTCGACATCCTGACCTGGCACCAGGCCAAGCTGTCGTTCGAAGAGCAGATCGCGATCTTCGTGGCGTTTTTCATGGCCTTCGCCGTGAAGGTACCGATGTGGCCGGTGCACACCTGGCTGCCGGATGCCCACGTGGAAGCGCCGACCGGTGGTTCCGTGGTGCTGGCCGCGATCATGCTGAAGCTGGGTGCCTATGGTTTCCTGCGGTTCTCGCTGCCGATCGCGCCGGACGCCAGCCACTACATGGCACCGTTCATCATCACGATCTCGCTGGTTGCGGTGATCTACATCGGCCTGGTGGCGCTGGTGCAGGCCGACATGAAGAAGCTGGTGGCTTATTCGTCGATCGCCCACATGGGCTTCGTGACGCTGGGCTTTTTCATCTTCAACGACCTGGGCGTCGAGGGCGGCATCATCCAGATGATCTCGCACGGCTTCGTGTCGGGCGCCATGTTCCTTGGCATCGGCGTGCTGTACGACCGCGTGCATTCGCGCCAGATCGCCGACTACGGCGGTGTGGTGAACGTGATGCCGAAGTTCGCCGCGTTCTCGGTGTTCTTTGCGATGGCCAACTGCGGCCTGCCGGCTACCTCGGGTTTCGTCGGCGAGTTCATGGTCATCCTGGCATCGGTCAAGTTCAACTTCTGGATCGGCCTGCTGGCTGCCACGGCCCTGATCCTGGGCGCGGCGTACTCGCTGTGGATGGTCAAGCGCGTTATCTTTGGTGACATCGTGCATCAGCACGTGCGCGAGCTGGTTGACCTGAACAAGCGCGAATTCCTGATGTTCGGCCTGCTGGCCATCCTGACGCTGTACATGGGCCTGTACCCGAAACCCTTCACCGATGTGATGCACGCGTCGGTGGTGAACCTGCTGTCCCACGTGGCACAGTCCAAGCTGTAAGCGGGGGAGAGAAATCAACATGCAATCGTCCTCTAGCCTGGCCCCGGTGGCGCCAATCATTTTCCTGGCGGTCGCCATCGCGGCGATCAACTGGATCGACCTAGCGCGCGGCAAAGGCCGCACCAGCGTGGCATACCCGCTGGCACTGCTGACGACGCTGGTGCTGACCTTCTGGTTTGCGCTGGACGCAGCCAACGGCGACACGCACTACGTGTTCGCCAACCTGGTGGTGGTGGATCCGATGGCCAACGTGCTGTCGGCCTTCTGCTCGCTGGGCATGTTCCTGACGCTGGTCTACACGCGCACCTACCTGAGCAATCGCGACATGTTCGCGGGCGAGTTCTACATGCTCGCGCTGTTCACGCTTGGCGGCCAGCTCGTGATGATCACCGGCAACAACTTCCTGACCCTGTACCTTGGCCTGGAACTGCTGTCGCTGTCGTCGTACGCGCTGGTGGCACTGCGCCGCGACGCGCGCGTGACGTCGGAATCGGCCATCAAGTACTTCGTGCTGGGTGCGCTGGCCTCGGGCTTCCTGCTCTACGGCATGTCGATGATGTACGGCGCCACGGGTTCGCTGAACCTGGGCGAAGTCTTCCGCGTGGTGGAGTCGGGTCGCGTCAACACGACGATGCTGGCCTTCGGCGTGGTGTTCATCGTCGCCGGCGTGTCGTTCAAGCTTGGCGCCGCTCCGTTCCACATGTGGATTCCGGACATCTACCAGGGCTCGCCGACCGCGGTGACGCTGCTGATTGCTGCTGGCCCGAAGGTTGCCGCGTTCGCGCTGATCATGCGCCTGCTGGTGGAAGGCCTGCTGCCGCTGGCCGGTGACTGGCAGATGATGCTGGTGGTGCTGTCGGTGGTCTCGCTGCTGATCGGCAACCTGACCGCGATCGTGCAGACGAACCTGAAGCGGATGCTGGCGTACTCGACCATCTCGCACATGGGCTTCATCCTGCTGGGCATGCTGTCGGGCGTGGTGGCGAACAAGGCGGATGGCGCGGCCAATGCGTACAGCTCGTCGATGTTCTACTCGATCACGTACATGCTGACCACGCTCGGCACGTTCGGCCTGATCCTGATCCGCACGCGCAAGGGTTTCGAAGCCGAGACGCTGGAAGACCTGAAGGGCATGTCGCGCCGCCATCCGTGGTTCGCGTTCCTGATGCTGGTGATGATGTTCTCGATGGCTGGCATTCCGCCGACCGTGGGCTTCTACGCCAAGCTGGCCGTGCTCTCGGCGGTGGTCAAGGCCGGCATGAGCTGGCTGGCCATTGTGGCCGTGGTGTTCTCGCTGATCGGCGCGTTCTACTACCTGCGCATCGTCAAGCTGATGTACTTCGATGCCCCGGCAGGCGAAGAGCCGCTGGAAGCGTCGGTGGGCGTGCGCTCGGTGCTGAGCCTGAACGGCCTGGCCGTGATCCTGCTGGGTATCTTCCCGGCAGCGCTGATGAACCTGTGCTACCAGGCCATCCGCGCCACGCTGGCGTCGTAACGTAACAAGGTGACGAAATGAGTTCCTCGGCGGGCGGTTGGTTTGTCATCCTGCTGGCACTGGTTTGTGCCAACCTGCCGTTCGTCAACCAGCGCCTGTTTGGCGCAGTGGGCCTGAAGTGGGCCCGCAAGCCCCTCTGGCTGCGGGCCGTGGAACTGTTCGTCTGGTACGTGGTGGCCGGTGTTGCCGGCTTTGCGGTGGAAGCGGGCCTTGGCAACGCATTCCCGCAGGGCTGGCAGTTCTATGCCATTACGGCCTGCATGATGCTGGTGTTTGCCTTCCCGGGCTTCACCTGGCAATACCTGGTCAAACATCGCACGGCCTGAGGGCTTGGCTGCTCCGGTCCGTGCCATCTCCGGAGCGCGCATGACCGACAAGACTCACCCCGCTTCCTCCTCGTCCTCCGAAGTCTCGGACGACCATCTCCGCGAAACGCCGGTTGCATCGGCCACCATTCACCGCGGTAAATTCCTCACGCTCAAGCAAGACATCGTGCGACTGCCCGACGGCAAGCAGACCGGGCGCGAGTACGTGTTGCATCCCGGTGCGGTGATGATGATCCCGCTGTTCGACGATGGCACTGTGCTGATGGAGCGCCAGTTCCGGTACCCGGTGGGCGAAGTCATGCTCGAATTCCCGGCGGGCAAGCTTGATCCGGAGGAGGGCGCGCTCGTATGCGGGCAACGCGAGCTGCTGGAGGAAACGGGCTATACGGCCACGCGCTGGGACTACCTGACGCGCATCCATCCGGTGATTTCCTATTCGACCGAGTTCCTCGACCTGTTCCTGGCACGCGACCTGACGGCCGGCGAGTCGAAACTCGATGACGGCGAGTTCCTGGAAACCTTCATCACGCCCGTGGGCCAGGTGATCGACTGGGTCCGGCAGGGCAAGATCACCGACGTGAAGACGATCATCGGCGCATTCTGGCTGGAGAAGATCGTCTCGGGCGCCTGGCAGCCGGGCGAGCAGACCGAGCCGCCGTTCCCGAGCATGCGGGCCACCGGCTGACGGTGGCTGGTTCAGCCGTGGCAGTTGCTGCCCTTGCAGTGTCACGTTGAAACAAGGATTTTTCTTCATAGCATGGGTCAGGCCCCGGGCTTCGCAATGCCTGACGGCAGATTGCAGGCGCGCACTGGTTGCGCGCCGCGAATCCAGGGAGGCTCTCATGCTATTCAGGTTAATTTCCGGACTTGTTTCGTCTGCCACCGCTGCGCTGACCTTGCTGCTGCCGGCGCCGGCACTCGCATCGGCGTCAGATTATGCGAGTACCCAGAATCCCATCATCCTAGTCCATGGGGGACTGGGTACCTCGCAATATCTCAGTCTTGCCGATTACTTCTACGGCATTCCGGACGATCTCAGGAACAATGGCGCCGAGGTCTACGTGGTGCAGCTCAGCGCCGTGAACGGCGAGGGGCCTGACAGGCGCGGCGGCCAGCTAGTGCAGTGGATGCAGGACTTCATGGTGGTAAATGGTCCGACCCGGTTCAACCTGATCGGGCACAGCATGGGCGGCCTGAGTTCGCGTTATGCGGCCACGGTGCTGCCCAACAACGTGGTGTCCGTGACGACGATCGGTACGCCGCACAAGGGCATGGAGCTGTTCGATTTTTCGGGCGAGCAGCCACTGGCAGTCCAGGTGACGCTCAGCCTGGTATTCAACCTGATCGGATATGCAATCGACCTGACCTCCGGCCAGCCCTTGCCGCAGGACGCACTGGCCGCGCAGGAGCAGCTCTCGACCGCGGGGTCGGCGGCCTATAACGCGATGTACCCCAGTGCAGGGCTTCCCGCGAATTGCAGTGCGCCCACCGGCGAAGCGGATGTCCGAAATGGCCAGACGCAGTTGCTGTATTCATGGATGGGCAATGCGGCGGGCACGAACGTCCTCGATCCATCGGATCTGGTCTTTATCCCGGTCGGCGCGCTCATCGAGTCGCGCGGTGGCGGCAGCCACGACGGCTTCGTGTCGGTGTGCAGCGCCCGATTCGGCAAGGAGCTTGGCATATACCCGTGGAACCATTTCGATGAGGTGAACCAGATTCTCGGCCTGCGCGGCCTGTGGTCTGCCGACCCGGTCGCGGTCATTCGGCAGCATGCCAATCGCCTGAAACTCGCCGGCCTGTGAAACGGGGCGGGATGAAATGGATGGCGGTGGTGTCGGCTCTCGTCGTCACCGCCATCCTGGCCTTCCGGCAAGCCGACGAGGCGACGCCCGGCAATCCCCTGCGGCCCGGCCATCGCGATGTTGGCGTTCCGGCACGGATAGAAGCGGGAGGCGTTGCAGGCGGTGACGATGAAACGGCTCACCGGGATACCGATGTGCCGGACGGCCTGGAAGCCGATTCGAAAGGACGTCTGATCGTCACGCGGCAAACGCGGAACCTGTTCGAGTATTTTCTTGCCAGCCTCCCCAAGGCGGATCGCCAGCGACAGATTGCTCGCCTGAACGATCACATCATCAGGACATTGACGCCCGCCGCGCCGCTGGCGCGCGACGAGGCGTTGGACCTGGCAAGGCGATTCGTGTCCTATATGGATGCTCACGACGCCATGCTGAAGTCGTACGGCTTCACTTCCCATCCCGCCATGGTGACGACCGCCGACCTGCCGCGTATTGCCGGGTTCTTGCGCAAGCGGTCCGACATGCGGCGGGAGTATCTGAGGTACGAGGTCGCCCGCATCTGGTATGGAGACGAGGAGGACCGCGAGCAGCGGACCCTGGCCGCGCTTCAGACCGGCGAAAGTGCACAGGCGGAAGCGACTTCGGTACCACGCGCGCAGGCGCTGACGCAGCAGTTCCAGGCCCTGCGTGCGCAGGGGGCCAGCCCCGACGCCTTGCGCGAGTTCCTGCGCGCCAACGTCGGGGAAGAGGCCGTGCGGCGGTTCGACCTGCAACGAAGCGCCGATGCGCTCTGGGCAGGCAAGTACGACAGCTACCGGGCCGATGCGGCCGCTGTCACCGGTCATGGCGGCCTGGATGCGGCCGAGGTCCGGCGGCAACTGGAAGCCATCCGCAAGCAGCACTTTCCGAGCGCAGCCGATGCGGCACGCGCCGCGATGCAGGACGCCAATCCTGCCGCCCCATCCCTGGCAGCACAAGGCAGATAGCCCTCGAATCCTGTAAGCTAGCAGCCGCCCCGAGGCCGGGTTTTCCCTCGGTCAAGCGGGGCTTGGCGGCGCCGGCATGGGAATTGTGTTTTGCAATCATCCTGCCAGGCGAAAACGGTCAGAAATAAATTAGCACGACCGTTCACAAAATTTCGATTCACGGCTAACATTGCCCCGACGGGCTGGAAAGATCATGAAGGTGCTCGACCTGCGCTGTGCGCATGACCATCGTTTCGAGGGCTGGTTTGCCTCGGCGGAAGATGCGCAATCGCAGATTTCACGCGACCTCGTCCAATGCCCGGTCTGTGGCGACCACGCGGTCAGCCGCCTGCCCAGCGCACCGCGCCTGAATCTTTCGGGTGCGACCGCGAAGCCGGCGCCGACCCCGGCCCGCGACGGCGAACCGGGTGGTGCACCAGCGCAGCAGATGATGCAGGCGCTGCAGGCGCACTACCTGAAGGCCGTGCGGCAGGTGCTGGCGCAGACCGAGGACGTGGGAGACCGCTTCGTGGAGGAAGCGCGGCGCATGCATTACGAGGAGGCGCCCGAACGCGGCATTCGCGGTTCGGCCACCGCCGAGGACGTGCAGGCGCTGGCTGAAGAGGGCATCGACACCTTTCCGCTCATCGTGCCGGACGCATTGAAGCAGACGGCCCACTGAACAAGCATCCTGTGCCCGGTTTTGCCAGCGCAGCGATGCGCAGGTAAAACAATCGGCCGGCGCCCGCCGGCACCACCTATGGAGACGGGCATGGATCTCAACTACTCGGCGGCGGACAACGCCTTCCGTCAGGAAGTGCGCAGCTGGCTCGAAGCCAACCTGCCGGCGGAAATCAGCGAAAAGGTGCTCAACCACCGCCGCCCCAACCGCGACGATCTGGTGCGCTGGCACAAGATCCTGGCCGGCAAGGGCTGGTCGGTGCCGCATTGGCCGGTGGAGTTTGGCGGTACGGGCTGGAACGCCACGCAACGCCATATCTGGGACGAGGAAAATGCCCGCGTCGGCGCGCCCGGGGTGCTCCCGTTCGGCGTGGCCATGGTGGCGCCGGTGATCATGAAGTACGGCAATGCCGAGCAGAAGTCGTACTACCTGCCGCGTATCCTCGATTGCACCGACTGGTGGTGCCAGGGCTATTCGGAGCCGGGTTCGGGTTCCGACCTCGCGTCGCTGAAGACGCGTGCCGAGCTGACCTCGGACGGCAAGCACTACATCGTGAACGGCCAGAAGACCTGGACCACGCTGGGCCAGCACGCCGACATGATCTTCTGCCTGGTCCGCACCGATCCCGAAGCCAAGAAGCAGGAAGGCATCTCGTTCCTGCTGATCGACATGAAGACGCCGGGCATCACCGTGCGCCCGATCATCATGCTCGACGAAGAGCACGAGGTGAACGAGGTCTTCTTCGACAACGTGAAGGTGCCGGTCGAAAACCGCGTGGGCGAAGAGAACCGCGGCTGGACCTACGCCAAGTACCTGCTGGGCCACGAGCGTACCGGCATCGCCCGCGTGGGCAATTCCAAGCGTGAACTGGGCTTCCTGAAGCGCGTGGCGCGTCAGCAGCAGAAGAACGGCAAGCCGCTGCTGGCGGATCCGGTGTTCGGCGCCAAGGTCGCCGCGCTGGAAATCGAGCTGATGGCGCTGGAAATCACGGTGTTGCGCGTGGTGTCGAGCGAAGCCGCCGGCAAGGGCCCCGGCCCGGAAGCGTCGATGCTCAAGATCAAGGGCACCGAGATCCAGCAGATGCTGACCGAGCTGATGGTGGAGGCCGTGGGCCCGTACGCCCAACCGTTCGACACCGCCTATCTCGAGTGCGAGCACGAGCACGCCGTCACGGGCTACGACGATGCCGCCCCGCTGGCCGCGTACTACTTCAACTACCGCAAGACGTCGATCTACGGTGGTTCCAACGAAATTCAAAAGAACATCATCAGCCAGATGATTCTGGGGCTGTGAGGAGACACGCGACATGAACTTCAATCTCAGCGACGAACAGAAGCAACTGGCTGACGCGATCCGCCGTTTTGTCGAGAAGAGCTACGACTTCGAATCGCGCAAGAAGAACATCAAGACCGACGCCGGCTACGGCGAGCAGGCCTGGGGCGCCCTGGTCGAACTGGGCCTGACCGCGCTGCCGGTGCCGGAAGCGCAGGGCGGTTTCTCGGGCACGGCCGTCGACATGATGGTGGTTCAGGAGCAACTGGGCCGTGGCCTGGTGGTCGAGCCGTACTTCGCCACCGTGGTGGCCGCGCACGCGCTGAAGCTGGCTGGCGGCCAGGAAGCGCTGCTGGAACAGGTGGCTGGCGGCGAAGTGAAGCTGGCCACGGCATTCAACGAGCCGCAGGCGCGTTACGAGCTGAACGACGTCACGGTCACGGCCAAGGGCGGCAAGCTGAACGGCCGCAAGGTCGTGACGATTCACGGCGCCCAGGCCGACAAGCTGGTGGTGTCGGCCCGCACGGGCGGTGCCCAGTCGGATCGCGACGGCATCTCGCTGTTCCTGGTGGACACGAAGGGTGCTGGCGTCAGCGTCAAGGACTACCGCACGATCGACAACCTGCGCGCCGCCGACGTGACGTTTGCCGATGCGCCGGCCACGCTGCTGGGCGCCGAAGGCAAGGGCTGGGACGTGATCGAATCCACGGCCGACTACGCCGCCGTGCTGCTGTGCGCCGAGGCCGTGGGCGTGATGGACACGCTGAACGCCGCCACGCTCGAGTACGCCAAGACGCGCCAGCAGTTTGGCGTGCCCATCGCCCGTTTCCAGGCGCTGCAGCACCGCATGGTGGAGATGTTCATCCACGCCGAGCAGTCGCGCTCGATCACGCTGCTGGCCGCTGCCCGCTTCGAGGAAGCCACGCCGGAAGAGCGCCGCCGCTATGTGTCCGCCGCCAAGGCGCGCGTGGGCCAGGCCGCCCGCTCGGTTGGCCAGGAGGCCGTGCAGATCCACGGCGGCATGGGCGTGACCGACGAATTGCCGGCCGCGCACATGTTCAAGCGGCTGACACTGATCAATACGACGTTTGGCGACGTGGACCATCACCTGGGACGCTTTGCCAGCCAGGCAAGCTTCCAGGAAGCCGCCTGATCGTAGCGTTTGACCTGAACCGCGCCGGTGACCCCGAGCGCGGTTTTTTGCTTTGGAGCCCCCTGATGTCGGACATGATGTATTTCGAAGACTATGTCGTCGGCAGCGAGATCCCGCTCGGCAGCTACCACGTGACCGAGGAAGAGATCCTGGCGTTCGCGCGTCAGTACGACCCCCAGCCGTTCCACATCGACAAGACTGCCGCCGAAAGCAGCATCTACGGCGGCCTGATTTCAAGCGGCTGGATGACCTGCGGCATCATGATGCGGCTGCTGGTACAGTCGATGGGTGACCGCTCGACCAGCATGGGATCGCCGGGCGTGGACGAGGTGCGCTGGATCAAGCCGGTTTATGCCGGCGACACCCTGACGGCCGTGCTGAAGATCGTGGAAAAGCGTCCGTCGAGCTCCAAGCCCGATCGCGGCGTGGTCATGACCCAGTGGGTCGGCTCGAACCAGAAGGGCGAGGTGGTCTGCACGGTCAAGGGCATGGGCATGTACAAGCGCCGCCCGGCCTGAGGCTGAGTCCGGGCAACAAGACGATAAGACAATAGGAGACAAGGCATATGCGCACCATTGCATCGCTGGAAGAGCTGGAGTCCCTCCAGGGCCAGGAAGTGGCCGTCAGCGACTGGTCCGAGATCACGCAGCAGCAGGTGAACCTGTTTGCCGAGGCCACGGGCGACCACCAGTGGATCCACGTCGACGTCGAGCGCGCCAAACGCGAGTCGCCGTTCGGTGCCCCGGTGGCCCATGGTTTCCTGACGTTGTCGTTGCTGCCCCAGTTCATGCATAACGCGATCCATATGGAAGGTGTGAAGATGGGCGTCAACTACGGGCTGAACCGCGTGCGGTTTACCTCGCCGGTGCCGGTCGGCAGCAAGCTGCGCGCGCGCGTGAAGCT
Source organism: Cupriavidus sp. EM10 (assembly GCF_018729255.1). Taxonomy (NCBI): domain Bacteria; kingdom Pseudomonadati; phylum Pseudomonadota; class Betaproteobacteria; order Burkholderiales; family Burkholderiaceae; genus Cupriavidus; species Cupriavidus sp. EM10. Next base: position 970,026 of record NZ_CP076060.1, read on the forward strand.
GCTCAAGGTCGAGCGGCTTGACCCGATGCCGAACGGCCTGATCGGCGCGCAGTCGACGTGGGAAGTCACCGTCGAGCGCGAGGGCAGCGATCGTCCGGTCTGCGTGGCAGAATCGATCAGCCGGCGCTACTCGTAACGCCTGCGGGCTGGCAGAAAAGAGGGGCCGCTAGAACGCGGCCCCTTTCTTTTGTCCAGCACAATTGCATGACAAAGATGTTCACGCCGTGATCTGTTTCCTTTGTGCGACATCGAAAACATTGTCCGGTTAAAAGAACAGTGTTTCCGTTGTGTTTGGGTTTACCCGCAATGTTGCGTTGCGGTACATTCCGGGCCAACGATGTTTTAAGTAATGCGATATCCGCTCGGAGACCGTGCTCGCTGCGCTGGCGGGCTGGTCAAAAGCAGGCGGAAATCGCGTGGGCATCGTGACACAACGCTTGTCCCGGTGGCTGCTCCGAACCGGGAACGATCGCAGTTCAGGCAGTCGGTTACCTCAGCGCACGCTTCCGCCCCCGGCGTTTCGCGCACGCAGTCGTCAGTTGCTGTCCAGCCGCGCTCACGGCGTTGCCCGGCCGCATGGTCCGCCGGCGCCAGCTCGCCCCATCAATGCTTGCGCCAGCTTTGGACACGTCCCCGGTTTTTCCCAGCCCAGCCAGCCCGTTGCCGCGTGCAGCAGGCGGCAGTGCCTCGCTTGTGCACAGGCGTGGCGCAACCAGACCGTCGTGACATGAACACATCAACAATGCCGCGCCTGATGCGGTACCTGCCTTGCCTTGGCCTGCTCCTGCTGGCTGGCTGCGACTTCGCGCTGATGAACCCGAAAGGGCAAGTCGGCGTGGATATCAAGGGCATCATCCTGATTGCCACCTGGCTGATGCTGCTGGTGGTGGTGCCCGTGATCGTCCTGATCGTCGTGTTCGCGTGGAAGTATCGCGCCAGCAACACGTCGGCCACCTATGACCCCGACTGGTCGCACTCGACCAAGATCGAAGTGGTGGTCTGGCTGATTCCCTGCCTGATCATCATCGCGCTGGGCATCATCACCTGGAAGTCGTCGCACGACCTCGATCCCTACAAGCCGCTTGAATCGAACGTCAAGCCGGTGCAGGTCGAGGCCGTGGCAATGAACTGGAAATGGCTGTTCATCTATCCGGAACTGAAGATCGCCACGGTCAACCAGCTGGCGCTGCCGGTGAACACGCCGGTGAACTTCAAGATCACGTCGGATTCGATCATGAATTCGTTCTTCATCCCCCAACTGGGCAGCCAGGTGTACGCCATGGCCGGGATGGAGACCAAGCTGCACCTCATCGCCAATGAAGCCGGCACGTACGACGGCATGTCCGCCAACTACAGCGGCGGCGGCTTCTCGGGCATGAAGTTCAAGACCATCGCCATGTCGAACTTCGAGTTCGACAAGTGGGTGGAACAGGTGCGCGCGTCCAGCAAGCAGCTCGCCGCCGAGGACTACAAGGTCCTGGCCAAGCCGAGCGAAGCAGATCCGGTGACGTACTTCGGCAAGGTCGAAGACGGCCTGTTCACCGGCATCCTGCATCAATACATGGGGCACGACGGCCGTGCCATGGCCCGCGAAGGTTTCGATGGCGGTCCGGTCTGCACGTCGCGTAACACGCTTGGCGAAGAGCGTGTATCCATGACCACGCCGGCCAAGCCGGCCGTGGGCGCGCAAATCTAGGAGCAATGATGTTTGGCAAATTGAGTTTGTCGGCGATTCCGTTTCATGAGCCGATCATCATGATCACGCTGAGCTGCGTGGCCCTTGGCGGGCTGGGGCTGCTCGGTGCGATAACGTATTTCAAGAAGTGGAACTACCTGTGGGTCGAGTGGATTACCTCGGTCGACCACAAACGCATCGGCGTGATGTACTCGCTGGTGGCGCTGATCATGCTGCTGCGCGGCTTTGCCGACGCCATCATGATGCGTACCCAGCTGGCGGTTGCCACCAATGGCGCCACCGGCTTCCTGCCGCCCGAGCACTATGACCAGGTGTTCACGGCGCACGGCGTGATCATGATCTTCTTCGTGGCCATGCCGCTGATGACGGGCCTGATGAACCTCGTGGTGCCGCTGCAGATCGGCGCACGCGACGTGGCATTCCCGTTCCTGAACACGCTGAGCTTCTGGCTGTTCGTGGCCGGCGCGCTGCTGGTCAACATCTCGCTGGGGGTCGGCGAATTCGCGCGTACCGGCTGGCTGGCCTATCCGCCGCTGTCGGGCCTGGACTACAGCCCGGGCGTGGGGGTGGACTACTACCTCTGGTCCTTGCAGATATCAGGGTTGGGCACGCTGCTGACCGGCGTGAACTTCCTGGTGACGATCCTGAAGATGCGCGCCCCGGGCATGACCCTGATGCGCATGCCCGTGTTCACGTGGACGGTCTTCTGCACCAACGTGCTGATCGTCGCCGCCTTCCCCGTGCTGACGGTGTCGCTGGCCCTGCTGGGTCTGGACCGCTACTTCGACATGCACTTCTTCACGAACGACGGTGGCGGCAACGCCATGATGTACGTGAACCTGATCTGGATCTGGGGCCACCCCGAGGTCTACATCCTGGTGCTGCCGGCATTCGGCATCTTCTCGGAAATCATCGCCACGTTCTCGGGCAAGAAGCTGTTCGGCTACAAGTCGATGGTCTATGCGACGAGCGCGATCATGGTGCTGTCGTTCCTCGTGTGGCTGCACCACTTCTTCACGATGGGCTCCGGCGCCAACGTGAACGCGTTCTTCGGCATCACGACGATGATCATCTCGATCCCGACGGGCGTGAAGATCTTCAACTGGCTGTTCACGATGTACCGTGGCCGCGTGCAGTTCACGTCGCCGGTGCTGTGGACGCTGGGCTTCATGATCACGTTCGTGATCGGCGGCATGACCGGCGTGCTGATGGCCGTGCCGGCAGCCGACTTCGTGCTGCATAACAGCCTGTTCCTGATCGCCCACTTCCACAACGTGATCATCGGCGGCGTGCTGTTCGGCTACCTGGCCGGCATCACCTACTGGTGGCCGAAGGCGTTCGGCTTCAAGCTGAACGAGCGTCTGGGCAAGTGCGCCTTCTGGTGCTGGATCCTGGGTTTCTACTTCGCCTTCATGCCGCTGTACGTGCTGGGCCTGATGGGCATGACCCGTCGCCTGAACCACACGAACAACCCGGAATGGACGCCGTGGCTGCATCTGGCCGTGGTGGGCGTGGTGTTCGTGGCGCTGGGCATCTTCTTCCAGGTGCTGCAGATCGTCGTCTCGATCCGCGACCGCAAGAAGCTGGCCGACGTGACGGGCGACCCGTGGGGTGGCCGCACGCTGGAATGGGCCACGTCGTCGCCGCCGCCGTTCTACAACTTCGCCCACACCCCGGTGGTGCGTGACCTGGACGCGTTTGCCGACATGAAGGCCCGTGGCGAGAAGCTGCCGACCAGCGGCTTCGAGCAGATCCACATGCCGAAGAACACGGCTGCCGGCTTCTACATGGGTGCCTGGAGCCTGGCGCTGGGCTTCGCGCTGGTCTGGCACATCTGGTGGCTTGCCGCCGTGGGCCTGGTCGGCATGGTGGTGGCGTTCATCCGCCGCGCCAACGATGACCACATCGACTACTACGTGCCGGCCGCCGAGGTCGAGCAGATCGAAACCCGCTACCAGCAGCGTGTGGCTGCACAGGGCTGATAACGATGTCGACAGAAGTTCTTGACCGCTTTGGGGCGCAAGCCCCCGCGCATGCGCACTCGCACGACGACGCGCATGACCATGCCCATCACGACACCAGCGAGAACACCGTCTTCGGTTTCTGGCTGTACCTGATGAGCGACTGCATCCTGTTCGCGTGCCTGTTCGCCGCCTTCGCCGTCCTGCGCGGCGAAGTGGCGGGTGGCCCGTCGGGCAAGGAGCTGTTCGAGCTGAACTACGTGCTCGTGGAAACGGCAATCCTGCTGTTCTCGTCGATCACCTATGGCTTTGCCATGGTGTCGATGCAGAACCAGCAGCGTGGCCGCGTGATGTTCTGGCTGGCCGTGACGTTCCTGCTTGGCGCAGGCTTCATGGCGATGGAGATCAACGAGTTCGCGCACCTGATCCATGAAGGTGCCGGCCCCAGCCGCAGCGCATTCCTGTCGTCGTTCTTCACGCTGGTGGGCACTCACGGCCTGCACGTGGCAAGCGGCATGGTGTGGATGCTCGTGCTGATGTACCAGCTGTCGAAGAAGGGCCTGACCCCGGCCGTGTCCAAGCGCCTGAACTGCCTCAGCCTGTTCTGGCACTTCCTGGACGTGGTCTGGATCGGTGTGTTCACCGTGGTCTACCTGATGGGAGCAATGTAAATGGCACAGCAACACGCAAGCGCCGCCCATGGCGCGTCGCACGGCCACAGCAGCGTCAAGTCGTATGTGATCGGCTTCGTGCTGGCGGTGATCCTGACGGTCATCCCGTTCAAGATCGTGATGGACGGCTCGATCGACCGTGCCACCACGCTCTGGATCATCCTGGGCATGGCCGTGGTACAGATCATCGTGCACCTGAAGTACTTCCTGCACCTGGACGGTTCGGATGGCCAGAAGTGGAACGTGATGGCGCTGCTGTTCACGGCCCTGATCCTGTTCATTGTGCTGGCCGGCTCGCTCTGGATCATGCACAACATGAACGCCAACATGATGCCGTGGATGAGCAAGTGACCATCGTCACCGGTATCTGAAGAAACGGGGCCCCAGCGGCCCCGTTTTTGTTGGGCGTTTCCCCGAGGGCCTCCCGACCGCCTCCTGGCGGCAGCAGGGCACGTGCCCCCCCGCCTAAGTCATGCCTCTGGTGCGCCACGCACCGATCCCTTCCTGCCATGCACCGCATCGGGCCGATGCACGACGCCGGTGCACGTGCCTGTTCCGGGCGCTCGGCAAGCCCGGCACCTTACTGGTGCGGGGCCGTTCCTTCTTCGCCGATTTGTCTCGCAGCCGTTGCCTGGCAACGGTTTGCGGGTGTTCCCATGGTTGGCACGCTAGTTGCAGAAGTCTGGCGGGGTGCGTAGTCCCTGCCAACCACACGACAAAACTGGGAGCTGCAATGAAACGACGTGACATGCTGAAGCTGACGGCGGTGGCCGCCGCCGCAATGATCGGTACGAGCCCGCTGATGGCGCAGACGAAGGAACCGATCAAGATCGGCATCCTGCATTCGCTGTCGGGCACGATGGCCATTTCCGAGACCTCGCTCAAGGACGTGGCGCTGATGACGATCGACGAGATCAACAAGAGCGGCGGCGTGCTGGGGCGCAAGCTGGAACCCGTGGTGGTGGACCCCGCTTCGAACTGGCCGCTGTTCGCCGAGAAGGCCCGCCAGCTGATCACCAAGGACAAGGTTGCCGTCACGTTCGGCTGCTGGACGTCGGTGTCGCGCAAGTCGGTGCTGCCGGTCTATGAAGAGACCAACGCGCTGCTGTTCTACCCGGTGCAGTACGAAGGCGAGGAAATGTCGAAGAACGTGTTCTACACGGGCGCCGCGCCGAACCAGCAGGCGATCCCGGCCGTGGAATACCTGATGAGCAAGGAAGGCGGCGGCGCCAAGCGCTTCTTCCTGCTGGGCACCGACTACGTCTACCCGCGTACCACCAACAAGATCCTGCGCGCATTCCTGAAGAGCAAGGGCGTGGCCGACAAGGACATCGAGGAGGTCTACACCCCGTTTGGCCATAGCGACTACCAGACCATTGTCGCCAACATCAAGAAGTTCTCGCAGGGCGGCAAGACGGCCGTGATCTCGACGATCAACGGCGATTCCAACGTGCCGTTCTACAAGGAACTGGGCAACGCCGGCCTGAAGGCCAAGGACGTGCCGGTGGTGGCGTTCTCGGTGGGCGAGGAAGAACTGCGCGGCATCGACACCAAGCCGCTGGTGGGCCACCTGGCCGCGTGGAACTACTTCATGTCAGTCAAGAACGGCGAGAACGACGCGTTCAAGAAGCAGTGGGCGGCATGGGTCAAGGCCAACAACCTGCCCGGCGGCGACAAGCGCGTGACCAACGACCCGATGGAAGCCACCTACGTCGGCATCCACATGTGGGCCCAGGCCGTGAAGAAGGCCGGCACCACCGACGTGGACAAGGTGCGCGCCGCCATGTACGGCCAGACCTTCAAGGCCCCGGACGGCTTCACGCTGACCATGGGCGACAACCATCACCTGTACAAGCCGGTGATGATCGGCGAAGTGAAGGGCGATGGCCAGTTCAACGTGGTCTGGAAGACGCCGAAGCCGATCCGCGCCCAGCCGTGGAGCCCGTTCATCGCGGGCAACGAGGGCAAGGCCGACAAGGTTAGCAACTAAGCCTGCCGACCGTTGTTATGCGCTCCCCTCTCCCGCCCAGCGGGAGAGGGGTGGGGGTGAGGGTAAAACCTCTCAAGCTGCGAGTGCGGCGATTTGACCGGCCGTGCCCTCACCCCGGCCCCTCTCCCGCAGGCGGGAGAGGGGAGCAAGGACAAGAACAATACTAGACGCGAACCATCGCGCCATACCAGACTCCTGAATGCACCGACCCATTCGATCATGGCTATGTGCCATGCTGGCCATGCTGCTTTTGGCCATCGCCCCTGCATGGGCCGCCACGCCGCTCACTCAGGCCGACCTGAAGCCGCTGGCCGAAGACGATTTCGATGCCAAGACCGCCGCGCTCACCAAGGTCACGCAGGCGCCGGCGGAGCAGGCCGGGCCGATCCTGAAGGCGCTGCAGGACGACGCGCTGCAGTACGAGCCGTCGGTCGGCATGGTGCGCCAGGATGGTGACAAGTATCTCGATGCGATCAGCGGCCAGCCCGTGGCCGTGAAGAGCGACGCGCTGGAAGGCCTGACGCTGAACAACAGCCTGCGCACCATCGTCGACAGCGCCGCGAGCAGCCTGCTGCTGCAGTCGCCCGATATCGCGGTGCGCACGCAAGCCATCAACACGCTGTTCGACCAGCCCGAGAACGCGTCGCGCGAAGCGGTGGAAGCTGCGCGCAAGGCCGAGGCCGATGCCGGCCTGCGCGCCCGCCTGGACGTGATCTGGGCCAATACGGTGCTGGCGCAAGGTACCGACGCCACGCGCGACGCCCGGCTCGATGCGATTCGCATCCTGGGCAGCGACAGCAACCCGCAGTCGCGCCAGAAGCTGGTGCCGCTGCTGGAGAAAGACGACGCCGGCAAGTACAAGGAAGCCGACGAGGACGTGCGCGTGGCCGCCCAGAAGGCCATCGACCAGTTGCGCGGCGAACAGCGCCGCGCCGAGCTGCTGGGCAACCTGTTCGCGGGCCTGAGCCTGGGCAGCGTGCTGCTGCTGGCCGCGCTGGGCCTGGCCATCACGTACGGCCTGATCGGCGTGATCAACATGGCGCACGGTGAATTCCTGATGATTGGCGCCTATGCCACGTACGTGGTGCAGACGCTGTTCCGCGCCTATGCGCCGAATGCGTTCGACTGGTACCTGGTGGCCGCGCTGCCGGCGTCGTTCCTGGCGGCCGGCGTGGTCGGCTTTGCGCTGGAGCGGATCGTGCTGCGGCACCTGTACGGCCGCCCGCTGGAGACGCTGCTGGCCACGTTCGGTATCAGCCTGCTGCTGATGCAGGCCGTGCGCACAGTCTTTGGCGCGCAAAACGTGGAGGTGGCCAATCCGGTGTGGATGAGCGGCGGCTTCGACGCCATGGCCGGCCTGGTGATCCCGTACAACCGCGTGGTCATCATCCTGTTCGCGCTGGCCGTGGTGGCCGTGGCGTGGGCCGTGCTGAACCGCACGCGGCTGGGCCTGTTCGTGCGGGCCACGACGCAGAACCGCACCATGGCGGCCTGCGTGGGCGTGCGCACCTGGAAGGTGGACAGCTATGCGTTTGCGTTCGGCGCCGGCATCGCCGGGCTGGGCGGTTGCGCGCTTTCCCAGATCGGCAATGTCGGCCCGGACCTCGGGCAGGCGTACATCATCGATTCCTTCATGGTGGTGGTGCTGGGCGGGGTGGGGCAGCTGGCCGGCACCATCGTCGGCGCGTTCGGCCTGGGCATCATCAACAAGTTCATCGAGCCGTTCTACGGCGCGGTGCTGGCCAAGATCTTCGTCCTCGTGCTGATCGTGCTGTTTATCCAGAAGCGGCCGCAGGGACTTTTCGCGCTCAAGGGGCGCAGCGCGGAGGCCTGACATGAGCAGCTTTTCCTCTTCATCCCGCAAGGCGTTCCGCCTTTCCGTGCCCGAGCGGCAGCCGCTGTTCTCGGGCCGCGTATGGACGCTGCTGGTGGCGCTGACCGTGGTGGTAAGCATCGGCGTGCCGATCTGCGCGCTGGCGTTGCCCGAATCGCATCCGCTGCACCTGTCGGCCTACGCGCTGACGCTGTTCGGCAAGATCATGTGCTTTGCGCTGGCCGCCATCGCGCTGGACCTGGTGTGGGGCTACTGCGGCATCCTGAGCCTGGGGCACGGCCTGTTCTTCGCGCTGGGCGGGTACGCGATGGGCATGTACCTGATGCGCTCGATTGGCCGCGAAGGCGTCTACAAGAGCGACCTGCCCGATTTCATGGTGTTCCTGGACTGGAAGGAACTGCCGTGGTTCTGGCATGGCACCGAGCACCTGCCATGGGCGCTGCTGCTGGTGGTGCTGGTGCCCGGCGTGCTGGCGTGGCTGTTCGGCTTCTTCGCGTTCCGCTCGCGCATCAAGGGCGTGTACCTGTCGATCATCACCCAGGCCATGACCTATGCCGCGATGCTGCTGTTCTTCCGCAACGAGACGGGCTTCGGCGGCAACAACGGCTTTACCGACTTCAAGCGCATCGCCGGCTTTGCCGTGGCCGCCCCGCAGACCCGCGCGGCGCTGTTCGTGCTGACGTTCCTGGCGCTGGTCGGCGGGTTCGTCGCGTGCCGCTACATCGTCACGTCGAAGCTGGGCCGCGTGGTCACCGCCGTGCGCGACGCCGAAACGCGCGTGATGTTCTCGGGCTACAGCCCGCTGGGCTACAAGCTGTTCGTGTGGACGTTCTCGGCCGTGTTGTGCGGTATCGCCGGCGCGTTGTACGTGCCGCAGGTGGGCATCATCAACCCGGGCGAGATGTCGCCCGCCAACTCCATCGAGATGGCCGTGTGGGTGGCCGTGGGCGGCCGCGGCACGCTGATCGGGCCCATCGTCGGCGCGTTCCTGGTCAACGGCGCCAAGACCATGTTCACGGCCTACTTTGCCGAATACTGGCTGTTTCTGCTCGGCGCGATGTTCGTGCTGGTGACGCTGTACCTGCCCGATGGCGTGGTCGGCCTGGTGCGCCGCCTGCTCGGCAAGCGCACCGTGGCGGAAAAGATCGAGGCCGCTACCGATGAGCCGGTGGCCGCCCCGCAACAAGGGAGCAACGCATGAACGCCGCGCTGGGAGTAGAGCAGGCCGAAAGCGGCGACGCCACCGGCCTGGGCCGCATCGTCGAGCCCGGTGTCATCGACACCTCGCACGGCCCCATCCTCTATATCGAGGACCTGACCGTGCAGTTCGACGGCTTCCGCGCGTTGAACAAGCTGTCGCTGTCGATCGACCACGGCGAGCTGCGCTGCGTGATCGGCCCGAACGGCGCCGGCAAGACCACGATGATGGACGTCATCACGGGCAAGACCGGCCCGCGCAACGCCAATGTCACCGGGCGCGTGTTCCTGGGCCAGACCATCGACCTGATGCGCATGACCGAGCCCAGGATCGCCCAGACCGGCATCGGCCGCAAGTTCCAGAAGCCCACCGTCTTCGAGCAGCATGCCGTATGGGAAAACCTGGAGCTGGCGATGAAGGCCGACAAGCGCTGGTGGTCGTCGCTGCGTGCGCGGCTGACCGGCGAAGGCCATCGCCGCATCGAGGAAACGCTGGCGCTGACCGGGCTGGAGGACGAGGCCTACCGGCCCGCCGGCCTGCTGTCGCACGGCCAGAAGCAGCGCCTGGAAATCGGCATGCTGCTGATGCAGCAACCGCAACTGCTGCTGCTGGATGAGCCGGTGGCCGGCATGACCGACGAGGAAACCATGCAGCTGGCGGCGCTGCTCAACAGCCTGCGCGGCAGCTGCTCGATGATGGTCGTGGAGCACGACATGGAGTTCGTGGCCGCCCTGGCGGGCGATGCCGGCCGTGTCACGGTGCTGGCCGAAGGCAGCCTGCTTGCCGAAGGCACGCTCGACGCCGTCAAGCGCGACGATCGCGTGATCGAATCCTACCTGGGAAGATAACCATGCTGCAGGTCAATGCACTGAACCAGTTCTACGGCGGCAGCCATATCCTGCGCAACGTGTCGTTCGAGGTGCCGCATGGCAAGCTGACCACGCTGCTGGGCCGCAACGGCGTGGGCAAGAGCACGCTGCTCAAATGCCTGATGGGCGTGGTCCCTACGCGCAGCGGCAGCGTCAGCTGGGACGGCAAGGCGCTGGAGAAGAAGGCGCCCTATGAACGCGTGTCGGCCGGCCTGGCGTATGTGCCGCAGGGCCGCGAGATCTTCCCGCGCCTGACCGTCGAGGAAAACCTGCTGATCGGCGCCGCCAGCCGGGGCAAGCCCGCCGGCGTGCCTGACCGCATCTACGAGCTGTTTCCCGTGCTGCGCACCATGCGCCAGCGGCGGGGCGGCGACTTGTCGGGTGGCCAGCAGCAACAGCTGGCCATCGGCCGCGCGCTGATGAGCGAGCCGCAACTGCTGATCCTGGACGAACCCACCGAGGGCATCCAGCCGTCGATCATCCAGGACATCGGCCGTGCGCTGCGCCTGCTGGTGGACGAATTCGGCATGACGGTGCTGCTGGTGGAGCAGTACTACGAGTTCGCGCGCCATCTGGCCGATCACTATGTGGTGATGAGCCGCGGCGAGGTGGTGGCCAAGGGGCCGGGCGCGACCATGGAACAGGACGGCGTGCGCGAACTGATCGCGGTGTAAGTTCGGTCAATGGCGTGCGTGCAGCTTCACCTTTCGGTGACGGCTGCCGCGCGCTATGATTTGTGGGATACCTCCCGCGCGCCCCCGCGCCTGCCTTTTTCGTCATGCGTCATCCGGATTTTCCTTCGTCGCTCGCCATGCCCGTTGCATGGCACGCCAGCCTGCGCCTGCGCTTTGCCGAACGCGCGGGCCGCACCGCCATGGTCGAGCGCCGGCACGAGGGACCGCTGCGCGTGCAGAAGCCGCTGTACCCGGAAGGCACGATCTGCCACGGCGTGGTGCTGCATCCGCCAGCGGGCGTGGCGGGGGGCGATCTGCTCGACATCGACATCGCCGTGGAAGCCGGCGCGCATGCCGTGCTGGCCACGCCCGGCGCCACCAAGTGGTACAAGTCGCAGGGCCGCGACGCGGCACAGCACGTGCGTATCGCGGTGGCAGAGGGGGCGAAGCTGGACTGGCTGCCGCAGGAAAACATCGTGTTCGATGATGCCCGCGCACGTATTGCGACCGACGTCGTGGTGGCGCCCGGCGGCAGCGCCATCGGCTGGGATGCCGTGGTGCTGGGCCGCCTGGCATCGGGCGAACGTTGGGCCAGCGGATTGCTATGGCTCGACACGCGCATCGCCGGCCCGCAGCAGCCGCTGTGGATCGAACAGTCGCACCTGGACGCCGCGTCGCCGTTGCGTGGCGCGCTGGCCGGCATGGATGGTCTGCCCATCCTCGGCACGCTGTGGGCCGTGGGGCAGGGCGCCACGCAGGAACTGGCCGAATCGCTGGCAGAGCGGCTGCCTTACCGACCTGACCTGCGCGCTGGCGTGACCTGCCTGGCGGGGCGCGGGTCTCATCTGGCATCCCAATCGGCAGGCCAGCAGATGCTGCTGCTGCGCGTGCTGGGCCGCGACATGGAGGCGGTGCGCCACCTGATGATCGATTGCTGGAACACCTTGCGCATGCCGATCCACGGCGTGCCGGCCCGGCCGCTGCGGCTCTGGGCCACCTGAACCACAAGAAAACCTGGAAAGCCGACATGGAACTGACTCCGCGCGAGAAAGACAAGCTGCTGATCTTCACCGCTGCCCTGCTGGCCGAGCGCCGCCGCGCTCGCGGGCTCAAGCTCAACTATCCCGAATCGGTGGCGCTGATCACGGCCGCCATCATGGAAGGCGCGCGCGATGGCCGCACCGTGGCCGAGCTGATGCACGAAGGCACCACGGTGCTGCGGCGCGAGGACGTCATGGACGGCGTGGCGGAGATGATTCCGGAAATCCAGGTGGAAGCCACCTTCCCGGACGGCACCAAGCTTGTCACCGTGCATCACCCGATCGTCTGACCCGAACCGAACGCTCAACAAGAAGAGGACCAACCCTATGCACCGCCCGACCCTTGCACGCCTGATCACCGGCGCCACGCTTTCGCTGGCCGCCGCCTCGGCCTTTGCCCACCCCGGCCACGATGGCGCCACGGTCGGCGCCAGCCTGTTCGCCGGCCTCGTGCACCCGTTCACGGGCGCCGACCACCTGCTGGCCATGGCCGCAGTGGGCGTCTGGAGCGCGTTGATCGCCGCGCCGCAGGGCGCCTTCGGCCAGGGTGCGTCGAAGCTGGACATGCTGCGCCTGCCGCTTGCCTTCGTCGCCATGATGCTGGTGGGTGCGGCGCTGGGCCTGGCCGGCGTGACGCTGCCGGCCGTGGAGCCGATGATCGCGGTGTCGCTGCTGGTGATCGGCCTGCTGGTGGCGGTGCGCGCGAAGCTTTCCACCCTGTCGGGCATGGCCATCGTCGGCGGCTTCGCGCTGTTCCACGGCTACGCGCACGGCGCCGAACTGCCGGCCACGGCGGCCGCGCTGCCCGGCGTGCTGGCCTATGTCGGCGGCTTTGCCGTGAGCACGATGACGCTGCATGTGATGGGCATAGGCGTGGGCGCGTTCCTGCGCCGCCATGCGGCCTGGATGGCGCGCGTGGCGGGTGCGGGCGTGGCGCTGTATGGCGTCGGCCTGCTGGTGGCCTGAAGTCGGCAAAGGAGCCTGGCGATGATTCCCGGTGAACTGATGCCGCTCGACGGCGAGATCGAACTGAACGTGGGCCGCGTCACGGTCAGCGTGACCGTGGCCAATACCGGCGACCGCCCGGTGCAGGTCGGGTCGCATTTCCACTTCTACGAGACCAATGCTGCGCTGTCGTTCGACCGCGAGGCCGCACGCGGCTTCCGGCTCGATATCGCGGCCGGCACGGCGGTGCGCTTCGAACCGGGCCAGTCGCGCACGGTGCAGCTGGTGGCGCTGGACGGCGACCGCATCGTCTACGGGTTCAACGGCAAGATCATGGGAGCGCTGTGATGAGCGTGAAGATTTCGCGGCAGGCCTATGCCGAGATGTTCGGCCCCACTACGGGCGACCGCCTGCGGCTGGCCGATACCGGCCTGGTCATCGAGGTGGAAAAGGACTTCACGATCTACGGCGAGGAGGTCAAGTTCGGCGGCGGCAAGGTGATTCGAGATGGCATGGGCCAGAGCCAGCGCATGTCGAAGGACTGCGTCGACACGGTCATCACGAACGCGCTGATCGTTGACCACTGGGGCATCGTCAAGGCCGACATCGGCCTGAAGCACGGCCGCGTCGCGGGCATCGGCAAGGCCGGCAACCCCGACATCCAGCCCGGCGTGACCATCGTGGTGGGCCCCGGCACCGAAGTGATCGCGGGCGAGGGCATGATTGTCACGGCCGGCGGCATCGACACGCACATCCACTTCATCTGCCCGCAGCAGATCGACGAGGCGCTGATGAGCGGCGTGACCACGATGATCGGCGGCGGCACTGGCCCGGCCACCGGCACCTACGCCACCACGGTCACGCCCGGCCCCTGGTACATGGAGCGCATGCTGCAGGCCGCCGATGCCTACCCGATGAACATCGGCTTCCTGGGCAAGGGCAACGCCAGCCAGCCGGCGCCGCTGGCCGAGCAGGTGGAGGCCGGCGCCATCGGCCTGAAGCTGCACGAGGACTGGGGCACCACGCCGCAGGCCATCGACACCTGCCTGTCGGTGGCGGACGACACCGATACCCAGGTGGCCATCCACACCGATACGCTCAACGAAGGCGGGTTCGTCGAGGCGACGATTGCCGCGTTCAAGGGCCGCACGATCCACACGTACCACACCGAAGGCGCGGGCGGCGGCCATGCGCCGGACATCATCAAGGTGTGCGGGGAATCGAACGTGCTGCCGTCGTCGACCAACCCGACGCGGCCCTACACGGTGAACACGCTCGACGAGCACCTGGACATGCTGATGGTCTGCCATCACCTGGACCCGGCCATCGCCGAGGACATCGCCTTTGCCGAGTCGCGCATCCGGCGCGAGACCATCGCCGCCGAGGACATCCTGCACGACCTGGGCGCGTTCTCGATGATCTCGAGCGATTCGCAGGCCATGGGCCGCGTGGGCGAGGTCATCATCCGCACCTGGCAGACCGCACACAAGATGGCCGCCCAGCGCGGCAAGCTGCCCGGCGATCCGCACGATGCACGCGGCGGACACGACAACTTCCGCGTGAAGCGCTATATCGCCAAGTACACGATCAATCCCGCGCTGACGCATGGCATTGCGCATGAGGTGGGTTCGATCGAGGTGGGAAAGTGGGCCGACCTGGTGCTGTGGAAGCCGGCGTTCTTCGGCGTGAAGCCGAGCCTGATCCTGAAGGGCGGCATGATCGCCGCGGCGGCCATGGGCGACCCCAATGCGTCGATCCCGACGCCGCAGCCGGTGCACTACCGGCACATGTTCGCATCGGCCGGCGGCGCGCTGCCGAAGTCGTCGCTGACCTTTGTCTCGCAGGCGGCGCTGGCGGCCGACGTGGGCGGGCGCTACGGGCTGGCCAAGACGCTGGCCGCGGTGCGCGGATGCCGCACCGTCAGCAAGCGCGACATGGTGCACAATGACTGGCAGCCGCATGTCACGGTGGACCCCGAGACCTACCAGGTGGTGGCCGACGGCCAGTTGCTGATGTGCGAGCCCGCCACCGTGCTGCCGATGGCGCAGCGCTACTTCCTGTTCTGAGCCGAGCCGTGATCAAGATCGACAAAGTCCTGCCCGCACCGCACGGTATCGCACCGGTGCTGGTGCGGCGCGCCCCCAAGCTGGTGCTGCCCTTCGGCGACCGCAGCAAGAGCCGCCTGCGCGCGGCGCTGGACACCGGCACCGAAGCGGCGCTGTTCCTGCCACGCGGCACCGTGCTGCGCGGCGGCGACCTGCTGGTGGCCGAGGACGGCACGTTCGTCGAAGTGCTGGCCGCCCCGGAATCGGTGCTGCAGGTAACGGCCACCGATCCGCTGGCCCTGATGCGCGCGGCGTACCACCTCGGCAATCGCCACACCCCGGTGGAAGTGGGGCGCGACTACCTGCGGCTGGAATACGACCCGGTGCTGGCCGACATGCTGACCCGCCTGGGCGTGCAGATCGAACGCGCCGAGCAGCCGTTCGAACCCGAAGCGGGCGCCTACGGCGGCGGCCACAAGCACGGGCACGACGCGACCTTCGCCGAGGACTACGCGGCGGCGCAGGCGGTGTTTCATGAGCATCACGGGCATGGGCATTCGCATGACCATGATCATGGGCATGGCCATGTGCATGATGAACACTGTGGGCATGAGCACTGATTGGAGTTTGTGGTGATGCAACGCCCGGCCCTCACCCCCAACCCCTCTCCCGCAAGCGGGAGAGGGGAGACAACAGGCAGCATTTCAAACACCGCTGGTTCGCTCCCCTCTCCTGCCAGCGGGAGAGGGGAGACCACCGACAGCATTTCAAATATCGTCGGTTTGCTCCCCTCTCCCGCTAGCGGGAGAGGGGCTGGGGGTGAGGGCAGGCGTTTGACCAGCCGCGATTTCGCGCGCGCGCTACGCGCCAGCCAGACGCCGGCCGAACAGCGGCTGTGGTACTTCCTCCGTGATCGCCGCCTCCTCAACCTCAAATTCAAACGCCAACACCCCCTCGGCCCCTACGTCGCCGATTTCCTCTGCATGGAATACAAACTGATCGTCGAAGCCGACGGCGGCCAGCACGGCACGTTCGGCGATGTCGACCGCGATATCTGGCTGAGGGAGCACGGTTATACGGTGCTGCGTTTCTGGAACAACCAGATTCACAAAGAAATCGAAGGCGTGCTGGAGGCGATCCGGCAGGCTGTTCTGGCACTGGGGTTTGCCGACAGCAATTCGAATACCGCCGGTTCGCTCCCCTCTCCCGCAAGCGGGAGAGGGGCCGGGGGTGAGGGCAGGCCTATCGAGTCGCCCAAGATCCCATGACCGCACTCCCCCAACTGATCTCCCTGCTGCACCTGGCCTCTCCGGCGCTGCCGATCGGCGGGTTCAGCTATTCGCAGGGGCTTGAAGCCGCCATCGATTGCGGCATGGTAAAGGACGCCGCCACGGCCGAGCACTGGATCCGTGACAACCTCGTCCACGTGCAGGCCCAGTGCGAGGCGCCGGTCTGGCTGTTGCTGCATCGGGCGTGGAGCCAGCAGGATCATGCGGCGGTCAGCCGCTGGAACGACTGGTTCCACGTCACGCGCGAAACTTCCGAGTTGCGGCTCGAAACCGAGCAGATGGGCTGGTCGCTGGCCAGGCTGATCGCCCAGATGGAGTGGGGCGACGCATCGCTGCGCGACACCTTGCGTGGCCTGTCGCCGCTGTGCCTGCCCACGGCCTTTACCGCGGCGTGCGCGGCGCTCGATATCGATGCGCGCGACGGCCTGGCTGCCTACGCCTTCAACTGGGCCGAAAACCAGGTGGCTGCCGCGCTCAAGGCGGTGCCGCTGGGCCAGGTGGCCGGCCAGCAGATCCTGCGCGGGCTGCATCGCCATGTGCTCGACACCGTGGATGAGGCGGCCCGTCGCGCCGACGCCGCCCCGCCGCGGCTTTCCACGTTTTCTCCGATGCTGGGGCTGCTGTCCGCGCGGCACGAGACGCAGTATTCCCGGCTTTTCCGCTCCTAAGGCTCCTGGATCCGAATCATGACCCGTACCAAGAAGAATCCTCCCCTGCGCGTTGGCGTGGGCGGCCCCGTGGGCTCCGGCAAGACCACCTTGCTCGAGATGCTCTGCAAGGCCATGCGCGACCGCTATGACCTGGTGGCCATCACCAACGATATCTACACGAAGGAAGACCAGCGCCTGCTGACGATATCGGGCGCCTTGCCGGCCGAGCGCATCATGGGCGTGGAAACGGGCGGCTGCCCGCATACGGCGATCCGCGAGGATGCGTCGATCAACCTGGAGGCGGTGGATCGCATGCTGGCCAGGTTCCCGGATGCCGACGTGGTGTTCATCGAATCGGGCGGCGACAACCTGGCCGCGACGTTCAGCCCTGAACTGTCAGATCTGACGATCTACGTGATCGATGTGGCGGGGGGTGAGAAGATTCCGCGCAAGGGCGGACCGGGGATTACCAAGTCCGACCTGCTGGTGGTCAACAAGACCGACCTGGCGCCCTATGTGGGGGCGTCGCTCGACATCATGGAGAGCGATACGCGCAAGATGCGCGGCGATCGTCCGTTCGTGATGGGCAGTGTCAAGTCGGGGCAGGGGCTGGACCAGGTGATTGCCTTTATCGAGCAGCAGGGCATGCTGAACGTCTGAGCCTGCATGCGCCCTGCCCGGAGCAGGGCGCCTTTCAGCGAGCGTGCCGGCGCGCCAGTGCCCGTGCCACGCCGGCCACGACATCGCGGTCGACGTCGTTCAGGTCGGCCATATACCGCAGCGTGGCCTGTACCGAAGGCGACTGCTCCGCGTCGAACGGCGAACGTGCCGCTTCCTGCGTCTCTTCCGGCCGATGCTTGGAAAAGTCAAGCATCTCGGTCGGCGCAACACCAAGCGTGTCAGCAAGGGTACAGATGTTATAGAGCGCGACATTGCGCGTGCCGCGCTCGATGCCGCTGAGGTAGGATCGGGCCAGGCCGCTTTCCAGCGACAGCGCTTCCTGAGACCAGCCGCGCTGCTTGCGCAACCAGGTCAGGTGCCGCCCGAACAGCTTGAGTGGGTCTGCTGTCATATGCTGCAGTGTGGATATTAAGTCGCTAAGTCGATCGAGCCTAAGGGTTCGACCTATGCGGAACGACAACTTATAGTTGGTCGTTCTATCGGTACCGGATCCTCATCGTAAGCGATACATCTGTCACCGATACGGCACTGTTGTCGTGCCGTCCAGTCATCACAGCGCACTCACTAACGTGATGGACGCGCCCCGCCCGAACGTCGGAAAACCGCGTCACGCGGCCCATTGCGCATGCCGGGGCCGCACGTCTGCGCGGCCTCGTTTCATCGAATTGCCATGTGAAGGGTCAGGTGTCTACCGCCGGGGCAGGCTTTGTCACGCCACGCTGAAAATCGACGCCGTGACTGGCATCGATTCTCATTTCTGTGTCATTCCGGCAACGGCCGAAAGCAGTCGCCGGTCCGCAATCGTGACGATTCCGACACCCGTCCGGGTGATGCGGTGGCCTAGCGCCGCTGGTACTGCGTGGCGCCGAACAGGATCTCGCGTTCCTTGTCCGAATGCAGCGGCTTGCGCTCCTTGGCCAGGACCTCGACGCCGCGCTTGACGGCCGGGCGCTCGGCAATCTCGTTGAACCAGCGCTTCAGGTGCGGGTAGTCGTCCAGCTCCACGCCCTGGTTCTGCCAGCTGCGCAGCCACGGGAACGTGGCGATATCCGCGATCGAATAGCTGTCGCCGGCCAGCCAGGCGTGCTGCGACAGCTGCTTGTCGATCACGCCGTACAGACGCTTGGCCTCGTTGGTATAGCGGTTCACCGCATACTCGATCTTCTCGGGCGCATAGATGCGGAAATGGTGCGCCTGGCCCAGCATCGGGCCAACGCCGCCCATCTGGAACATCAGCCATTGCAGCGCATCGTACTTGCCACGCACGTCGTCCGGCAGGAACTTGCCGGTCTTGCTGGCCAGGTACAGCAGGATCGCGCCCGATTCGAACAGCGAGATCGGCTGGCCATCGGGACCATCGCTGTCCACGATGGCCGGAATCTTGTTGTTGGGGCTGATCTTGAGGAAGTCGGCGCCGAACTGGTCGCCGGCACCGATGTTGATCGGATGGACCCGGTACTCCAGGCCGCATTCCTCGAGCATGATGTGGACCTTGTGGCCGTTAGGGGTGGCCCAGGTGTAGACGTCGATCATGTGCAACGCTCTCCGTGGAAGATTGGCCGGGGCATTTAAGCACAGAGTGAATAACCCTGCT
Organism: Cupriavidus sp. EM10; assembly: GCF_018729255.1. Classification (NCBI taxonomy): domain Bacteria; kingdom Pseudomonadati; phylum Pseudomonadota; class Betaproteobacteria; order Burkholderiales; family Burkholderiaceae; genus Cupriavidus; species Cupriavidus sp. EM10. The sequence goes on from NZ_CP076060.1 coordinate 989,163, forward strand.
GACGGCACATGAAAAAGCCCGGCACGCGGCCGGGCTTCTGGTCTGGCAGGCAGCGTGGCCGCTCAGGAACCGCGCGTCACCGGCATCTGGACGCTGTCGGCGCTGAGGTTCATGTGCTTGGCCAGTTCCAGCTTGGCGATGGCGTTGCGGTGTACCTCGTCCGGCCCATCGGCCAGGCGCAGCGTGCGCTGGTGCGCCCACCAGTTGGCCAGCGGGAAGTCGCTGGAAACGCCTGCGGCACCGTGCACCTGGATGGCCCAGTCGATCACGCGCAGCGCCACGTTCGGCGCCACCACCTTGATCATCGCGATCTCGGCCTTGGCCACCTTGTTGCCCACGGTGTCCATCATGTAGGCGGCCTTCAGCGTCAGCAGGCGTGCCATCTCGATATCGCAGCGGGCTTCGGCGATACGCTCCTGCGTCACGCCCTGGCGGGCCACTTCCTTGCCGAACGCCACGCGTTGCAGGCTGCGCTTGCACATCAGTTCCAGCGCGCGCTCGGCCACCCCGACGCTGCGCATGCAGTGGTGGATGCGGCCCGGGCCCAGGCGGCCTTGCGCGATCTCGAAGCCGCGGCCTTCGCCCAGCAGGATGTTGCTGGCCGGCACGCGCACGTTCTTCAGTTCGATTTCCATGTGGCCGTGCGGTGCATCGTCGTAGCCGAACACGGGCAGGAAGCGCTTGATGGTGATGCCCGGCGTGTCGGCCGGCACCACGATCATCGACTGCTGCTCGTGGCGGCCTGCCTCGGGGTCCGTCTTGCCCATCACGATGTAGACCTTGCAGCGCGGATCGCCGGCACCCGACGACCACCACTTGGTGCCGTTGATGACGTAGTGGTCGCCATCGCGCTCGATGCGGCATTCGATATTGGTGGCGTCCGACGAGGCCACGGCCGGCTCTGTCATCAGGAACGCCGAACGGATCTCGCAGCGCAGCAGCGGCTCCAGCCACTGGTCCTTCAGTTCTTCCGAGGCGTAGCGCTCCAGCGTTTCCATGTTGCCGGTGTCGGGCGCGGCGCAGTTGAACACCTCGGCCGACCAGGGTACCCGGCCCATGATCTCGCACATCGGCGCGTATTCCAGGTTCGACAGGCCTTCCGGGGCCCGCTTCGAACGCGGCAGGAACAGGTTCCACAGGCCGGCTTCGCGGGCCAGCGGCTTCAGTTCTTCCACGACCTTGGTCGGTACCCATGCATTGCCGGCCTCGCGGTTGGCCTGCACCTCGGCGTAGAACCGCTTTTCGTTCGGGTAGATGTGCTTGTCGAAGAAGGCCAGCAGCCTGGCCTGCATCTCCTTGACCTTGGGCGAGTATTCGAATTGCATGAGGTCTCCTCGGGGTTTGATGGGCACGCCGTGCCGACTGTGGCTACTCTAGCGGAACGTGACTAATAAGAAAAATGAATTTTCTGGATTGGTCAGTATCAATATGCTGCATTCCATGACAGAATGCGCGACATTGATGCCTCAGTTAAGCACGCGTGCAGGAAGGTGCCATGCAACTCAGCCGGATCGACCTCAATCTCTTCGTCGTGTTCGACGCCATCTACAGCGAGGGCAGCATCACGGCCGCGGCGCGACAGCTCAACCTGACCCAGCCGGCCGTCAGCCACGCGCTGGGCCGGCTGCGCACGCTGTTCGACGATCCGCTGTTCGAGCGGCGCGGGCAGGGCATGGCGCCCACGCCACTGGCGCGGTCGCTGGCGGGCGAGGTGCGCGGCGCGCTGCAGTCGTTCGCGCGGACGCTGCAGGACACTCCCCACTTCGATCCGGCCAATACCACGCGGCGCTTCACCATCGGCATGCGCGACGCGCTGGAAAGCACGCTGCTGCCGCCGCTGATGGCACGCGTGACCGCCATGGCGCCGCACGTGGAAATCGCGGCCATCCGCTTCGACCGCCGCGAGATGGAATCGGAACTGCTGGCCGGCACGCTGGACACGGCCATCGACATCCTGCTGCCGGTGTCGCCGGCCATCCATCACAGCGCCTTCATGTCCGACCCGATGGTGGTGCTGGCGCGGCGCGATCATCCGCTGGTGAAGAAGGAACTGACGCTGGAACGCTACCTGTCGGCCGAGCACGTGCACGTATCGTCGCGGCGGCGCGGGCAGGGCTGGAGGACCAGGCGCTGCATCGCATGGGCCTGACGCGCCGGGTACGGCTGCGCTGCCAGCACTATGCGGCCGCCTGCCGGGTGGTCAGCTGCACCGATCTGCTGGCCACGCTGCCGCTGCGCTATGCGCGCATCGCCAACGAGCCCTACGCCAACCGGCTGCTGTCGCTGCCATTCAAGGTGCCGTCGCTGGAACTGCACCTGTACTGGCACGCGGGCGGCGAGAACGATGGCGCCAACCGCTGGCTGCGCGAACAGCTGATGGCGGTGATGACATCGCTCGGCAGCGGCATGGCCGATATCGCGGGCGGCCCGGCGCCGGCGGCCTGATCTGGCGAGGCTGGGCCGGTACGTGCAGCGCGCTCGGATCACAGCGTAAGAAAATGTTCGGAAGGTGGACGATGGTGGTGTGCGTCCCTACCATCACTGCGTTCCATCTGTCCCGGACGCCTCTTTCATGGCGCAGCAGCGCCCAGGCGTCGTCCCGGTCGCACCGGGATGCGGGCAGTTTCCCCAATCCACACCTGTTACATCGAGGCACTTCACATGCCAGGGAAACTCTTGCGCACTGTTTTCATCAACCGACGTCCGGTTGCACTCGGCGCCATCGCCGCCTGCACGGCGCTGACGCTGGCCGCATGCGGCGGCGGTGACGGCGGCGGTTCCGCAACGGCGTCCAGCGGCAGCGCGCCGCAATCCCAATCGCAATCGCAAGCAAATACCGCGGCCCAGTCCGCTGCCAGCGGCCAGGCCGCAGCCGCGCCCACCGCCGGCGGCACGGACCGCGCGTGCTACACGGTATCCGGCAACGCGCCGGCACCCGTCACCGGCTCGGTGGCCCTGCTGCCCGCGCGTGGCACGGGCGTGTCCGGCTACCAGGTACTCGGCGATGCGCGCAGCGCGGGCCTGTGCTATGCCAACTACCGCCGCGAGCAGGTGGGCCTGGCCCCGCTGACCGCGCGCGACGCCCTGAACACGGTGGCGCAGAACCACACGGCCTACATGCTGGCCAACAACACGCTGACGCACGACGAGCAATCGGGCAAGCCCGGCTATACCGGCGCCGCGCCGAACGACCGCATCCAGGCCGCGTATGCAAGCAATGCCACGGCGGAAGTGGTGGCCGGTGCCAACCGCTGGACGTCGCAGGCGGGCGCAAACCTGTCGATGGCGCCGAAGGACCAGTTGGTGGTCGACCTGGTCGATGCGCCGTTCCACCGCGCGGCCCTGCTGGGCAGCTACGGATCGGCCGGCAGCGGGTTTGCCGAAAGCGTCGGCGCGGGCAGCAGCGGCGGCACGCAGGCTTACTACTTCCAGACCATCGACCTGGCCGACCGCAGCCAGGGCGGCGCCGACAACCAGATGGTGGCGTACCCGTACAACGGCCAGGCCGACGTGCCGGTCAGCTGGATCAACAACGAGAGCCCCAACCCGGCGCCCGCGTACTCGGGCAAGACCATGGGCTATCCGGTCACGGTGCAGGCAATGAACGCGTCGCTGACGTTCAATGCCGACACGTTCTCGATCACCGATGCATCGGGCAACAGCGTGCCGTGCGAGAAGGTGGACGCGCGCACGTCGGGCATGACCAGCGCGGCCCGTGGCCTGGCAATCTGCACGCCGACCGCGCCGCTGGCCGGCAAGACGCGCTACAACGTGACCGTGAGCGGCACGCTGAACGGGCAGGGCGTGAACCTGAACTGGTCGTTCACCACACTGTAGTGGTGCGAGTCATCGCGTCTCAGACGAGGCCCGGCGGAACAAAGAATCGCTGCCATGCTGCTGCGCCGCATGCGGCCAGCGTGGCCGCATAGGCAAAAACGCCCCGAAAGGCAAGGCCGGCTTTCAGACGATTCGCACATCCACGGGCATCGTTCGCCGCTACAATCGCCGGAGATTTCCACCAGGAGACACGGCATGACTGAAGCAGTGGCACCCCGTCACGCGGACACGACTGCGCATCATTCCGATTCACTGCGCTGGCGTGGCGCACTGGCCGTGGGGCTGACCGCGCTGCTGGCGGCATGCGGCACGGCGGACAAGGGGGCTGGCTCCCCGATGGCCACGGCACCTGCCGGGCCGGCCTCCGCGCCCGCCGCGCAGGCGGCCATGCCGCCGGCCCCGGAAGTGTCGTCGGGCTATCGGCCGGACATGACCACCACCTATGCGCAGAAGCACATGGCGGCGGCGGCCAATCCGCTGGCTACCGAGGCCGGTCGCGAGATCCTGCGGGCAGGCGGCTCGGCCATCGACGCCGCCGTGGCGATGCAGGCCGTGCTGACGCTGGTGGAGCCGCAGGCCACCGGCATCGGCGGCGGGCCTTCATCATGTACTGGGACGGCAAGCGGGTGCAGGCCTACGACGGCCGCGAGACCGCGCCGGCCGGGGCCACCGAGAACCTGTTCATGCGTGCCGACGGCAAGCCGATGGAATTCTCCGAAGGGCAGATCGGCGGGCGGTCGGTGGGCGTGCCAGGCGTGCTGCGCGCGCTGGAGATGGCGCATCGCGAGCACGGGCGCCTGCCGTGGGCACGGCTCTTCCAGCCGGCCATCCGCCTGGCGGACAAGGGCTTCCCGATGTCGCAGCGGCTCTACACGCAGGTGGCGGCGGACAAGTTCATGGGCGGCTCGCCCGAGATGACCGCGTACTTCCTCGACGGGCAGGGCAAGGCCAAGCCGGTCGGCACGATGATCAAGAACCCGCAACTGGCGCAGACGCTGCGCGAGATCGCGAAGAGCGGCCCGAACGTGTTCTACAACGGGCCGATCGCGCGGGACATCGCGGCCAAGGTCAACGGCCACCAGAACGCCGGCAGCCTGTCGGAGGCGGACCTGAAGGGCTACAAGGCCAAGGTGCGCGTGCCGGTGTGTACGGACTACCGGCAGTGGAAGATTTGCGGCATGCCGCCGCCGTCGTCGGGCGGCATCGCCATCGCGCAGATCCTTGGCACGCTGGAGGCGCTGGAAAAGCGTGACCCGCGCTACGCGCTGGCCAGCCTGAAGCCGACGAAGGTCGACCTGCCTTCGCTGATGGAGCCGAATCCGCTGGCCGTCCACGCCATCGCCGAAGCCGACCGGCTGGCCTACGCGGACCGCGGCCTCTATGTCGCCGATGCCGATTTCGTGCCGGTGGACGTGGCCGCGATGGTCAATCCGGACTATCTGGCCGAGCGCGCCGCGCTGATCGGCGACAAGAGCATGGGCAAGGCGCAGCCGGGCACGCCGCCGGGCGTGAAGGTGTCGTTCGCGCCGGACCCCTCGCCGCCGCGCATTTCCACGTCGCAGATCGTGGCCGTAGATAACCGGGGCGGGGCGCTGTCGATGACGACGACCATCGAGTCGTACTTCGGCTCGCACATCATGGTGCGCGGCTTCATGCTCAACAACCAGCTGACCGATTTCTCGTTCACGCCGACCGAAAACGGCAAGCCGGTGGCCAACCGCGTGCAGGCTGGCAAGCGCCCACGCTCGTCGATGGCGCCGACGCTTGTGTTCGATCGCCAGAGCGGCAAGCTGGTGGCGGCGCTGGGTTCGCCGGGCGGCTCGCAGATCATCGAGTATGTGTCGAAGACGCTGGTGGGCCTGCTCGACTGGGACATGGACGTGCAGCAGGCAGTGGGCATGGCCAACTTCGGCAGCCGCAACGGCCCGACAGAGGTGGAAAGGGCCTGGTGACGCCGCAGCTGGTGCAGGCGCTAAAGCAGCAGGGCCATCAGGTGGCCGAGATCGAGATGACCAGCGGCACGCAGGCCATCATGCGCAAAACGGTCAACGGCAAGCCCGTCTGGGCCGGCGGCGCCGATCCGCGCCGCGAGGGCGTGGCGCTGGGCGACTGAGCCCGTCGCGGGGCCGGCCCGCAGCGGAGGCCGGCCAGCAAGAAAAACGGGCGCGAAATTCGCGCCCGTTCCAGTTCTGCCTGTTGTTGTTGCCGGACTTATGCGTCCAGCTTGACCCCCGCCGCTTTCACGACTTGTGCCCAGCGCTTTTCCTCGGCCTGGAACCACTTGTTGGTTTCCGCCGGGGACATCGTCACCACCTCGGCGCCCTGGCCGGCCAGGTTGGCGCGGATCTCCGGCGTGCGAATGATCTTCACCAGCTCGGTGTTGATGCGCTGGACCAGCGCATCGGGCATGCCGGCCGGCGCCATCACGCCCTGCCAGGTACCCGATTCGAAATTCGGCACGCCGCTTTCGGCGATGGTCGGCGTCTGGCCCACCAGCGCCATGCGGGTGCGCTTGGACACGGCCAGCAGCTTGAGCTTGCCTGACTGCACGTGCGGATACGTGGCCAGCATGCCATTCATCAGCACCTGCGCGGTGCCGCCGACGGTATCGGCAATCGCCTGGGCGCCGCCCTTGTACGGCACGTACTGCCAGCCGGCCTTGGTGGCCTGCTGCACGGCCACGCCGGCAAGGTGCGGCGCGCTGCCGATGGCGGTCACGGCAAAGTTCAGCGACTGCTTGTGCGACAGATCGACCAGTTCCTTGAGATTGTTGGCCGGCACCGACGGATGCACCACCAGCAGGTGCGGCGAGTAGGCCAGCATGGCCACACCCTTGAGATCCTTCTCAGGGTTGAACGTCAGCTTGGTGTAGACCGACGGGGTGATCGCCAACGCGCCCACGTCGCACAGCAGCAGCGTGTGGTTTTCAGTACCCGCCTGCGCCACCATGGCGGCCCCGATATTGCCGTTGGCGCCCGGGCGGTTGTCCACCACGATCGGCTGGCCCAGCGCTTCGCCAAGCTGCTTGCTGATCAGGCGCGCAATGATGTCGGACGAACCGCCGGCGGGATAGGGCACCACCAGGCGGATCGGGCGCGTCGGCCATTTGTCCTGCGCCCATGCCGAAGCCGGCGCCAGGATGCCGGACGTGCCCACGGCACCAAGGGCCGCAAGGCCAGGAAGCTGGCCAAGAAATTGGCGGCGAGAAGAGGTCATGCTGTGTCTCCAGTCAACACTTATCATCAGTCGTCGTACAACAATCTGAGGGAGTGTAGGCCCGCTTTTCGATGGGGTCTATCGGGAAAACACGTAGGCAGGTGGCGCTAAATGTAGGGACAAAGGGGCGGTGGGGAGGTTGCACCGGGCTCGCCGACGCGTGGAAAAAGCCGGATGGAGCGCGGGTTTGTGCTCGGTTGTCTGATGACATGGTTGCCGAATGTGAGGTCGGCTCCCTCTCCCATGAAGTGGAGAGGGGTTGGGGTGAGGGCAAGGCGGCTCTGCTTGCCGACTGGTCGGATTTTGCACCGCTGAACCCTCACCCCCGGCCCCTCTCCCGCTCGCGGGAGGGGAGCAAACCGGGTGGTCAGGTATTCAAGCCCCCGACTTTTTTGCGTATTCCCAGCCCATCTCCGCCATCGGACGGGCGCGCTTGCCGGCGTCCAGCGCCTGTGCCGACGACGCCGTGCCGTCGACCACGCGCTTCATGATGCCCTGCAGGATGCCGGCGATGCGGAACATGCTGAAGGCGAGGTAGAAATTCCAGTCGCCCGTGATCTGGCGGCCGGTGCGCTGCTCGTACAGGCGGCGATAGGCGGCCTCGTCGGGAATGCCCAGGCCCTTGTGGTCCAGCCCGGCGATGCCCCGGAACTGGCCCGGCGCGATATGCCAGCTCATGCAGTGGTAGCCGAAATCGGCCATCGGATGGCCCAGCGTGGACAGTTCCCAATCCAGCACGGCCAGTACGCGCGGCTCGGTGGGGTGGAACATCAGGTTGTCCAGCCGGTAGTCGCCGTGGACGATGCTGGTCAGGTCCACGTCTTCCTGCGGGATATGATCCGGCAGCCAGGCCATCAGCTGGTCCATGGCCGGGATCGATTCCGTTTCCGACAGCTTGTACTGCTTGCTCCAGCGTTCGATCTGGCGCTGGAAGTAGTTGCCCGGCTTGCCGTAGTCGGCCAGGCCGATGGCCTTGTAGTCCACCGTGTGCAGCGCGGCGATGACGCGGTTCATCTCGTCGTAGATCGCGCCGCGCTCGGCCGTGCTCATGTCGGGCAGCGACTGGTCCCAGAGCACGCGGCCGCTGACGAACTCCATGATGTAGAACGCGCGGCCGATCACGTCTTCATCCTCGCACAGCGCATACATATGGGCCACGGGCACGTCCGTGCCGGCCAGCGCCTTCATCACGCGGTACTCGCGCTCGATGGCATGGGCGGACGGCAGCAGCTTTGCCTTGGGCCCGGCTTGGCGCGCATCACATAGGTCTGGCCCGGCGTGATCAGCTTGAACGTCGGGTTGGACTGGCCACCCTTGAACTGCTCGACCGTCAGCGGGCCGGCAAAGCCCTCCACGTGCTCGCGCATCCAGGCTTCCAGCGCGCCCACGTCGAAGCGCTGCTGGTCTGCCACGGGACGCGTCCCTTCAAAGTGCGATACGTTGCTGCTCATGTTGTCTCTCTCCGCAGTGTCTTTATTTTGTGATCATTGTCGAAGGCACGTTACAGGTATGGCCGATTGTCTGGACTCACCTGTAGTTCGGCTTGCGTTTCTCAAGGAAAGCCGTGATGCCCTCGCCACCATCCTTGTGATGCAGGGCGGCGACAAAGCTGTCGCGCTCGGCCGCCAGGTGCTGGGTCAGCGATGCGGTGCCCGCATGGTTGATCAGGGCCTTCATGCCGCGCACGGCATTGGGCGATTCCTTGGCCAGGTTCTCGGCGATGCGCAGCGCCTCGGTCAACGCGTGGCCCGGCTGCACCACGCGGTTGACGATGCCGAAGTGCGCCAGGCGGGCCGGGTCCACCGGCTTGCCTTCCATCAGGATCTCGCTGGCCAGCTGGCGCGGCAGCATCCGCGCAATCTCGTACGAGCCGCCGCCGTCCGGCGTCAGCCCGACCTTGACATAGGCCATCACGAACTTGGCGTCGCTGGCGGCCACCACGTAGTCGCAGGCCAGCACCAGCGAGAAGCCTGCGCCGGCGGCGGGGCCTTCCACGGCGGCGATGATCGGCTTGGGAAAGGCGTGGAACGATTCGATCCAGTGATGCAGCGTCTCGATGCTTTCGGCCTGCACCGACGGGGGCTGCGAGCGGTTGCCCAGCAGCCGGTTCAGGTTGCCGCCGGCACAGAACACGCCGTTGGCGCCGGTCAGCACCACGGCGCGGATCGAGTCGTCGCGGGTGGCCACTTCCAGGGCTTCCTGCGAGGCGGCGTAGATGTCCGGATGCAGCGCGTTGCGCGCCTCCGGGTTGGAGATGGTCAGCACGAGCGTCGCGTCGACGCGTTCGGACAGCAGTTGGGCAGTCATGGCAGCCTCGTTATCCTGGGGCAGATTCTTGGGGCAAAAAGCAGAAAGGGCGCCCGTGTCTCGGCGGGGCGCCCATTCGATCAGGCTTCCTCGGTCAGCAGCGACAGGCCGAGGCCGGCGCGGCGCCACAGCCACGGGCTTGGACGGTAGCGCATGTCGCCGGTCAGGCGGTTCATGTTGCGCAGCACTTCCAGGATCACGTTGGCGCCAATCGTATCGCCCAGTGCCAGCGGACCCTTCGGATAGCCCAGGCCCAGGTTCACGGCCAGGTCGATGTCGGTCGGCGTGGCGATGCGCTGTTGCGCGATGTCGCTGGCAATGTTGACGATGCAGCCGATGATGCGCTGGGCGATAAAGCCGGCCGAATCGCGGATCAGCGTCACCGGCACGCCGTCGCTGGAAAACAGGCCGTGCGCGGCGTCGCGGGCGGCGGCGCTGGTGGCCGGCGTGGTCATCAGCGTGCGGCGCTTGGTGGCTTCGAACGGCAGCAGCGTGTCGATGGCGACCACGCGCGTCGCGTCCAGGCCTTCCTCCAGCGCAGCCGTGGTGGCATCCAGGCCCAGCGGCGTGACGACGATCAGCGCGTCGGCCGACGGCTGGTTGCCGCCTTCGACGGTCGCGCCCAGCGCGCCCAGCAGCTTCACGGCCATGGCATGGCCACGCGCGTTGGCGCGGCTCACCCAGACGCTCGCCGGGCGCGCATCGGGCACGGGCCGGGCGGCGGGCACCTGCTTCTGGCCTTCCGGGTATGCATAGAAGCCGGCCCCGGTCTTGCGGCCCAGCAGGCCGCCCACCGAGCGCAGCGCCGTGATCGGCGACGGGCGGTAGCGGGGTTCCTGGTAGAACTGGTTGTAGATCGATTCCATCACCGGGTGCGACACGTCGAGCCCGGTCAGGTCCATCAGCTCGAACGGGCCCATGCGGAAGCCGGCCTGCTCGCGCATGATGTTGTCGATGTCGACAAACTCGGCCACGCCTTCCTGCGCGGCCTTCAGGCCCTCGATGTTCATGCCGCGGCCGGCATGGTTCACGATGAAGCCCGGCATGTCCTTGCAGCGCACCGGCGTATGGCCCATGCGGCGCGACAGTTCCATCAGGCGGTCGCCCACGGCGGGGTCGCCCGACAGGCCGTCGATCACTTCCACCACCTTCATCAGCGGCACCGGGTTGAAGAAGTGGTAGCCCACCACGCGGCCCGGCTGCTTCGCGCCCACGGCGATGGCGGTGATCGACAGCGACGAGGTGTTCGACGCGATCACGGCGTCTTCGCGCAGGATGGCTTCGAGCTTGGCCACCAGGTCGCGCTTGACGTCCAGGCGTTCGACGATCGCTTCCACCACCATGTCGCAGCCGGCCAGGTCTTCCAGCGCGGCGGCGGCCTTCACGCGGGCCAGCGCGGCGTCGCTGTCGGCGGCGCTGATCTTGCCCTTGTCGGCCAGCTTGGCAAAGGTATCCTGCAGGTACTGGCGCGCGGCAGCCACGGCTTGCGCGTTGGTGTCGAACAGGTGGACGGTCAGGCCGGCCTGCGCGGCGATCTGGGCGATGCCGCGGCCCATGGCGCCAGTGCCAACGATGCCAAGCGTCTGGATAGTGGAATTGCTCATTGTTCGTCCAAAAAAGTTGTGGCTAAATTAGCACGATCGTACGTTTTCTGCACCTTTCGCGACAGAGGCGCCGTGCATGCGGCGTGCGCTGATCGGCCATGCAAGGCAGGGCAGGCGGCGACGGTGCGGCCCCGGGTCGACACCACGGAATTCCATCCCAATTCGGAGAGAGACGACATGCTGAAGCTTTGCGGTTTTGCCGCCAGCAACTACTACAACAAGGTCAAGCTGGCGCTGCTGGAAAAGAACCTGCCGTTCGAGGAGGAACTGGCCTGGATCGGCGAGACCGACCTGGCCGCTTCGCCGCTGGGCAAGGTCCCCTACATCATCACCGATGCCGGCCCGCTGTGCGAGTCCGAAACCATCAACGAATACCTGGAATCCACCTACAGCCAGGCGCCGCTGCTGCCGCGCGACCCGTACCAGGCTGGCAAGGTGCGTGAAATCGTCACGTTTCTGGAGGTCTACCTGGAGCTGACCGCGCGCGAGCTGTATGCCGAGGCGTTTTTCGGCGGCAAGGTCAGCGACCGCGTCAAGGAGCGCCAGCGCAATCTGCTGGACAAGTACATTCCCGCGTTCGGCCGCCTGGCAAAGTTCTCGCCATATATCGCTGGCGACACGTTCACGCTGGCCGACTGCGCCGCCGTGTGCCACCTGCCGCTGATCTCGTCCTGCACGAAGATCATCTACGGCGAAGATCTGCTGGCGGGATTGCCGGTGAAGGATTACCTGAAGGCGATGGCGGAACGGCCCAGCGTGCAGCGGGTCAACGCCGAGCGCAAGGCCAACACCGAACTGATGCTGAGCCGGAACAAGTAAGCGGCAGCCATCGGATCATCGCCAAATTAAGCAAAAAGCCCCGCGGCGGGAAGCCAGCGGGGCTTTTCTTCATGGCGGGAATGCGCCGCGCTTATAGCTGCGATAGAGCCGCGACAGTCAGAGCCGGGACAACCGTTCCAGCGCCAGCTTCAGCGTCTCTTTCTTCTTGGCGAAGCAGAAGCGCACCACACCCGACTCGCGCGGCTCGGAATAGAACGCCGATACCGGGATCGCCGCCACGCCAATCTCGCGCGTGAGCCACATCGAGAAATCGGCCTCGCTCATATCGGAAATCGCCGAATAATCGACGCACTGGAAGTACGTGCCGTCCGACGGCAGCAGCTTGAAGCGCGTATTGGCCAACCCGGCGCGGAAGTCGTCGCGCTTGGCCTGGTAGAAGGCGGCCAGGTCAAGGTACGGGGCGGGGTCGGCCATGTAGTCGGCCAGGCCGTGCTGCACCGGCGTGTTCACGGTGAACACGTTGAACTGGTGCACCTTGCGGAATTCGTTCATCAGCGCGACCGGCGCGGCCACGTAGCCCACCTTCCAGCCGGTGACGTGGTACGTCTTGCCGAAGCTCGACACCACGAAGCTGCGGCGCGCCAGTTCGGGGTGGCGCGATACCGATGCGTGCTGCTGGCCGTCGTAGACCATGTGTTCGTAGACTTCGTCGGACAGCAGCAGGATGTCGGTGCCGGCCAGCAGGTCGGCCAGCTGCTGCATGTCTTCCGCGCGCCAGATCGTGCCGGTGGGGTTGTGCGGCGTATTGATCATGATCATGCGCGTCTTCGGCGTGATCGCGGCGGCCAGCTTGTCGAACGGGATGCGGAACAGCGGGGCTTCGAGCCGCACCGGCACGGCCTTGGCGCCGGCCAGTTCGATCGACGGCAGATAGCTGTCGTAGCACGGTTCCAGCACGATGACCTCGTCGCCCGGGTGCACGGCGCACAGGATCGACGTCAGCAGGCCCTGCGTGGCGCCGGCCGTGATCGTGATCTCGGTGTTCCAGTCGTACTGGTGGCCGTACAGCGCGGCGATCTTGCCGGCGATGGCCTGGCGCAGCTTGGGCACGCCGGCCATCGGCGGGTACTGGTTGTGGCCCGCGCGCATGGCGCCGGTCACGGCGTCGACGATGCGCGGGTCGCAGTCGAAGTCCGGAAAGCCCTGGCCCAGGTTCACGGCGTTCTTTTCGGCGGCCAGCGCCGACATCACGGTGAAGATAGTGGTGCCGACGTTGGGCAGGCGCGACAGGGGCGGATTCAGCGGATTCAGCGGTGCAGGAGTCGATTCGGACATGACTGGGCGGAAACGGGATAGGACCGGGCAGGAAACCAGAGCGACATTCTAGCGGGGATCGCCGGCCGGGGCGGGCGAGGCGGGATTGGCAGCGCCATCGGCGGCTGCCCGCGCGGCCAGCCAGGCCGTGAAGGCCAGCGGCGTCAGCACGTCCACGCCGCTGGTGCGGCGCAGGCGGCTCCTGAGCTTCAGCACGGCCTTGTCCTTCGACACCAGCAGCACGGCCCGGGCAAAGTGGGCCAGCTCGATGAACTTCTGGTCGTCTGTGTCGCGGCACTTCGGCAGGCGGATGGTGCCGGCGTCGGCCGGCTCGGGCGCCGTTTCCAGCGTGGCCAGGCGGTCTACTTCGGCCAGCGCGGCGTCGATATCGACCGTGAAACGGGCAAATTGCGGATAGGCCAGCACCCGGCGCAGTTCCTCGCGGCAGTCGGCGCGGATCACCGGGGCGATGGCGCCCGACGCCAGCGCGGCGCGGATGGGCTCGACGTGGGGTCGCGGAAGACCAGCAGGTCGACCCAGACGTTGGAATCGAGGACCACACGGGGGCGGAGGGGGTGCCGGGTAATGTGCCGGCGGTGACTTCTGTGGGCATTCGCTACAATCTCAGCTTTGTTTCTGCCCGCGATTTTGCCATGCTCATCGTCCTGTCTCCCGCCAAGTCCCTGGACTACGAGACACCGCCGCGCGTCAAGACCCACACGATGCCGCGTTTTATCGACCGTTCCGCCACGCTGATCGAGCGCCTGCGCAAGCTGGCGCCCCAGGACGTGGCATCGCTGATGGACATCTCCGACAAGCTGGCCGTGCTGAACGTCACCCGCTACGCGGACTGGACGCCCGAGTTCACGGCCGCCAACAGCAAGCAGGCCGTGCTGGCATTCAACGGCGACGTCTACGACGGCCTGGACGCGAAATCGCTATCCACCGAAGACCTGGCGTTCGCCCAGAAGCACATTCGCATCCTGTCCGGCCTGTACGGCGTGCTGCGCCCGATGGACTGGATGCAGCCATACCGCCTGGAAATGGGCACCCGCCTGGACAACGCCGCCGGCCGCGACCTGTACGCGTTCTGGGGCGACGACGTCACGAAACTGCTCAACAAGGACATGGCCGACCTCAAGCACGAGGGCGCGCCCACACTGGTGAACCTGGCGTCCGAGGAGTATTTCAAGGTGGTGCGCCCCAAGGTGCTCGACGCCCGCGTCATCACGCCCGTGTTCGAGGACTGGAAGGGCGGCCGCTACAAGATCATTTCGTTCCACGCCAAGCGTGCCCGCGGTACGATGGCCCGCTACGCGGTCACGCACCGGGTGACCGACCCGGCGCAGCTCAAGCGGTTCAAGGAAGACGGCTATGCCTTCGACAAGGCTGCGTCCGACGATGCCCGCTGGGTCTTCCGCCGCCGGCTTGAAGACTAAGAACCAAGGAATATTCGATGACCTCGGCACTCCATATTTCCTCGCTGTTCGATTCGGGCGCGATCGAAGTCGAAGCGCTCGACCGCGCCGACGATATCCGCCTGCGCATTCGCGCCGATTCCCATGCCGATTTCCGCCAGTGGTTCCACTTCCGCCTGCAGGGCGCGGCGGGGCAGGCGTGCCGGCTGAAGTTCTTGAACGCGGGCGAGTGCACCTATCCCGATGGCTGGCGCGACTACCGCGCCGTGGCGTCGTACGACCGCGCGCACTGGTTCCGCGTGCCGACGCAGTACGACGGCGCCACGATGACCGTCGACTTCACGCCCGAGCACGACAGCGTGTGGCTGGCCTACTTCGAACCGTATTCCGACGAGCGGCACCTGTCGCTGCTGGCCACGTGCCAGCGGTCGCCGCTGGCGAAGCTGTCGCACCTGGGCAGCACGGTGGATGGCCGCGACCTGACCTGCGTGACGCTGGGCCAGCCCGGCCCCGGCAAGAAGACGATCTGGATGATCGCGCGCCAGCATCCGGGCGAGAGCATGGCCGAGTGGTTCTGTGAGGGCGTGCTGCAGCGCCTGACCGGCACTGGCGCCTGGCATGGCGATCCGGTGGCGCGCAAGCTGCTGGACCGCGCGGTATTCCATATCGTGCCGAACATGAACCCGGACGGATCGTCGCGCGGCAACCTGCGCACCAACGCGGCAGGCGCGAACCTGAACCGCGAGTGGATGCAGCCGAGCCCGGAGACCAGCCCCGAGGTCTACTACGTGCGCCGCGAGATCGAGCGCACCGGTGTGGACCTGTTCTTCGATATCCACGGCGACGAGGCGCTGCCGTACAACTTCGTGGCCGGCAGCGAGATGCTGCCCGGCTTTACCGAAGCCCAGCGTGAACAGCAGTCACGCTTCATCGAAGCGTTCAAGCGCGCCACGCCCGATTTCCAGGACGTGCACGGTTATGCCGCCAGCAAGTACAACGCCGACGCACTGAAGCTGGCCTCGAAGTACATCGGCCATACCTTCGGCTGCCTGGCGCTGACGCTGGAAATGCCGTTCAAGGACAACGCCGACCTGCCCGACCCGGTGGTGGGCTGGAACGGCGCGAAAAGCGCGCTGCTCGGCACGGCCATGCTGCAGGCGATGCTGGAGTATCTCGGGTAAGGCAAACTGCTGAAGGTTTGCACCCCTCTCCCGCCTTGCGGGAGAGGGGTGCGCATAGTGGCGGATATCGTGCTGGCCGACGCGCCCCTCAGTGCTTCTTCTTCGCCTTCGATGACGATGACGACGACGTCGACTTCGAAGCCGTCGACTTCGATGAAGACGATGCCTTGGCGCTGCTCTTTCCCTTCTTCTTGCTGTGCGACGTCGACGTTGCCACCGCCGGTGCCGCTGCGGGCTCGACGATCGTGTCGCCGTTGCTGTCCAGCAGTTCGTAGGCCAGCATCATGCCGTCGTTGTAGCCGCAGCGTACCTTGACCGGCTGCCACTGGGCCTCGCCCTTGCGCTTGTGGGCCGTGGCGCTGAACGTCACGACCGAACTCACGGGCACGGCCTGCTTGCCGGGCGAGAAGCGGCCTTCCCAGCGTTCCTCTGTGGCCTGGCTGGTCGACAGCGCGCCGGTCGGGATCTTCAGTGCGTCATAGGATGCCGAACGCGGCACCACCCAGCTGGCATGTGCCGCGCAATCGGCCACATCGGCCGAGGCGTTCTCCGATTTCATCAACTGCTGGCGCATCTGCGAGCGGTATTCGGCCAGGCTCACGCGGCCTTTGTCGGGTAGGGTGACCGTGGTGGTCGGCGGGGCCTTGTTGACGACGGGAGGCGGTTTGACGGCCGGCGCGGGGGCCGGTGCAGCGGCGGGCGTGGCGGCCGGGATGGCGGCTGCCGGGGCGGCTTCGTCGGTCGGCGCGGTTGCGCAGCCGGCCAACGCGATCGCGCCTGCCACTGCGGCAGTCAGCATGCGAAGCTGGCTGCCGAACAGTTTGGAAAATCGTTTGATCACGGGATCGTCTTTGCTTGAGTCAGCAAGGAGGGTTGGTGAAGGATTGCCATGATAGAGGAAAGCCTGCCGGCGAAGTTCCTAAATCTTGTTACCCTTCGTTCTAACTGCTTACAACTTGCACGCTTCAGGCGCTATTACCTGCGCGCAATAACAGATGTCCCAGGACTCATGCAACTCAGGCGAACCCCGAGACACGCGAGAAGCGTGTCCCGAGGTACCGGGCGCCATTGCAGCGCCCGTTCCTGGCGATCTCAGAACGTGCTGGCGAAGCGCAGCAGGTCGTCCATCAGCGCGTTGAGGTCGCGCTGGAGCTTGTCGAAGCCGGCCGAATGGGTCAGGCCCACTTCGTCCATGTACAGCTTGCGATTGACTTCGAGCTGCAGGCTGTGGCGGTTGGCCTGCGGCTGGCCCACCACGCGCACGATTTCCACGCCCTTGTAGGGGTGGTTGCGCCACACGTCGTAGCCCATCTCCTTGAGCACGGCCTCCACGCGATCGGTGAAACGCTTGTCGCAGGTGGTGCCGTCGCGGTCGCCCACCACGAAGTCCGGATGCTGCAGGCCCGGATGCTCGGTGGCGAACTTCGCTGCCTCGCTGGGCATCGAGTGGCAGTTGATGTGGAACACGCGGCCATGGCGCGCCACGGCATCATCCGACAACTTCTGCAGCTGCGCGTAGTACGGCAGGTAGTAGTTGTCGATCCGTGCCTGCAGCTCTGCCACGCTCAGCTTGCGGTCATAGATCGGCTCGCCGGTGTCCAGCACGCGCCAGACCAGGCCCTTGCCCAGGCGCGTCTTGGACGTTTCCTTCTTCAGGCCAGGCCACGGTGCGTCCAGCAGCGCCTCGTCGATTTCCTCCAGGCCGCGGTTGGCGTCAAGGTAGCTGCGCGGGCAGCCGGCCGCCAGCAGCGGGATGCCACGTGCCGGGGCATCGGCGTAGAGCTGTTCCACGAACGTGTCTTCCGCCTGCCGCAGCAGCGGCAGGGGCAGGTTGCCGGCGAAGCGGAAGTCCGCCGGGTACGTGGTGCAGCTGTGCGGGGAATCAAGAAAGAGCGGGCCGCTCTCGCCTTCCGGCATCTGCAGGAAGTACGGGCTTTCCGCGGTCTTTCGTTCTGCGTCGGTCATACGAACTGCCGGTAAGGATTAGTCCAGGGAGATCTTGGCGGCGGCTGCCACCTTCTTGTTCTTGGCCACTTCGGCCGAAATCTGCTGCGCGAAGTGCTGCGGCGTGTCGCCCACCGGGGTGGCGCCCAGCTTTTCAAGCTTGGCCTTCACCTCGGGCATGGCCAGCACCTTGATGGCGGCCGCGTTGAGCTTGGCCTGGATGTCGGCCGGCAGCTTGGCCGGAGCGATCAGGCCAAACCAGGCGGCGTCATTCACTTCGGGCAGGCCCAGTTCGGCGAAGGTCGGCACGTTCGGCAGGGCGGCCACGCGCTTGGGCGCAGCCACGGCCAGGGCGCGCAGCTTGCCGCCTTCGATGAACGGCAGCGACGACGGCAGGTTGTCGAACAGGATCTGCACCTGGCCGGCCAGCGCGTCGTTCAGCGCCGGGCCCACGCCCTTGTAGGGCACGTGCAGTAGTTCGGTCTTGCTGCTCATCTTGAACAGCTCGCCCATCATGTGCGACACGCTGCCGTTGCCGGCCGAGCCATAGGCCAGCTTGTTCGGCTCGGACTTGGCCAGCGCGATGAACGACTTCATGTCGGTGGCCTTCACGCCCGGATGGATGCTCATCACGTTCGGCACCGAGGCCAGGTTCGTGATGGTGGTGAAGTCCTTGGTGGCGTCGTACGACAGGCGCGGGTACACAGCCGGGTTGATGCCGTGCGTGGACGCCGTGGCGATGCCCAGCGTGTAGCCGTCCGGCGTGGCCTTGGCCAGGTAGCCGGTGCCGATGCTGCCGCCGGCGCCGCCGCGGTTATCCACCACCACGGCCTGGCCCAGTTGCTGGCCCAGTTTGTCGGCGACGATGCGCGCGACGATATCGGTGGTGCCGCCGGCCGGGAACGGCACGACCAGCGTGATCGGCTTGGTCGGGTAGGTACCCTGGGCAAAGGCGGGAGGGTCAGGCCGGCAGCAGCAAAGGCAGTGGCGGCGGCCAGGATCTTGAGCAGGGGACGGCGTTGCATCGAAACGAATCCGGTCGAAAGGTAATTGAAAGAGAGACAGGCTGGCCTCTGCGGACCTGGGTCATAGCCTTGAACGGGGTAATACGGGGGCAATGCAAAAATCGTGCGTCCTGATTCTGCGCGCCAATGCAAGTTCGTAGCAAACGATTTAAAATCCCTAGCTCATTCCATCTGGTATTGAAGTAAGGGGTGCGGTATGCGGCGCTTGTGTCCGTCGATGACCGAGTTGATGGCGTTCGAAGCCGCAGCGCGGCATAGCAGTTTTACGGTTGCCGCGCGGGAACTGCATGTCACGCAGGGCGCGGTCAGCAAGCAGGTACGCGGCCTGGAGGCCTTCCTGGGCGTCGAACTGTTCGAGCGCGTGCGCCAGCGGCTGCTGCTGACCGAAGCAGGCAAGCGTTATCTTGAGCGCATCGGGCCGAGCTTGGGCGAAATCGAGGCGGCCAGCGTGGAGCTGATCGCCCGGCAGGGGCGGGGCGGCATCCTGCATATCGCCAGCATGCCCACGCTTGGGCGAAATGGTTGATTCCGCGCCTGCCGCAGTTCTTCGCCCGGCATCCGGAGGTAACGCTCGAATTCGTGCCGCATGCGCAGGGCTACGATTTTTCCCAGCCCGATCTTGACGCGGCGATCCGCTTTGGCGACGGAGTCTGGCCGGGCAGCCTGGCCGACTACATGACGGGGCGCGAGGTGCTTCCGGTCTGCCGTCCCGGACTGCTCGCGCACGAGCCCGAAGGCGTGGCGAAGACGCCGGCCGCGCTGCTCAAGTATCCGCTGCTGCACCATACGACCGTGCCCGAGGCGTGGCCCGACTGGCTGTCGCAACTCGGGGTATCGACGCGCAAGGCGTGGAGCGGGGCGCGCTTCGACCAGTTCACGCTGCTGACGCAGGCGGCCGTGTCGGGGCTGGGCATCGCGCTGATCCCGCGCTGCCTGATCGAGGAGGAACTGGCGACCGGCACGCTGATCGTGGCGCACCCGGCGCGTGTGCTGGCCCGCAAGGGCTACTACCTGTGCTACCCGGAGCAGAAAGCCCACCTGCCGGCGCTGCTGACGTTCCGGCAGTGGCTGATGGAAGGCGTGGACGTGGTGGCATGAGCCGCTTCGCCACCCCAGCCGTTACTTCGTCAACACCTTCATCGCCTCTTCCAGCCCGGCCAGCGTCACCGGATACATGCGGTTCTTCATGATCTGGTTGATGACCGTAATGGACTGGCGATACTGCCAAAGGCCCTCGGGCTCGGGGTTGAGCCAGACGAAGCGCGGAAACTGCTCGATCATGCGATTGAGCCAGACCGCGCCGGCCTCGGGGTTGTTGTACTCGACCGAGCCGCCGGGCTGCAGGATCTCATAGGGGCTCATCGTGGCATCGCCGACGAAGATCACCTTGTAGTCCGGCGTGTACTTGTGCATCAGGTCCCACGTGGCGATCTTCTCCGCGTGGCGGCGGCGATTGTTCTTCCACACGTAGTCGTACAGGCAGTTGTGGAAGTAGTAGTACTCCAGGTGCTTGAACTCGGTCTTGGCGGCCGAGAACAGCTCTTCCACGCGCTTGATGTGGTCGTCCATCGAACCGCCCACATCCATCAGCATCAGCACCTTGACCTTGTTGTGGCGCTCGGGCCGCAGCTTGATGTCGAGCATGCCGGCGTTGGCCGCCGTGGAATGGATCGTGTCGTCCAGGTCCAGTTCGGTATCGGCACCCTCGCGCGCGAACCGGCGCAGGCGGCGCAGCGCCACCTTGATGTTGCGCGTGCCCAGTTCCACCTGGTCGTCGTAATCCTTGTAGGCCCGTGACTCCCAGACCTTGATCGCGGTGCGGTTGCCCTTGGACGGGCCACCGATGCGGATGCCCTCTGGGTTGTAGCCGCCATGGCCAAACGGCGATGTGCCGCCGGTGCCGATCCACTTGTTGCCGCCCTCGTGCTTTTCCTTCTGCTCGTCCAGCAACTGCTTCAGGCGCTCCATCAGCTTGTCGAGCCCGCCCATCGCCTCGATCTTCGCCTTTTCCTCGGCAGACAGCTCGCGCTCCAGCGTCTTCTGCAGCCAGTCCAGCGGGATGTCGCTCTTCCAGTCCACCAGGCTTTCCACGCCCTTGAAGTAGGCGGCAAAGGTCTGGTCGAACTTGTCGAAGTGCTTCTCGTCCTTGACCAGCGTCATGCGGGACAGGTAGTAGAACTCGTCGATCGACGGCGAAATGACCTGCGCGCGCAGCGCTTCGAGCATGGTCAGGTATTCCTTGACCGATACCGGCAGCTTGGCGTGGCGCAGCGAGAAGAAAAAGTCGATCAGCATGGCTTGACTCCGATCAACGCGGACGTTCGAGCTGGTATTGCAGGTGGGCGCGCACCGTGGGCCATTCGCTGGCGATGATCGAGAAGACCACCGTGTCGCGGAACGATCCATCGGGCATGCGCTGATGGTTGCGCAGCACGCCGTCCTGCTTGGCGCCCAGGCGCGCGATGGCCGTGCGGCTCTGCTGGTTCATCCAGTGCGTGCGGAATTCCACGGCGATGCAGTCGAGCGCCTCGAACGCATGGCGCAGCAGCATCAGCTTGCACTCGGTGTTGAGCGCGGTGCGTTGCACGCGCTTCGCGTACCAGGTGGAGCCGATTTCCACGCGGCGGTTCTTGCCGTCGATATTCATGTACGTGGTCATGCCGGCCACGCGGCCATCGGCATCGAGCACCGTGAACGGTTGCATCGAATCCTGCGCCTGCAGGCCCAGGCGGCGCTCGATCTCGGCGGCCATGCCTTCGGGCGTCGGCACGCTGGTGTACCACAGGCGGTGCAGTTCGCCGTCGGCGGCGGCTTCGCGCAGGCCGGGCAGGTGCTCGGCCGACAGCGGCGCCAGCGTGGCGTGTTGCCCGGTCAGCGTGACGGGCTGGACGAACTTCGTCATCGTCATTCGCCTATTTTTATCAGCGGTTGGCGCGGTTCATGAACACGAGGCGCTCGAACAGGTGCACGTCCTGCTCGTTTTTCAGCAAAGCGCCATGCAGCGGCGGGATGGCGGCCTTGCGGTCGGGGCTGCGCAGCGCCTCGGCGGGGATGTCCTCGGCCATCAGCAGCTTGAGCCAGTCGATCAGTTCCGACGTGCTGGGCTTCTTCTTCAGGCCCGGCAGGTTGCGCATCTCGTAGAACGCCTCCAGCGCCGCGGCCACCAGCTCGCGCTTGATGCCGGGGTAGTGCACGTCGACGATCTGCTGCATCGTCTCGGCGTCGGGGAACTTGATGTAGTGGAAGAAGCAGCGGCGCAGGAAGGCGTCGGGCAGTTCCTTCTCGTTGTTCGAGGTGATGATCACCAGCGGACGGTGGCGGGCCTTGATCAGTTCGCGCGTCTCGTAGACGTAGAACTCCATGCGGTCCAGTTCGCGCAGCAGGTCGTTGGGGAATTCGATGTCGGCCTTGTCGATCTCGTCGATCAGCAGCACCACCGGCTGCTCGGCCTCGAACGCCTGCCAGAGCACGCCCTTGACGATGTAGTTCTTGATGTCGTGGACGCGGTCGTCGCCCAGCTGGGAGTCGCGCAGGCGCGACACGGCGTCGTATTCGTACAGACCCTGCTGCGCCTTGGTGGTCGACTTGATGTGCCACTGCAACAGCGGCATGCCCAGCGCGGCGGCCACTTCCTCGGCCAGCATGGTCTTGCCGGTGCCGGGCTCGCCCTTGATCAGCAGCGGACGCTGCAGCGTGCGCGCGGCGTTGACGGCCAGCTTCAGGTCGTCGGTGGCCACGTACTGGGCGCTACCTTCGAACTTGACCTGCTGGGACGGATTGGCGTTGGCGGAGGTGGACATGAGGCAACCTGGGTGGATCGCTGCCGGCCTGCCAGGCAGGCCGGTCGAATGACAATGGGAAACAACAACCGGCTGGGCCGAAAATGTAGCGACAACGGGTGGCAACAACCCGAAATTCGGCCGGAATGGGCCAGTATAAGAGCAGATCGGCATTCGCGTTCAGTGGGGCTCACCCCAAGGCGCGCGCCGTGGACTGCCACGTGCGCGCTGCGGTACAATGCGCCGGTTTGACGCGCCCCCAGTCAATATCCTCCTCATGCCCGGCAGTTCCGCCACCAGAGACATGGCAGAACATCGGGAGGCGGCAACAGCGCGAGATGGTTGCACAGAATGGTGTTAGAGCACCGCGGCACATCAGCATATCGCCCGGTTGCGCCTTTGTCTGACCGGCTTCGCCCGTGGCAGATCTCCGGCAGTCCGCTCCCCATCCCCATTCGTAGCACGCCGTCTGGCGCCCCAGCAGGGGCAGGTCACACGCGGTTTAACACTTCCCAATCAGCTACGAAAATGAAAAAGCTCCTCACGATGGTAGTGTTGGGCGCGGCCGCAACGGCAGCGCATGCCCAGGACAAGGGCACTGTCGACACCGCCAAGGACAAGGTGGCCATGTGCATCGGCTGCCATGGCATTCCGGGGTACCGTGCGTCGTTCCCCGAGGTCTACCAGGTGCCCATGCTCGGCGGCCAGAGCGCCAAGTACATCGAGAACGCGCTCCACGGCTACAAGAAGGGGGATCGCAAGCATCCGACCATGCGCGGGATTGCCGACAGCCTGTCCGACAAGGACATCGCCGCCGTGGCTGCGTACTATTCGCAGCAGAAGGGCGACACGCAGAACAATCCGCTCAAGTAAGAGGCCCCTGATCATGAAGATGCTGAAAGCTGTTTCGTTCGTGCTGGGTGCTGTCGCGCTTGGCGCCGCTGCCATGTCCGCCTCGGCGGCGGATATCACGGCCGGCAAGGCGCTGGTGGAAAAAGGCGGCTGCGTGGCCTGCCATGGCAAGGACCTGAACGCGCCGATTTCGCCGGACTATCCGAAGCTGGCCGGGCAGCACCCGGACTACCTGTACCACGCGCTGGCGTCGTACCAGGTCAGTGGCAATCCGCTGGTGGGCCGCACCAACGCCATCATGGCCGGCCAGGTCAACAGCAACCCGGCCGTGACCGGCAAGGATGGCAAGCCGCGCCCGTTCACGCGCGCCGAGCTGAAGGATATCGCCGCGTATATCGGATCGCTGAAGGGCGATCTTGTGATGAAGAAGTAAGTGGAACAGGCAAGCGGCTGCGCGAAGCCGTCGCTTGTTGAAAACCGCCCTCCGGGGCGGTTTTTTCGTCTGGGGCGGACAAGAAACAACGCCGGCCATCGGGCCGGCGCTGCATTTTTACCGCATGGCGGAGGCTTAGTTGCCGCTGCCCGTGGCCAGTCGTCGCTGCTTCACCGCGTTGGCCAGCGTTTCCAGTATCGACAGCGAATCGTCCCAGCCGATGCAGGCGTCGGTCACCGACTGGCCGTAGGTCAGGCTTTCCACCGGCGTGCCCTGGACGTGGTCCTGGCGGCCGGCCACCAGGTGCGATTCCACCATGACGCCGATGATGCGCTGGTCGCCGCCGGCCACCTGGCGGCCGATGTCCTCGCAGACCGGCAACTGGTTTTCATGCTTCTTGCTGCTGTTGGCGTGCGAGGCATCGATCATCAGGCGCGCGGCCAGTCCGGCCTTGGAAATCGCGTCGCAGGCCTCGCCCACGCTGGCGGCGTCGTAGTTCGGCGCCTTGCCGCCGCGCAGGATGATGTGGCAATCCTCGTTGCCCGACGTCGACACGATGGCCGAGTGGCCGCCCTTGGTCACCGACAGGAAATGGTGGGGCTGCGAGGCGGCCTTGATTGCGTCGACGGCAATCTTGACGTTGCCGTCGGTGCCGTTCTTGAAGCCAACCGGGCACGACAGGCCCGACGCCAGCTCGCGGTGCACCTGCGATTCGGTAGTGCGGGCACCGATGGCGCCCCAGCTGACCAGGTCGGCAATATATTGCGGGCTGATCATGTCCAGGTACTCGGTGCCGGTCGGCACGCCCATTTCGCTGATGTTCAGCAGTAGTTCGCGTGCAGTGCGCAGGCCATCGTTGATCTTGAAGCTGCCATCCATGTGCGGATCGTTGATCAGGCCCTTCCAGCCCACCGTGGTGCGCGGCTTCTCGAAATAGACCCGCATGACGACTTCGAGCTCGCCCGCGAAGCGTTCGCGCTGCACCTTGAGCAGCTTGGCGTATTCCAGGGCGGCGCGCGTGTCATGGATCGAGCAGGGTCCGATGATGACGATCAGGCGGTCGTCCATGCCATGCAGGATGCGGTGCATGGCCTGGCGGGCGCCGTAGATCACGTCCGACGCCGCCTCGGAGCAGGCGAACTCGCGGATCAGGTGCGCGGGCGGCAGCAGCTCCTTGAGTTCTCGAATACGCAGGTCGTCGGTGTTCTTCAGCATGATGGCTCCGGGTCTTGTGAGGTCTTGGGTCTGTTGGGGTTCTGCGCAGCGACCGGCGGGCATAAAAAAACCGCCAGTTTTTGCTGGCGGTCTTTTTTGCATTCGGGGGTTGCTTACAGCTGTCCCTCTCTATCCGCCAGCGGTGTGAGATGCCAAAAGAAGTAAAAGTAAAACTTGGCGGACATGGCGGAAATCGGATCGGCTGTAGCGAGCTTGTGTCGGTTTTACGCTGATGCGTGCAATTTATGCTGCGGCGCGAGGTGACGAGGCATTTTATTGCGCCGCGATCCCGGAAACTGCGGGGCGCGGTCGCCGCTCGCGCGACAACGAAGCATCTTTATAGCGCTTTTCCACGATGCTGGCAAGCGGCAACTGCAACAGATTTAAGCATTTGCTGAGTGTCCCCGCTACCTATATTGATATGGCGTGCTGTCGGCGCGCGTCGAACAAGAAAAGCGGAGCAGCGGAGGTGCCGATCATGTCTGTCGATACGGAAAAGCTCAATGCCTTCATGGAGCGCTTTGTCCACGACATTGGCGCCGTGATGCACGCGGCGACGGTGGTGGTGGGCGACGAGCTGGGGCTGTACAAGGCGATGGCCGAAAAGCCGATGACGGCGGCGATACTGGCGGAGAAGACGCACACCGACGAGCGCTACCTGCGGGAATGGCTGTCGGCGCAGGCCGCCAGCGGCTATGTCGAATACGATCCGGCCACCGACATGTTTTCGCTGACCGAGGAACAGGCCTTTGCGCTGGCCCTGGAGGGCAGTCCCGCCTTTATCCCCGGGGCGTTCCAGATCGCCGTGGCGCAGTTTCGCGCCATCCCCAGGATGATCGACATCTTCCGCAACGGGCGCGGCCTGGGCTGGCACGAGCACGATCCGGCGCTGTTCCACGGCACGGAGCGGTTCTTCCGGCCCGGCTATGCCGCGC
The DNA here is from genome assembly GCF_018729255.1 of Cupriavidus sp. EM10. Taxonomy (NCBI): domain Bacteria; kingdom Pseudomonadati; phylum Pseudomonadota; class Betaproteobacteria; order Burkholderiales; family Burkholderiaceae; genus Cupriavidus; species Cupriavidus sp. EM10. The sequence continues at coordinate 1,015,003 of NZ_CP076060.1, forward strand.
ACCTGGTCAGCGAGTGGATTCCGTCGCTGGAAGGCATGGAAGCCAGGCTCAAGGCCGGGGCTACCGTGGCCGATGTGGGCTGCGGCCACGGCGCCTCCACCATCATCATGGCGCAGGCCTTCCCGCGGGCCAGATTTCAAGGATTCGACTATCACGAGCCGTCGATCCGCTACGCCACCGAAGCCGCGCGCCGCGCTGGCGTGGGCGACCGCGTGACCTTCGAGGTGGCGTCGGCCAAGGACTTTCCGGGTAGGGACTACGACCTGGTGACGGTGTTCGACTGCCTGCACGACATGGGCGATCCGGTCGGCGCAGCGCGCCATATCCGTGGCAGCCTGAAGCCGGACGGCTGCTGGATGATCGTGGAACCGTTTGCCAACGACAAGCTGCAGGACAACCTCAATCCCGTGGGACGCGTGTTCTATTCGGCGTCGACGTTCATCTGCACACCGGGGTCGCGTTCGCAGGAAGGCGCGATGTGCCTGGGCGCGCAGGCGGGCGAGGCGCGCATGCGCGGCGTGGCCGAGCAGGGGGGATTCAAGACATTCCGGCGTGCGGGACAGACGCCGTTCAACCTGGTGTATGAGGTCAGGCCGTAGGAAGGAAGATAGGGAGGGTTTTCTCCTCCCGCCGGGCGGAGAGGGGAGCTAGATAGCAGCAAGGCTCAGGCCGTGCCGCCCACCGTCATGTTTTCGATGCGCAGCGTCGGCTGGCCGACGCCCACCGGCACGCTCTGGCCTTCCTTGCCGCAGACGCCCACGCCGAATCCAGGCGCATGTCGTTGCCGATCATCGTCACGTCCTTCAGCGATTCCGGGCCGTTGCCGACCAGCGTCGCGCCCTTGACCGGGTACGTGATCTTGCCGTCCTCGATCATGTAGGCCTCGCTGGCCGAGAACACGAACTTGCCGTTGGTGATGTCCACCTGGCCGCCGCCGAAGTTCACGGCATACAGGCCGCGCTTGACGCTGGCGATGATTTCCTGCGGATCGCGGTCGCCGTTCAGCATGTAGGTGTTGGTCATGCGCGGCATCGGCAGCGCGGCGTAGCTTTCGCGGCGGGCGTTGCCGGTGACCGGCATCTTCATCAGGCGCGCGTTGAGCGTGTCCTGGATAAAGCCGGTCAGGATGCCGTCCTCGATCAGCGTGGTGCACTGGGTCGGGTTGCCCTCGTCGTCGAGGTTCAGCGATCCGCGGCGGTTCTCGATCGTGCCGTCGTCCACCACGGTCACACCCTTGGCGGCGACGCGCTCGCCCATGCGGCCGGCGAAGGCCGACGATCCCTTGCGGTTGAAATCGCCTTCCAGGCCATGGCCCACGGCTTCGTGCAGCAGCACGCCGGGCCAGCCCGGGCCCAGCACCACGGTCATCGCGCCGGCCGGGGCGGGGCGCGCTTCCAGGTTGACCAGCGCCGACGCCACGGCTTCGTCCACGTACTTGCGCAGCAGGTCGTCGGTGAAATAGCCGTACGCGTAGCGGCCGCCACCACCGGACGATCCGATCTCGCGGCGCCCGTTCTGCTCGGCGATGACCGTGACCGACACGCGCACCAGCGGGCGCACGTCGGCGGCGATCACGCCGTCGCTGCGGGCCACCAGCACCACGTCGTATTCACCGGCCAGGCCGGCCATGACCTGCACCACGCGCGGGTCCTTGGCGCGGGCCAGCTTTTCGATCTTTTCCAGCAGCGCCACCTTCTCGGTGGCCGTCATCGAATCGAGCGGGTCGTTGGGCGCGTACAGGTTGCGGCCCGTGTGCGATGCCATCGAGCCGGCCACCTTGACGCGGCCGCTGCCGGCCTTGCCGATCGTGCGCGTGGCCGCGGCGGCCTGCGACAGCGCTGCCAGGCTGATGTCGTCCGAATAGGCAAAGGCGGTCTTGTCGCCCGACACGGCGCGCACGCCCACGCCCTGGTCGATGCTGAAGCTGCCCGACTTGACGATGCCTTCCTCCAGGCTCCATGCCTCGTTGCGCGTGTGCTGGAAGTACAGGTCGGCGTAGTCGACCTTGTGCGTGAAGATGTCGGCCAGCACGCGCTGGAGCGTGGCCTCGTCAAGGCCGTACGGTGCCAGCAGCAGCTGTTGCGCGGTGGCCAGGTTGCGAATTCCGAGATCTCCGGCGTTCATGATTGTCCTTGTCTTGAAACCCGCGGCGACCCGGGCCACGGGGAAATGCAAACGGTAATGCCCTGAATCCTACAGTACGCGATGCCGCAATGCCGGCAGGTTCTGCCGCACCTCGGCCAGCCGGGCCGGATCCACCACGCCCGATACCATGCCTTCGCCCTCGGGCAGCACGCCCATCAGTTCGCCCACGGATCGACCAGCATCGAGTGGCCCCAGGTGCGCCGGCCGTTTTCGTGCTTGCCGCCCTGTGCCGCCGCCAGCACATAGCACTGGTTCTCGATGGCCCGGGCGCGGATCAGGATTTCCCAGTGGGCCTGCCCCGTGGTGTAGGTGAAGGCGGCCGGCATCAGAATCAAGCTCACGCCTTCGCCGTCCCGGGCCAGGCCGCGATACAGCTCCGGAAAGCGCAGGTCGTAGCAGATGGACATCGCCACGCGGCCGCACGGGGCATCGAAGGCCACCGGCGTCTTGCCGGCCAGGATCGTGCGCGATTCGTCGAAGTTCTCGTCGCCCTTGGTGAAGCCGAACAGGTGGATCTTGTCGTAGCGGGCCACGCGGTTGCCGTGCGGGTCGAACGCCAGCGACGCGTTGTAGACGCGGTTGTCGTCTCCGCACCACATTGGCAGCGTGCCGCCCACCAGCCAGATCCGGTGCCGGCGCGCGGCGTCGGCCAGGAAGCGCTGCACCGGTCCGTCGCCATCGTGCTCGCGGATGGCCACCTTGTCCGATTCGTGCCGGCCCATCATGCAGAAGTACTCGGGCAGCAACACCAGGCCCGCGCCGCCCTGGGCGGCTTCGGCGATCAGCGCGTCGGCGCGGGCCAGGTTGTCGTCGAGCGACGTGCCCGTCACGGTCTGGATGGCGGCGACGCGGAACGGAGTGGCGGCGGTCATCGTGGCTTCCTCTTTCGGATCGGTTGGGGCAGACGGCTTCAGCGCGTAAAGACGCTCGAACGGTCCTGGACCGGCGCCTGGCGCGACTTATTGTCCTCCACTTTGGTGACCTTGGGGTCGGCCCACGATCCGCTCACGTGGTAGTGCTGGGTGAAGACCTTCGAGAACTCGTCCGCGAACAGCAGCTGGGCGGCCAGCGTGCCGATGCCGAGCACCGGATTGATGAACGCGGCGGCCACCGAGGTGGTCGTGGCATTGATGCGCGGCACCACGTCGACCTGCAGGTCCTGCGTCTCGTGCAGCAGGTCGGCCGTACCGGTCATCGATGCCGACACCTGGCTGCCCTTGAAGCGGAATTCGTCGATCTTGCCGACGCCGTTCTCGATGGTGCCCGACCCGTTGATGTCGTCGAACACCAGCCCCTTGCTGGCCACCGAGCGGAAGTCCAGCGTGGCAAAGCGCAGCAGGCTCTGCAGGCTCAGCACGCCCAGCAGCCGCGCCGCGCCCGGTTCCACGCTGAGAATCTGGCCGTTTTCCAGGCTCAGGTTCAGCTTGCCCGACAGGCTCGGGTAGTCGATCGACATCGGCGAGCCCCGCCATGCGATCCGGCCTTCCAGCTGCCCCTTGCCGTCGCGCACGGTGTGCGCCATGCCGAAGCGGTCCAGCACGTCGCCGGCATTGCGGACGTCGAGCTTGAAGTTCAGCAGCGTGCGGCGGCCCTCGGTGGGCGATGCATTGCCCTGCGCCGCCGCCTCGCGCAGCCGGCGCGGCAGGCGCCAGCTGCCGTTGCCGGTCAGCGTGGCGCCCGGTTGTTCGATGCTGAGGCTGTCCAGCGTCCAGACCGGCTGGTTGTCGGCATGGCTGGTATGGGCCTTGACTTCCAGCTTGCCGAAATCGCGGCCGTGCAGCACGAACTTGTCCACCGACAGGTCCAGCGCGGGCATTTCCTCGACGCTGCGCGTGATGGTCTCGGCCGCGTGGCCGTCGTCGGCCGCTTCCGGAATATCCAGGTGCGACAGCCGCACGGTCAGCGATCCGGCCGGATTGCTGCTGTCGCGCCGCCACTGGCCGTTGCCCGTCACCTGGCGCGATGCCATCTGCAGGTTCCAGCCGCTGCCTTCGCGGTTGGCATCGATCGTCACGTCGTTCAGCACGCGGCCGAAGGCGTCCAGCGATCTGGTTCGCACATTGACGCGCTCGGGCAGGAACGGCGACGAGCGGTCCACGTCGCCGGTGGGCTGGCGGTCGTCCGACGACGGCTGCAGCAAGGCGCGCCAGCTGTCGACGTCGATCCGCTCGGCGGCAATCGCCGCGGTCACGCCGCTGGACGGCAGCGGGGCAGGCTGGCCCACGCCGATGCCGCCCGCGATCACTTCGGTGGTGTCGCCCCGGCGCAGCACGTAGCGCGCGGCGGCGGCGTTGCCAAGCTGGATCGTCAGGTCGTCCAGCCCGGCGCGGCCGGCCGAGGGGCGCAGGTCGAAGCGCAGCGGCAGGTCCTGGCCGGCCGGCTTGGCCAGCGGCGCCGGCAGGTCGAGCGCCAGGCCGTTGAGATCGGAAGCCAGTTGCACCTGCAGGCGCTTGTCGCGCACGCCCACCACGGCGCTGTACGGCGTGCTGCCCTCGATGCGCTTGCCCAGCGCCGCGCCGCCCGGGCCCAGCACATCGCGCAGCCCCTGCGCCGTGGCCGTGCCGCCGATGGCCACGTGGGTGGTGCCGTCCGGCTGGGTGCCGCCGGTGATGCGCGTCTCGCCGCCCAGGAAACGGCCGCGCACGTTGTTCAACTGGAAGCCGTGTTCGTCGAAGGTCACCGCGCCGGTGGCGCCGAACAGCGTCGGCAGCTCGGGGAACAGCGTCACGTCGTTGCCCGGGAAGCGGAATTCGCCGTTGACCTTGGACCCGGCCGCATGGTTCAGCGGCAGGTCCAGCTTCAGCTTCAGCTCGCCATGGCCCGGCGCGCGCGCGTTCTCGGTGACGTTGGCGGTCCAACCCTTGACCGGTGTCGTGGCGACGTAGCGCAGGAAGCCCTGCGCCGGGCCGGTGGCGTTGCCGTCGAGCGTCAGGTGGCCGTGGTCGCTCAGGTCGTCGATCTTGCCGCTGACATCGCGCAGCATGATGCCCGGGATGCCGCGCACGCCGGCCTGCCTGACCTGGAACGACATCGTGCTGCGGTCGAACAGCAGGTCGCCGGAGATGTCGGTGAAGTCGGGCCAGGCCATGCCCGCGTTGGCGTTGGCGTTGTGGCCATTGGCCGGGGTGCCGGCGCCGGCCGCGCCGCCCAGGTTCGGGCCGGTTTCGTGTGGCGCGATCTGGTAGCTCACGTTGCGTACCGGCACTTCCACGCGGAAGTCGCCGGCCTTGGCAAACGGCGGATGGAACGGGAAGTGGTACAGGTCGCCCTTGACCAGGAACTTGACGTCGTACGCTTCGCCGCCCACGAGCGCGCCTTCCAGGTAGTGCCGCGTGGCGGGCATCGTCGACGGCAGGTAGCGCGGCACGCGGTTGGCCAGCGCGCGGTCAAGCTCGCCTGACAGGTCGGCGATGCCGCTATGGCCGTCGCCGCCGGCGCGCCAGTTGCCGCGTACCGTGCCGGCCGTGTCGGCGTTGGCAAAGCGGATGCCGTCGGTGCTCACCACGAGCTTGTTGTCGGTGTCGTGGCGCCAGCGCACCTCGCCGCGCAGCTCGTCGAACGGCACGAGCGGATCGTCGAACACGCCCGGGAAGCTCACCGTGGCGCCGGTGCTGTCCACGCGGGCGCTGCCCTGGCGGTCGTCGAAGCTGAAGTTGCCGGACAGCCGGCTGAAGCCTGGCGTGCCGGTGTGGGTTTGCCGTCGGGGCCTACCGCCGGCACCGCCGGCTGGCTGTTGATCGATACGCTGCGCAGCGTGCCCTGCACCGTGTAGTGGGGCGTGCCGGGGCGCGCGACAGCATCCCGGTGCGCTCGCGCTGCCAGGACACGTCGAGGTTGTCGATATGGCCGGCTGGCTGCAGCGCACGCAGCTGGCGCAGCATGGCGGTGTCGATCGGCATCGACGCGGCCAGCGCGCGCACCGTGTTCAGGTCGAAGGTGGGCGCCCGCAGCGCGAACTTGCGCAACTGGCCGGCGCTGTCGCGGGTCCAGTCGATGGTGACCTTGCGCATGCCGTCGCGCCACGACGCATCGGCGGCGGAAGGCGGCCCGGCCTGCGGCTCGCCCTGCCAGAGCAGCGTGTCGATGGTCAACGAATTGTTGCCGTTGCGGTCGCCCTTGTGCAGCAGCAGCGCCTGCGCGTTGGCCAGCTTGAGCGGCTCGGCGGCGCCCGTCAGCAGCAGGTCCACGCCGGTCGCGCGCAGCCGCAGCTGGCTGCGCAGCACATGGCCCCGCGGATATCGACCGTGCCGTCGGTACTGAAGACGCCACTGTTGACGTTGTCGAAGACTGCAAGGTAGCGCTGCACCACGGGCAGCTGCAGCTGGTTGAACGCCCAGCTGGCCTGGCCGGCCCAATGGCGCCAGTTGCCGGCGCCGTGCAGGTAGTCGTGCCGCAGGTTGGCCTGGAAGACCAGCGGCTGGGGCGCCAGCGACGCGCTGCGGGCTTCCAGCCGCACCGCGTGCTGCACGCCATGGCGCTCGGCCGTGAAGTGGATATCGGCCACATCGAGCTGCGGCAGCCGGGCCTTTTCGTCGAGCCAGCGCAGATTGCCGCTCTTGAGCTCGATATGGCCCTGCGACAGCAGCCAGTTCAGGAACGGGTCGTCCTCGCGGGTCGACTTGGTGGCCTCGATCGGCACCCCGGCCACCAGCAGCATGCCCTGGTCGGTGCGGCGGATCAGCACGTCTGTGCGGTCGGCCGTCAGGCTGGCGAACTGCAAGGTCAGTGCCGGGATCGACTGCCAGGACAGCTTGCCTTCGAGCGTGCCGGCCGACAGCAGCATGCGGTGGTCGCGGTCGACGGCCTGCACGTTGCTGGCGCGGAACGCCGGATGCCAGCCGTCCCAGTAGGTATCGAGCTGGCCGATGGTGAGATTGGCGGTGAGCGCGGCGGAACCCTGCTGTTCCAGCCACTGGCGCGCGGTGTGGGCCTGGGGCCAGAGCAAGAAGCGGATCAGCAGGACGGCCACGACGGCCAGCGCGGCCAGTACCGCGACGATACGAACCAGCACGCGCCAGAGGCGTCCCCAGGCCGGATGCCGCGCCAGCTTGCGCAGCCCCTGCCAGGCCATGCCCGGTCCCTTGCGGACGAGCGCGAGCACGCGCCGGCCCCGGCCGGGTGCGGAACGCTGGGAAGCGGAGGAAGCAGGGGAAGCAGGGGAAGGGGCCGCCACGGCGGCGCCGTCACCGCCCGCGCGTGGGGATGCGGAACCGTCGTCAGGGGCGGTGGGGCGGCTGGACATGCGCAGATTATCCGACAATACTAGCCGCTCTCCAAAGTGGTGCACGCAAGCGCCACCGCGGTCCTACGGCGCCTGCCCGAATAAGCAAAGTAACTGGAATGACTGTCCCTGATCCGACGAGTTCCGCCGCGGGCACCGCCCCGGCATCGACCGGCCCGCAGCACCCGCTGGATGGCGCCGGAACCACTTCGATTCTGGCATCGCCGGGCGCCGCCGGACCGATCGGCAATATGGCCCAGGGGGCCTTTGCCACGATGACGGCGCAGGGACTGACCCCCGCCGATTGCGAGGGTCACGTATTGTACTCGGCGGCGTACTCCCACTACGCGCGCCGGGTGCTGGCGGCGCGTCCGGGGCTGCCGGCGGTGGTGACCGATGCCTCCGTCGGATCGATCACACGCGAATGGATGGAAGCCCGCCTGCAGGCGCTGCACACGCCGTCGGCCGATGCCGAGGCAGCGGCTGGCCAGGCGCTGCGGCGCCTGCGCGCGGAAGTCATGTGCGTGGTAATCGAGCGCGACCTGCGCGGGCTGGCCACGCTGGCCGAGATCACCGGCGCCATGACCGACCTGGCCGAACTGTCGATCCAGCATGGCCTGCGGGTGCTGGGCGACGACCTGGCGGCCACCTTCGGCCGGCCCACCGGCGACCAGAGCGGCGAGGTGCAGGAACTGGTGGTGGTCGGCATGGGCAAGCTGGGCGGGCGCGAACTCAACGTGTCGTCCGACATCGACCTGATCTTCCTTTACGACGAGGATGGCGACACGCGCGGCGGGTCGCGCAGCCTGTCGAACCACGAATATTTCATCCGCCTGGGGCGCCGGCTGATCACGCTGCTGTCCGAGGTCACCGGCGACGGCTACGTGTTCCGCGTGGACATGCGCCTGCGCCCGAACGGCGACGCCGGGCCGCTGGTCTGCAGCTTCGGCATGCTAGAGGAATACCTGGTGGTGCAGGGCCGCGAGTGGGAGCGCTATGCCTGGATCAAGGGCCGGGTGGTGTCGGCCGTGGATACCCCGCATGCGGAGCGTGCCGCCGCACTGCTGGGCCGCATGACCACGCCGTTCGTGTTCCGCCGCTACCTGGACTACGGCGTGATCGCCGCGATCCGGTCGCTGCATGCCCAGATCCGCTCGGAGGCGGCCAAGCGCAGCGGCGGCCTGGCGGGCCATGGCGTGAACCAGCGCTCGTTCAATATCAAGCTGGGCCGGGGCGGTATCCGCGAGATCGAGTTCATGGCCCAGGTGTTCCAGCTGATCCGGGGCGGGCAGGACCCGGCGCTGCGCGTGCGGCCCACGCTCGAAGTGCTGGACGTGGCCGTGGCGCGCAACCTGCTGCCGTCGGGCCAGGCCGAGCAGCTGGCCGATGCCTACCGTTTCCTGCGCCAGCTGGAACACCGGCTCCAGTATCGCGACGACGCGCAGACGCATCACCTGCCCACGTCGGACGACGAGCGGCAGGCCGTGGCGCTGATGATGGGCTGCGCCGACTGGGACGCGCTGGTCGCGCAGATGAACACGCTGATGGACCCGGTGGCGCAGCAGTTCGAGGCCACGTTTGCCGATCCGTTCGCCGATGGCGAGGCTGCGCAGAGCGAGCCGCTCTGGCCGGCGCTGGTGCGCGAGGAAATGGCGTCGCGCGCCACGCAGTCGAACCCCGGCGACGACGATGAAACCGATCCGCAGTCGTCGCCGTGCCAGGCGCTGCAGGCGGCGGGCTTCAGCGACTGCACCGGGCTCTACGACCGGCTGCGCGCCATCGGCACGTCGATGCGCTATCGCGCGCTGTCGGAAACCAGCCGGGGTCGCTTCGACCTGCTGGTCAACCGCGCGCTGGACCTGGCGGTCAGGCAGGACGATGCCGATGCCACCATCGCGCGTTTCCTGGATTTCCTGGACGCGATCAGCCGTCGGGCGTCGTACCTGTCGCTGCTGTCCGAGTACCCGCAGGCGATGGACCGCGTGGCGCAGACGCTGCACGCGTCGCGCTGGGCGGCTACCTACCTGACCCGGCATCCGCAACTGCTGGACGAACTGCTGGACAGCGAGGCGCTGGCCAGCGCGCCGGACTGGGCCGGCTTCCGCCAGCGCCTGGGGAGCGGCTGCATGCGTCGGACGGCCAGGTCGAGACGCAGATGGACATCCTGCGCCGGGAGCACCATGCCGAGACCTTCCGCATCCTGCTGCAGGACCTGCAGGGGCTGCTGACCGTGGAGCAGGTGGCCGACCGCCTGTCGGACCTGGCCGATGCCATGCTGGAAGTCACGATGCAGGCGGTGTGGCGCCAGCTGGCCACGCGCCACTGCGAGACGCCACGCTTCGCGGTGATCGCCTACGGCCGGCTGGGCGGCAAGGAGCTGGGCTACGCATCGGACCTGGACCTGATCTTCCTGTACGACGACGACCACGAACGCGCGCCCGATGTCTACGCCGCGTACGCGCGCCGGCTGATCACCTGGCTGACCAGCCATACGGCGGCCGGCATGCTGTTCGATGTGGACACGCGGCTGCGGCCGAACGGGCGGCCGGGCTGCTGGTGACGAGCTTCGACGCGTTCCGGCGCTACCAGCTGCGCGAGGGCGACAACACCGCGTGGGTCTGGGAACACCAGGCGCTGACGCGGGCCCGCTTCGGCGCCGGCGACCGCGAGATCGGCAACCGCTTCGAGGACCTGCGCGACGAGATCCTGCGCCAGCCGCGCGATGCCGTGGCGCTGCGCGAGGAAATCGTGCAGATGCGCGCCAAGGTGGCCGAGGGGCATCCGAATCCGACCGCCTTGTTCGACCTCAAGCACGATCGCGGCGGCATGGTGGACATAGAGTTCACGGTGCAGTACCTGGTGCTGCTGCACAGCGGCGCGCATCCGGAGCTGACCCGCAACGCCGGCAATATCGCGCTGCTGCGCATGGCCGGCGTGCTGAACCTGATCGACGCCGGGCTGGCGCTGGCCGTGGGCGATGCCTACCGGCTGTTCCGGGCGCGCCAGCACAAGCTGCGGCTCGATGGCCAGGACCAGGCCCGCGTGTCGCCCGACAGCGTGGCCGAGCAGACCGCGCCGGTGCGCGCGCTGTGGCAGTCGGTGTTCGGCGAGCGCTGAGGGCGGGTGAGCGCCGTTCAGCCGTCTGCGGCCCAGCCCCCCTCAGCGCGCCTGCCTGGATGGCCGGCCATGCTGGCCACGGTGACCGGCGTGGCGGCCCTGGCGGCGCTCTTCACATTTGTGCCCTGGTGGCATGCGCACGGGCTCTACATGCGCGATGCCGTGCGTCTGGATGGCCAGTGGTGGCGCGTGCTGACGGCGATGTGGGTGCATCTGGACTGGCGCCACTACCTGTCCGACGTGGCCGCCACGGCGGGCCTGCTGTTGCTGGCCGGCCGCGTGGCCCGGATCCACGAGATGCTGCCCGTGCTGCTGGTCTGCGGCGTGGCCGTGCAGGTGGCGCTGCTGCAGATGCCGGCCGTGGGCTGGTATGGCGGCTTGTCCGGCGCGACGCATGGCCTGGCGCTGTGGACGGCGCTGCGGCTGCTGCAGGCGCCCGGGTGGTCGCGCCTGATCGGCGTGGTGACGTGCGTGATCGTGCTGGGCAAGGTCTGGATCGAGCAGTCATGGCTGGCGGCCATCGTGTTCGATCCGTCGTGGGGTTTGGCGTGGTACGCGGTGCCCATGCGGCTGGCGCGGTGGCCGGGCTGGGGTGCTGGCTGTTGCAGGAGTGGTGGGGCAGCGGCGGGGGTGAAGGCGGCGATGAAGGCGGGATGAAGGCGGGGATGAAGGCGGGATGAAGGCGGTGATTGACAGGCTGGCCCTCACCCCAGCCCCTCTCCCGCGCGCGGGCGAGGGGAGAACGCCGCGAGGTGATCGATTTCCCTGGGTTTGCTCCCCTCTCCCGCCTGCGGGAGAGGGGCCGGGGGTGAGGGCAAGCGCTTGATTTACCTCACCCGCCGCCGCATCCCGAATCCCACCAGCCCAATTAGCAGCAATAGAGCACCACTCCAGGGCGAAAACGCGCCACCACCGCCCCGCCTCCGCCGCTATCGGCAGCCGTGCTGGTCGTCGTCGAGCCCGTCGATGGCGGGTTGGGGGCCGCCGCGACTGCCGCATCGGCATCGAGCAGGCCCGCGCCGCATTTGCCGGTGTTGCCGCTGCGCGTGCAGTAGGTGCCGGCCGGATGCGCGCGCGCCGTGTTCTTGAGCACCGCCGTGACCTGGGCGGGCGTCAGTGCCGGGTTGGCGGCAAACATCAGCGCCACCACGCCAGATACCATCGGTGCCGAGAAACTGGTGCCTTGAGAGCTGACGATGTTGTAGGTGGTGGGCCCGGCCGTGCCGGCGTTCGACAACGTGCGGATAAACGACTGGGCCGTCGCGCACCCGGTCACGACATTGTTGCTGACGATGACTTTCGAGTTGCCGCAGCCGCCGCCGGGCGCGCTGATGGCCACGGCCGACCCCACGTTGGCAAAGCTGGAATTGTCGCCATCGTTGGCGTTGGCCGTCACGGCGATGACGCCCGTGCAGTCGGCGGGTGCCTCGACCGCGCCGGCCGAGTTGCCCGAGGCGGCCACCACCACCACGCCGGCGGCGTTGAGGTCGTTCACCGCCTGCTGCTCGATGCTCGAACAGGTGCCGCCGCCCAGGCTGACATTGACCACCTTGGCCGGCGTGGGATTGTTCGGCACGCCGGGCACTGCCAGGCCGCCGGCCCAGCGCATGCCGTCGACCGTATCGGACAGCAGGGCGCCGCAGCGGCCCGACACGCGCACCGGCTGGATGCGCGCGGTCCAGTCGACGCCGGCAATGCCGGACGCATTGTTGGTCGCGGCGCCCAGCACGCTGGCCACGCGCGTGCCGTGCCAGCTGCTGTCGCTGGCGCCCGAGCCGTCCTGGCAGGTGCTGCCGGACGGCACGTAGTCGCCCGGATCGTGCGCGTCGCTGTCGCGACCGTCGCCATCGACCGATACCGAAGTCGAACTGATGAAGTCGTAGCCGGCCACCAGACGGCCGGCCAGATCGGGGTGATCGAGATAGCCGGTGTCCACCACGGCGATCACAACGTTGGCGCTGCCCGCGTCCGGTCCCAGGCGCGCAGCAGGTTGGCCGCGCCAGTGTTGTTCGTCGGTGAGCCCATGTAGGGCAACTGGTTCGCGAAATCGGAGTCGTTCGGTGTGGTGTCGTGCAGCCGCAGCCAGCGGTCCGGCACGGCATCGGCCACGCGCGGGTCCTGCCGTAGCCGCCTGGCCACGGTTTCGGGATCATCGCCGCGGCTGTCCTTCACCGTCAGCAGCTGCATGGCGTTGGCCATCGGCCGCCTGACCGTCAGGGCCAGGCCGGTACTGGATTCCACGCGGCGCATGCGCGCGGTGTCGGCGCTGGTGTCGGCGGTCTGGCTGCCGTCGCGCCATCTCACGATGTAGTTGCCGGTGTAGCGGGGCGCCGGCCGCATGATCGGCACCGAGGCCGGGCGGAACCGGATGCCGATGCCGGGGCGGTGTCGGCCCGGGAGATGCCGGGCCGGCCGAGCAGGGCGCCGGCCGCGATGGCCAGCAGCACTGGCGCGATAAATCTTTTGCGGGACTTCTGCTTTGCGTACGACATCTGCACTCCTGTGGAGAACGTTTGATGCGAACTGCTGACAGACTGGCATGGCTGGCTGCGCGCCCCGGACGCCCCTGGCTTCGGTCTTACGGGTTTGGCATGTCCCGGCTGACCGGCTTGGTGCGGTGCGGCCGCAGCATGCGGTCGGCCGTGGCCGATTCCACGCGCGGCGCCGCCTTGAGCGTCGCCACGGCTTGCTCCAGCGTGACATCCGCCGATGCCGTGATCGCCGTCACCAGCCAGGCGCCGCCCGACATCGGCCGCTTGACCACATAGCGCACCGGACCCTGCACTTCGGCCAGCAGCTTGCCGGCATCCTCCGACACCGTCACCTCCGGCGGCGCGAACTTGACCAGGATGTCGCCGATGGCCCGGTCGTCGGTGATGCTGCCGCGCGGCGGCGCGAACGATTTCGATTCCGAGGCGCAACCCGACACGGCGGTCAGCGCGGTCAGGCCCAGCGCCACCAGTGCGGAGGTAGCCAGGCGACGGGCGATCGGATTGGCGATCTTGCGGCTAGATGGCAGCTTGCCATGGGTCATCGGTTTGAAACTCCTGTCCTTGTTTGCTTGGATGCCGCCTTGCCGATGCGTGGGCCTCAGCCCGCCGCGCGGCGAGGCTTCCGGCCCCCGCCCTCGCGCGGGGCATTGGCCGCCTGCACGGCCGCGCGGGCACCCTGGGCCAGCATCTCCTCGGCGTGTTGCACCGTCGTGGCAGTCACCGTGGCGCCGCCGAGCATGCGCGCGGTCTCGTTGACGCGGCCTTCGGCATCCAGCAGGCGGATGCGCGAACGCGTGACCGCGCCGTCCTTGTCGGTCCGGCTTTCCTTGCTGACCAGCAGATGGGCGCCGGCCTGCGCGGCCACCTGCGGCAGGTGCGTGACGCACAGCACCTGGCGCGAGCGGCCCAGTTCCTGCAGACGGCGGCCCACCACCTCGGCCACCGCGCCGCCGATGCCGGTATCGACCTCGTCGAAAATCAGCGTCGGGGTGGGCGCGGCCTCGCTGGTGATCACCGAGATCGCCAGGCTGATACGGGCCAGTTCGCCGCCCGATGCCACGCGCGCCAGCGGCTTTGCGCTGACGCCCGCATGGCCGGCGACCAGGAATTCCACCTGCTCCAGCCCGTGGCTCTGGCCTTCGTCAAGCGGGTGCAGGGCCACGGCGAACGTGCCGCCGGCCATCGACAACCCCTGCATGGCGTCCGTGACGGCCGCCGACAGGGCCGTGGCGGCCACCTTGCGGGCAGCCGACAGGTGCTGGGCCAGCGTCAGGTAAGCGGCGCGGGCCGCGGCTTCGCGGGCCAGCACCTTGTTGATGTCCTGGCGGCCTGCAGGTCGTCCAGTTGCTGCCTGCGCGCCAGCAGTTCGTCGGGCAACTGCTCGGGCGGCAGCCGGTACTTGCGGGCGGTGGTGTGCAGCGCCTGCATCCGGTCTTCCACGGCCTGCAGGCGTTCGGGGTCCAGCTCGAGCCGGTCGACATAGCGATTCAGCGAATGCGCGGCTTCCTCGACCTGTACCAGCGCCGGTTCCAGCGCGGCCAGCACGTCGCGCAGCCCGGGGTCGACATCGGCCAGTTGCTGCAGCCGGTGCACCACGCCGTTGAGCACGGATGCCACGGCGCCGTCGGATTCGGACAGCGCGTCGAGCGCCGCGCGGCTGCCGTCGATCAGGCCGGCCGCATGCGACAGCCGGTTGTATTCGCCCTGGATCTCTTCCCACTCGCCCGGCTGGGGCGCCAGCTTGTCGAGCTCGCCCACCTGCCATTCCAGCCGCTCGCGTTCCAGCTGCATCTCGCGCGACTGGTGCTCCACCGCCTCGCGCTGCGCGCGCGCGGCACGCCAGGCGCGCCAGGCCTCGGCCACGGCACCGGCCTGCTCGGTCAGCCCGGCGTGGGCGTCGAACAGGTGCCGCTGGGCGTCGGGGCGCAGCAGTTGCTGATGGGCGTGCTGGCCATGGATATCGACCAGCTGGTCACCCACCTCGCGCAGCTGGGCCAGCGTGGCGGCGGCGCCGTTGATGAACGCCTTGCCGCGCCCCGAGGCGTCGACGGTACGGCGCAGCAGCACGGTATCGTCGTCGCCGGCCAGCTCGCGCTCGGCCAGCCAGGCGTCCAGCGCGGGGTGGGTCAGGAAGGTGGCGCTGATGCTGGCGCGCGCCGCGCCTTCGCGGACCACGCCGGCATCGGCGCGTTCGCCCAGCACCAGGGCCAGCGCATCGATCAGGATCGACTTGCCGGCGCCGGTTTCGCCGGTGAACACGGTGAAGCCGGCCGAGAAGTCCAGGTCGAGCGTATCGACGATGACGAAGTCGCGGATGGACAGGCTGCGCAGCATCTTGGGCGGTAGGTGGCGTCGGGCGGAAACGGGGGGAAGGGCAGGCTCAGAGCCGGTTGTCTTCGGTCGGGTACTCGTGCCAGTGCAGTTTCTTGCGCAGCGTGGCGTAGTAGTTGTAGCCCAGCGGGTGCAGCAGGTTGATGGTCTTGGCCGAACGGCGCACCACGATGCGGTCGCCGGGCAGCAGCGACGCCAGCGACTGCATGTCGAAGTTGACGCTGACATCGCGCGCGCTGGCCACCTCGATCGTGACCTCGGCGTCGTGCGGCAGCACGATCGGCCGGTTGGACAGCGCGTGCGGGGCAATCGGCACCAGCACCAGGCCGGACAGCGTGGGATGCAGGATCGGGCCGCCCGCGGCCAGCGCATAGGCGGTGGAGCCGGTGGGCGTGGACACGATCAGGCCGTCCGACCGCTGGTTGTACATGAAATAGCCGTCCACCGAGACGGCCAGCTCGACCATGCCCGAGATGCCGGACCGGTTCACCACCACGTCATTGAACGCCAGCGCCGAGAAAATGACGCCATCGTCGCGGATCACGCGCGATTCCAGCAGCATGCGCGATTCGGCCTCGTAGCGGCCGGCCAGCATTTCGGGCAGCCGCCGGGTGACGTCCTCGAGCGGAATGTCGGTCATGAAGCCCAGCCGGCCATGGTTGACGCCGATGACCGGCACGTCGTGCCCGGCCAGCTGGCGGGCCAGGCCCAGCAGCGTGCCGTCGCCCCCGAGCACCACGGCCACGTCGGCCTGCCGGCCGATTTCCTCGGGGCTCAGCACCGGATAGCCGGTCAGCCCGGTTGCCATCGCCGTCTCGCGCTCGAATACCACATCCTGGCCGTTGCGCGACACGCAGGACGCGATTTCCTCCAGCGGGCCTTCGATACCGGCGGTCGAGTGCCTGCCCACCAGGGCGACAGTCTTGAACGGAGCGCGCGGGGCGCTGGGCTTTGAGGGGCAGACATGGCGGGATTAGAACATACCGGCATGTCCATTGCCAGCTTCGGCCCGGCGTCGCCGGAAAGGGTGCCGTCCGCACCGATCGGCGGTACCAAAGCAGCGCGTGCGGCGCCCGAACCGGCCAGTTTTGATTAAAATCCCCAGCATCATGGACGAACGTTCTAAAACGCTGCTCAAGACCCTGATCGAGCGCTACATCGCCGAAGGGCAGCCCGTGGGCTCGCGGACCCTGTCGAAGTACTCGGGTCTGGACCTGTCGCCGGCCACCATCCGCAATGTGATGTCTGACCTCGAGGAAATGGGTTTCATCGCCAGCCCGCATACGTCTGCCGGCCGCATTCCCACGCCGCGCGGGTATCGGCTGTTCGTCGACACGATGCTGACGGCGCGCCCGCTGGAAGGCCCGCCCGGCCTCAGCGCCGAGCTGGCCGACCTGAAGGACCAGATCCAGGGCCAGATGGCCAGCCAGCAGCTGGGCCCGCAGCGGATGATCACGGCGGCGGCCCATACGCTGTCGAACCTGTCGCGCTTTGCCGGGGTGGTGATGACGCCCCGGCGCGCCCAGGCGTTCCGGCAGGTGGAATTCATGCGGCTGTCCGACAAGCGCATTCTGCTGATCATCGTCAGCCCCGAAGGCGACGTGCAGAACCGCATCATCCAGACCGAGCTGTCCTACACGCCGGCCCAGCTGATCGAGGCCGCCAACTTCTTCAACACCCATTACGCGGGCATGAGCTTCAACGCCGTGCGCGACCACCTGCGCGGCGAACTGCAGGCGCTGCGGCGCGACATGTCGTCGCTGATGCAGGCCGCGGTGGAGGCCGGCAGCAACGCCATGGCCGAGGACAACGGCGAGCAGGTGTTTATCTCCGGCGAACGCCGGCTGCTGGAAGTGGAAGACCTGTCGTCCAGCATGGACAAGCTGCGCCGGCTGTTCGACGTCTTCGAGCACAAGACCAGCCTGCTGCAACTGCTGGACGTGTCCAGCCACGCGCAGGGCGTGCAGATCTTCATCGGCGGCGAAAGCCAGCTGGTGCCGCTGGAAGACATGGCCGTCATCACGGCGCCATATGGCGTCGACGGCCAGATCGTCGGCACGCTGGGCGTGATCGGCCCCACGCGGATGGCCTACGAGCGGGTGATCCCGATCGTCGACATCACGGCCCGGCTGCTGTCGAGCGCGCTGAGCCAGAACTCCTGATGCGGTGCCGGTGTCTGTCGTGTACGGCCGGACACCGCCAGCCGGCTACCATTGCATTTTCCAGACCGAATCCCCGCTTGCCAGCGCCCCGGCATCCGAAACGGAAACCCCATGACGTTTTCGCCTGAACCGGCATACCAGCACGGCCAGCCGCCGCGCACCGCGATCCTGCTGATCAACCTCGGCACCCCCGACGCGCCCACGCCCAAGGCGGTGGGCCGCTACCTGAAGGCCTTCCTGTCCGATCCGCGCGTGGTGGAAATTCCGCGCCTGGCCTGGCTGCCGATCCTGCATGGCCTGATCCTGCCGTTCCGCTCGCGGGCATCGGCCATGAAGTACGAGTCGATCTGGCTGCGCGAAGCCCATATGACGGGGTCGCCGCTGCTGGTCCACACGGAACGCCAGGCCCATGCGCTGCAGCTGCTGATGCAGAAGCTGGGGCACGACGTGACGGTGGCCTGTGCCATGCGCTACGGCAATCCGTCGATCGGCTCGGTCATGGAGGCGCTGCGCCGGCAGGGCACCGAACAGATCCTGGTGCTGCCGCTGTACCCGCAGTACTCGGGCACCACCACGGCGACGGCCTTCGACGAGCTGTTCCGCGTGCTGGCTGGCTGGCGCAATCAGCCGGAACTGAGGCTTGTAAAGCACTTTCACGATCATCCGTCCTACATCGCTGCGCTCGCCGCCCGGGTGAGGGCGTATTGGGCCAGCAACGGCTTGCCGGACTTCGCGCGGGGCGACAAGCTGATCCTGTCCTTCCACGGCCTGCCGCGCCGGCTGCTGGACCTGGGCGATCCCTACCATTGCGAATGCCTGAAAACGGGCCGCCTCTTGGGCGAGGCGCTGGGCCTGCAGCCGGGCCAGTACCAGGTGACGTTCCAGTCGCGCTTCGGCAAGGCCGAATGGCTGCAGCCCTATACCGCGCCGACGCTGACGGAACTGGGCAAGGTGGGCACGCAGCGCGTGGATGTGTTCTGCCCGGGCTTTCCGGCGGACTGCATCGAGACGCTTGAGGAAATTGCGATGGAGGGGCAAAGCGAGTTCCGCGTGGCGGGCGGCCAGGACTTCCATTTCATTCCATGCATGAATGATTCGGAGCCGTGGATTGCCGGTCTGGCCGACATTGCCCTGCAGCATCTGCAGGGCTGGCCGCTGGACCTGCCCCATCCGCACGAGCTGGAGGCGCGGCGCAGCCGGGCCCAGACACGCGGCGCGGCGGCCTGAGGCGCGGTAAGCCAGGTAGGAAGGTAGTCTGCGAGGATTTGACGATGCAAGTGGATTTCGAGGCGGATGCGCGGATGCGCATCGACAAGTGGCTGTGGTGCGCGCGCTTCTTCAAGACGCGCTCGCTGGCGGCCGATGCGGTGGAGCGCGGCCGGGTGACGGTGAACGGCCAGCCGGTCAAGAATTCGCGCGAAGTGAAGCCGGGCGATACGGTGGTGCTGGAAGCCCACCAGCAGCGCTGGGAAGTGGTGGTGAAGGGCGTGCCGGCGTCGCGCGGCGCGGCGCCCATCGCCCAGAGCACCTACGCGGAAACGCCGGAAAGCCAGGCCAGGCGCCAGCTGGAGTCGGATCGGCGGCGCATGCAGCCCGAGCCGACCGCCGAACTGCAGGGCCGGCCGACCAAGCGCGACCGGCGCCGGATCGACAATTTCAGAAGCTAGAGAATTTGCACTGACAACGATCCCGCCACGGCAGGGCGCCGCGGCGGGATCGCGCGCAAGGGTGGGTTAGCGGACGTACTGTACGAGGTAGTGCTTGAATACGGCTTTGCCGCTGCCATACTCGGTGTCGCGCGGCGCCACCGTTTCCGACAGGCAAATGAACGCCGTCATCGCCGACAAGACGGCGACCAGGCAGAACGTTACGACTGGTAGCTTGTGCATGGTGAAGCGTCCCAAAGATGCACCGAATTGATCCACCTTGTGCTCCCGTTATTTTTGTCATTTTTCCTGCCTTGAATCTTAGTGTTTGCGTTGCAGCAAAGCAATGAACACCGGATTGCATGAAACAGGGCTTTGTAACGGCGTATTTCGGCGTCTCTGAACCCGCACACTTGAAAAAGTGGAAGCGCGGCGCCATGTGCGGCTAGACTTGCCGATTGGCATCCGATCCACCCCGGGGTCCGCAGTCAAGCGCGGGCCGTGGTTTAGCATTTTTGATACGAATCGACATGGAAGAACAGAATCAGACGCCAGATACGAACACGCAGCAGGCGGCCAACGCCGCTGCCGCGCCGGCGCCCGAAGCTGCGGCCGCCGGTGCCGACGATGTGGCACGCCTGACCCAGCAGGTGGCCGAGCTGGAGGCCAAGGTCAAGGAAACCTACGACCTGTTCATGCGCGCCACGGCCGAAGGCGAAAACATCCGCCGCCGCTCGCAGGAAGAAGTGGCCAAGGCGCACAAGTTTGCCATCGAGAACTTTGCCGACAACCTGGTGCCCGTGATGGACAGCCTGCAGGCCGCGCTGGCCGACAACACCGGCGACCTGGCCAAGCTGCGCGAGGGTGTGGAGCTTACGGCACGTCAGCTGTCGGCTGCCTTCGAGCGCGGCAAGATCGTCGAGGTCAACCCGGTAGGCGAGAAGTTCGATCCGCATCGCCACCAGGCCATCTCGATGGTGCCGTCCGAACAGGAACCGAACACGGTGGTGGCCGTGCTGCAACGTGGCTACACGATTGCCGACCGCGTATTGCGCCCGGCGCTGGTGACGGTCTCGGCGCCGCGCTGAGTCGTTCCGATGTAATCGCTTGAAGACGCCCGGCGGCCGCAAGGTCTCCGGGCGTTGCCGTTTCTGGAGGGCCGACGATGTCCGACGCGCAAGAACCCAACCACCAACCCGACCACCAACCCGGCCACGAGCCCCACCTCGATCACCGTGCCTTCGACGTGCTTGGCATGCAACCGGTGGGCCCCGACACCATCGATGCCGCCATCGCGGCCTCCGGGGACGACCTGGTCTGCGTGTTCTTCTGGGGCGTGGACTGCTTCAACTGCGAGATGGCCAAGAAAGCCATCCTTGCCGATCCCGACAAGCTGCGCGTGCTGAACCTGCGCTGGCTGCACACCAACGTCTACGCACATCCCGAACTGGGCCGCCGCTTCGGCCTGCACGGCATTCCCGTGTTCATGTTCTTCCACAAGGGCAAGAAGCTCGGGCGCGCCACCGGCTGGCACGGCTACGGCCAGTTTGCGGCGGCGGTGGGCAATGCGCGGCTCAAGGCCGAAGGCAAGCCGCTGGCGGGCTGATCGTTCCGCTCGCCGGCCGGCTTAGCGCGACAGCGCGTAGCCGATGCGGAACTGCCACGGCGTCTTCTGGTTGTAGTAGAGCAGGCTCTCGCCGTAGCCGTAGAAAAAGCCCGCCATCAGGTAGCCCGCCGTGCCCGGCACCAGCCGCGCCAGCGGGTAGGTCAGCTGCGAGTCGACGCTGCCATAGCCCTTGCGCGTGCCCTTGCGCAGCGTGGCGGCCAGTTCCCAGGAATCGGGCCGGCCGTAGGCGATGTTCAGGTCCATGTAGCCGCGATAGTGGGCGATGTCCTCGTTGTCGCTCTTGCCAACGTAGGCGTAGACCTTCGGCGCCACGCGCCAGTGCCAGTCGGTCTGGTCGCCGAAGTACATCGTCGGTTTCACGAACAGGATGTTGACCCCGCGCGATTCGTCGCCGGAGCGGCCGTTCGATTCGTGCTCGAAGCCGGTGGCGATCGACATGCGGCTGATCACGCTGTTCTTCACGCCCGTGTCCGACAGGTAGTAATACAGGCTGGGCCGGTAGTTGGTGTCCTTGAAAGGCCGGGAGTCACCGGCCAGGTCCCACAGCGAGAACTGCGTGTAGGCGAAGTACAGGTTGTCCAGCACCGACTTCGAATTGGGATCCTCGCCCTCGAAGATGCGGTACTTGAAGCTGATCTGGAACTTGGCGTTGGCGCCGTCGTGGCCGCCGAACATGATGTACATCGGCTCGTTGAACGACAGGCGCTGCGCATCGCGCAGGTCGGCCGGGGCGGGCGGCGGGGCGTTGTTGGCCGCCGTGACGATGGGCGTGACCGGTGGCGTGGCCGATGGCGTGTCTTCCGCGCCAGGTGCGGCAGGGGCAGCAGGCGTGGCGGCTACCGCTGCTGCGGGGGTGGCCGGCTGACCCGGCAGCGGCGCGCGATTGAGCGTTACCAGTACCGGCGCCGCGTCGATCCCCGTGACGTCGAGCCGCACCTGGCCGCGCAGCTCGGCCGGCCATTGGGCGCTATAGGAAATGGTGCGATTCTCGCCGGGGCGCAGGTTCAGCACCGCCGGGCCGCTGCCCACGCGCTTCAGTTCCACGCGCATCGGCGCGGCCAGGTCGCCGGAGGCGGTTACCTGCAGCGAATCGGGTACGGCATAGCGGCGCGTGGTTGCATCGGCCGTGACCAGCAGCGTCAGCACCATGGGCCGGGTGCCGTCGATCTGGCGTGGTGGCTGCAGCAGCGCCACGGCGCCGTGTGCCGACATGGGCGCCAGCACGGCGCCTGCAACGACCAGGGCGGATGTCAAGGCGGATGTCAGCGAGCACGCAAGCGGGGCAATGGCGCGCCGTTGGACGGGCCGCGCGGGTAATTTGAAAGGCATGGGACAACGGCACGCCGCGCCGGAAGACACGACCGGCAAGGGTCGGGTGGCGCGGACATGACAAGGAGTGGCGACCGCAAGAGATTATCATGCGTCGCTCCATGCTCTTGTCGGTGTCTGTCGGACGCGCTCAGCCCGCCGCGCGGCGCTTGATGTCGTCCACGTAAGCCTGCCCGTCGGGCGGCATGCCGTTGCGCTGGGCATTCCAGAGCATCTGGCCCAGGGCTTCCATGATCTCGTGCTGCGCGGCGTGCGGCGAGTCGAGCCGGCGGGTCAGGGCCTCGTACGCGGCGCGGATGCCGGGCGGCTGGTCGATCGACACCTGCTCGGAAATCGACAGGTGCATGGCCAGGTGCAGGAACGGATTGGTCTGGCCGGCCTCGGGCGTGTAGTCACGCGCGACGGCACCTTCGGCATCGTCCAGCTGGTCGTGGTATTCGGGATGCTGGTCGATCCAGTCGACCGCGATCGCCTCTAGCGGCGTGAGGACATTGCCCGCGACGCGCTTCTGCCAGGCTTCGCAGAAGAAACGGCGGACTTCTTCTCTTGAGGGATTGAACATGATGGCCGCTATTGTAGTGCAGCGGTCCGGATGCTGCCGGGCCAGCCTGCCGCATGCGTAGAATGCGAGCTTTCAGATCCCTTTCGTCCCCATGACCGCCTCCGCCACCGGCACCTTGGGCCACGCCCGCGACAAACTTGCCGGCGTGCTGCTGATTGCGCTGTCGGCCAGCGCCTTCGGCGCCATGGCCATCTTCGCGCGGTTTGCCTACGCGGCCGGCGCCGATGTGTACGGCCTGCTGGCCGTGCGCTTCGTGTTGGCGGCCATCGCCATGGCATTCGTGATGCGCGCGCGCGGCATCGCATTACCGCCATTTCGGCGCGTGCTGGCTCTGGCGGCGATGGGCGGCATCGGCTATGTCGGCCAGTCCTACTGTTTCTTTACCGCCCTGAACCACGCGCAGGCCAGCCTGGTGGCGCTGCTGCTCTATCTCTATCCGCTTTTCGTCACGATCCTGGCGGCCGTCTTTCTAAAGGAACGGCTGACCACGCCGGCCGTGATCGCGCTGGTGCTGTGCTCGGTCGGAGCCGGGCTGACCGTGGGCGGCGGCGAGGGCGAGCCGCTTGGCATTGCGCTGGGCGTGGCGGCTGCCGTGATCTATTCGGTCTATATCGTGGTGGGCGCGCGCGTGACGGCGGGCGTCAATGCCATCGCCACGACCACGGTCATCTGCACGGCGGCGGCGCTGGTCTATGTGACGGTCGGCATCCTGCGCACCGGCGCCGGCGTGCCGCCGCAGTTTCCGGCGACGGGCGGCGGCTGGCTGGCGCTGGTGGCCATCGCGCTGGTGTCGACGGTGCTGGCCATCCTGACGTTCTTTGCCGGCCTCCAGAAGCTGGGGGCATCGAAGGCGTCGATGCTGTCGACGCTGGAGCCGGTGGTGACCGTGGTCCTGGCGGCGGCGCTGCTGGGCGAGCATATCGGCGCCACGCAGGCCGTGGGCGGCGGGCTGATCCTGCTGGGCGTCCTTTGGCTCACACGCCGGGCCAGCGGCGCGCCGTCGGGGATGCCTCCGACGAACGGAATTGAACGGCTTCGTCAAACCGCTTGTGGGTGGTTGCCGGCGGCTTGGGTACAATCGCGCTTTCTTCCTTCACAAAACCCGGAAACCGCGCAATGAAATCCGTCGATCAGGCCGCCATCGCACAATTGTTCACCGAAGCCCGCACCCATAACGTGTGGCAAGACAAGCACGTGGACGATGCGCTGCTGAAGCAGGTTTACGAAGCGATGAAGTTCGCCCCGACGGCGGCCAACAGCTCGCCGGCCCGCATCGTGTTCGTGAAGTCGGCCGAGCAGAAGGCCCGCCTGGTGGAGTGCGTGTCCGCCGGCAACGTGGACAAGACCCGCTCGGCGCCGGTGACCGCGATCATCGCCTTCGACAACGCGTTCCATGACCAACTGCCCAAGCTGTTCCCGCACGCCGACGCCCGTTCCTGGTACGCCGGCAACGATGAGAAGATTGCCCGCGATGCGCTGATGAACAGCTCGCTGCAGGGCGGCTACTTCATCCTGGCCGCACGTGCGCTGGGTCTCGATTGCGGCCCGATGGGCGGTTTCGATGCCGGCAAGGTCAATGCCGCGTTCTTCCCCGACGGCAAGTGGTCGGTCAATTTCCTGATCAACCTGGGCTACGGCCAGGCCGACAAGCTGCATCCGCGCCTGCCGCGCCTGTCGTTCGACGAAGCCTGCCGCATCGTCTGATTCCGGCCAGCGCTGCTGCAGGATTGAAAAAGGCGACCTCGACGGTCGCCTTTTTTGTCGCCTTTTTCCTGCCTATAGCCCAGTCAGGCCGACCACTCCTGCACCGGATTGCACGCCTGGTAGCGCACCGCCTCGGCGATGCCCAACCGGGCGCGCGCCGCATCGAACGGCTCGTTCAGCAGCTTTTCGTAGTCCTCGCCCAGCAGCCAGCTGGCGCGCCGGCCCAGCCGGTAGCCTTCCAGCACCGCGCGGGCAAAGGCCAGGTTGCGCGTCACGCGCCAGCTTTTCAGCGACGCGGCGATGGCGATGAAGGCCCACCCCTTGCCGCCCGTCTGTGCGTAGCTGAACGCCACCAGCGCCGCCTCGCCCAGGCTCTCGTCGGCGCGATAGCCGGTCAGCACGTGCCAGATATCGTGGACATCGCGGGTCCGGCGGCCAAACCACATGTAGGCGTCCTCGACGATGGGCTCCTGGTTCAGGTTCGACACCTTGGCCAGCCCGTCCGCGCTGTAGCCGGTCTTTTCCAGGAAGGCGCGATACGCGGCCCCCACCGTGCCGGGCGCGAAGCGGGCGATGTAGTCCGGATCGGACAGCTTTTCCGCCAGTTCGATGCGCTGATAGGCCATGCGCCGACCGTCGCTTGTGCTGAGCAGGCGGCTGTAGTTGCGCGGCATCGACGGGCCGTTCAGTGCCCGCATGATCTTGAACACCTGCTCGGTGTCGTTGCCGTCGGCCAGCAGCTTGCGGATGGCCTGGAACGCAGTGCCAAGGTCGCGCCGATAGGGGTTGTAGCCGGTAGTGGAAGCCATGGTCGGTCCTTTCGGTGATGGCTGCGGTCAGACGGTTGCCGGCTCGTGCAGGCGCGCGGCGGCGGTACGTACGAAATCGACACTGGCTTCGACGGCGGTCACCGGCAGCATATGCCCGCCGGACATGAGCGTCAGCCGCGCGGCGGGCATCCTGGCGACAAACGCCTCGCCATTCTTGCGATAGTCGAGGATGCGGTCCTCGCGGCCGTAGAGGATGCTCACCGGCACGCGCAGGTCGCCGTATTGCGCCACCAGCGGCGGCAGGCTGTGCGCGGCGCCGATCAGGTCTTCAGACGCGCCCAGGAAATGTCCGGGCCGCAGCGCCAGCAGGCCGCCTCCGCGCACCGGAAAGTCGGCCGGCACGGCATCGGGGCCGAAGACGATATCCATGACCTGCTCGCGATTGCGGATCGACATCGGGATCAGCAGCGTCCAGGCAATCAGACGGCGCATGGCCGCGCTGGGGATCGTCATGGCCTTGAAGACCGGCGAGATTTCCTCGGGCGGATGGGTCAGCGGGCGATCAGCGCCAGGCCACCCACGTGTTCGGGGTGATAGGTGGCCAGCGCCAGCGCAATCGCGCCGCCCAGCGAATGGCCCACGACCAGCGGCTTGTCCATGCCGAGCCGGTCGATCAGCGCGGCCAGCGTATCGGCCTGCGCGCGCAAATCGGCCGGCGCGCCGGCTTCGCGCGTGGACCAGCCGGCGGCAGGGCGGTCAACGGCCACCACGCGGAAATCGCGCGCCAGCGGCTCGACCATCCCGTAGGCGAAGTTGGCCAGCTGGCCCGACAAGCCGTGCACCAGCAGCACCGGCTGCCCTTGACCCTGCTCGATCACGTGCAGGCGCGCGCCGGGCACCTCGACGAAACGCCCGGTGGGCGGCAATCCGGCTTCGATCTTGCGCACCGTGTGCCGCGTGAACACGAACAACAGCAGGAGCAGGGCGGCGGCCAGGGCCACCACCACGGCGATCAGCGTAAGAATGACGTTCAAGATTGGGCCTCGATCATTGGGTCGTTGTGCGGATCGTTGTTCGGCATCGCGGCGGCCGCGCGGTCGAAGCGCAGCACGCCGTCGTCGATGCGGCCATGCCGGATGGTCAGCATGTCCATCAGGTAATTCTGATACACGCGCCACGGTTTGCGGTCGCCTTGACGGGGCAGCACCGACGCGGCGCGCTGCACGTAGCCCGACGAGAAGTCCAGGAACGGCTCGGTCTGCACCGTCGGATCGACCTCGGGCATGGCGATCCGGTAGCCGCGCCGGTCCATGAACCGCAACAAGCGGCAGACGTACTCGGCCGTGAGATCGGCCTTGAGCGTCCACGAGGCATTGGTGTAGCCAAACGCCAGCACCAGGTTCGGCACATTGCCCAGCATCATGCCCTTGTACGCCAGCGATTCGGAGGGGCGGCGCGGCTGGCCGTCGACGGTCAGCGCGATATCGCCCAGCATGTTCAGCTTCAGGCCGGTGGCTACCACCACCACATCGGCCGGCAGCGTCTGGCCGGACTTCAGCGCGATGCCATCGGCGGTAAAGCGCTCGATCTGGTCGGTCACCACCGACGCCCGGCCATTGCGCAGTTCGCGGAACAGGTCGCCGTCGGGCACCAGGCAGACGCGCTGGTCCCACGGGTTGTAGCGCGGCGTGAAATGGGTGCCGACGTCAAAGCCCGGCGCCAGCTGGGCCGCCGCCATGCCGACGATGCGCTCCTTGACCTTGGCCGGCCGGCGGCGCGCCAGCTGGAAGAAGAACATGCCCAGCAGCACGTTTTTCCAGCGCGTGGCGCGGTAGGCCAGACGCTCGGGCAGCATGCGGCGCAGCTTGTGCGCGATGGCGTCCTCACCCGGACGGGTGACGATATAGGTCGGCGAACGTTGCAGCATCGTCACATGGGCAGCCGTTTCGGCCATGGCTGGCACCAGTGTGACCGCGGTGGCGCCGCTGCCGATCACCACCACGCGCTTGCCGGCATAGTCGATCGACGAATCCCAGAACTGTGGATGGACCATCCGGCCCCGGAATTCGTGCTCGCCGGCGAATTCTGGCCGATGCCCTTCGGCGTAGCTGTAGTAGCCGGCGCAGACGTAGAGCATGCGGGCGCGCAGGCGCTGGCGGCTGCCGTCGGCCGCGCGCTCGGCGTCGATCGTCCAGCACGCCTCGTCGCTGCGCCAGGCGGCAGCCACCACCTTGTGGCCGAAGCGGATGTGACGCGTGATGCCCGCTTCGTCGGCTGTCTCGCGGATATACGCCAGGATCGAAGGGCCATCGGCAATGGCCTTGGCGCCGCGCCAGGGCTTGAAGCGGTAGCCCAGCGTGTACATGTCCGAATCGGAACGGATGCCCGGATAGCGGAACAGGTCCCAGGTGCCGCCGATGGCGTCGCGGGCTTCCAGGATGACAAAGCGCTTGTCCGGGCACCGCTGCTGTAACTGCCGGGCGGCGCCGATGCCGGACAGGCCGGCGCCAACGATCAGGACATCCAGAACTTCGTCATCGGGAGGTTGAGGGCGCATGACGGCTACCGGGGGCGAGTGGGTATTCTGACAACATAGGTTGTCAGAAGCCATCTGACAATAGGGAATGTCATAATGGCCGCCATGACCACCGAGCTATCTCCCGCCCGCCGCTACCGTGGCGCCGAAGCCGACGAACGCCGCGCCCAGCGGCGCGAGCAGCTGATTGCCGCCGCCGTGCAGGTCTACGGCGAGCGCGGCTACCAGAACGCCACCGTCAAGGCGGTGTGCGAGGCCGCCGGCCTGACGGAACGGTATTTCTACGAATCCTTTGCCAACAGCGAGGCATTGCTGCTGGCGTCGTACGAAACCGTCACGCATCGGCTGCTTCAAACGCTGGCGAGGGCAGGGGAAGAAGCCGGGGGCAGCGGCGAGCACCGCGTGCTGGCCATGCTGCGCGCCTATTTCGGGGCGCTGCAGTGCGAGCCGCGCTCGGCGCGGGTGTTCCTGGTGGAGATTCGCGGGGTCAGCAAGCTGGTGGACGAGGCGCTGGCCGTGTCGCTATGCGATTTCGGCGCGCTGATGGCCCGTACGCTGATGCCGCCGGGGGCGGAAGCAGATCCGATGCTGGCCGCCGGCGTGGCGGGCGGCATCGTCCATGTGGCGCTGTACTGGATCCGCAGCGACTACACGCCCGATGTGGATACCGTGGCGCGCACCGCCTTGCAACTCGCCCTGGTCCTGAAGGACGGCTGACCGAAGCCTAGACGTTCGGCGCCGGCGTCTTTGGCTTGAACTCGCAGAGCGGCTCGATGGCGCAATGCCAGCACTCGGGCTTGCGCGCCTTGCACACGTAGCGGCCATGCAGGATCAGCCAGTGGTGCGCATCGTGCAGGAACTCGGTGGGCGTCACCTTCAGCAACTTCTGCTCCACGGCATCGGGATTCTTGCCCGGCGCCAGGCCGGTGCGGTTGGCCACCCGGAAGATATGGGTATCGACGGCAATCGTCGGCTGGCCGAACGCCACATTCAACACCACATTGGCGGTTTTACGACCCACGCCCGGCAGTGCCTCCAGCGATTCGCGCACGGGCGGCACCTTGCCGCCATGCTGCTCGACCAGGATGCGGCAGGTCTCCATCACGTGCTTCGCCTTGGTCTTGTACAGGCCAATGGTCTTGATGTACTCGATCAGCCCGGGCTCGCCCAGATCCAGGATCTGCTGCGGCGTGTGGGCCACCGGGAACAGCTTGCGGGTGGCCTTGTTCACGCCCACGTCGGTAGCCTGCGCGGACAGCAACACCGCGATCAGCAGTTCGAACGGCGAGCTGTATTCGAGCTCCGTCTCCGGATTCGGATTGACCTCTCGCAGGGTCTCGAAGATGGCAAGGCGCTTGGCGGGATTCATGGGCGGGGATCGTCGTTCTTGTCGTTGTGACTGTCGCCGGAACCCGCGGTGCCATCCTGGCCGGCCTGGTCCGTCAGGCCCAGCTTCGCGCGGCGGGCCTCGGCGGCATCGATCTGGGCCTGCACGCCGGCCGAGACATTGTCGGTGTTGCGCGGTTGCACGGCGGCCGCCTTCTGGCGTGCCCGTTCGATCGCGGCCTGGATGATCGCCTTCTTGCGCGCCTGCGCGGCCTGTTCCGCCTCGCTGGCGACGGCCTCGGCCTGCAGTGCCTCCAGCTTGGCGGCGGCCTTTGCCGCCAGGCGGGCGTCGTTTTCCTCGCGCTCGCGCACCAGCCGGACCTTGCGTGACTGGTAGCGCCCGTACGCGGCATCGGCCTGTTCCTGCGACCAGGCGGCCCAGCCCGTGTGGGCGCCGGTCACCGGAATCATGTCGATGCAGTCGACCGGGCACGGGGCCACGCAGAGGTCGCAGCCGGTACACCAGTCGGGCAGCACGGTATGCATTTGCTTGGCCGCGCCCACGATGGCATCGACCGGGCAGGCCTGGATGCAGAGCGTGCAGCCGATGCATAGCGATTCGTCGATGCGGGCCACGGCGCGCGGCTGCTCCACGCCGCGTTCGGGGTCCAGCGGCTGTGGCGCTACGCCCAGGACGGCCGACAGCCGGACAATCCCCTCGGCGCCGCCGGGCGGGCAGCGGTTGCTCGCCGCCTCGCCCGCCGCCATGGCTTCGGCGTAGGGACGGCAGCCGTCGAAACCACATTTGGTGCATTGGGTTTGCGGCAGCAGGGCTTCAAGACGGTCTGCCAGGCTGGCGGCGCCGGCAACGGACGAGGGGGAACGGATCACGACGGAAATACGGAATCAGGGGGACGACTGGAGTCTTGCACGCCTCTGTGGGACGTGTGTCGGCAAGGATTATCCCCGATTTCGCCGCAGTGCAGAAAAGGGGATGATTCGCCGTCACCCGAATGGGAAGAGGAGCCTGACCGGGGACGGGCTGTGCCATAATCCGCGCAACTGACAGATCAGATATTCATGTCGAACGAGCCAAAAACCAAGCGGGACCCCGAGGGCACACGCCGCCGCATCATGGCCGCCGCCACCGAGGAGTTTGCCAAGGGCGGGCTGGCGGGCGCACGCGTCGACCAGATCGCACGCCGCGCCGAGACCAACGAGCGCATGCTCTATTACTACTACGGCAGCAAGGAAGGCCTGTTCCTGGCCGTGCTCGAGAAGCAGTACGCCGAGTTTCGCGCGGCCGAGGAACAGTTGCACATCACCGACGAGGACCCCGAGGCGGCGGTGCGCACGCTGGCCCGCTTTGTCTGGGACTGGTACTACGCGCACCCCGAGTTTATCCGGCTGGTGAACAGCGAGAACCTGCACGAGGCGCGCCATCTGAAGAAGTCGGCCCATCTCCATCAGCTGATCAACCCGGTGGTGGACGTGCTGGCGGACATCATCCGGCGCGGCCAGCAGCAGGGCGTGTTCCGCGACAATATCGACGTGCCGCAGTTCTACCTGACCATTTCGGCGCTGGGCTACTACGTGCTGTCGAACCGGTACACGATCAGCGCCGTCATCGGCCGCGACGTGGCCACGGAAGAAGAGCACGCGCGCTTTGCCGAACTGCATACGGACATGCTGCTGTCGTACCTGACCAATCGTTAGGCTGACCGAATACCCGGCATCGTAAATCGGCCAGAAAGAACAACGCCCGCGAGATCAGCGATCCTCGCGGGCGTTTTGCCATGCCACTGCCTGACGGCGCTCAGTACTTGCGGATGAAGTCGCGCAGTTCCGGGTAGATATTGTCGCGCCAGCGACGGCCCGAGAAGATCCCGTAGTGGCCGCACTTCGGCGCGGTCATGTGCTGCTTGCGCGTCTTGGGGATGCCGGCGCACAGGTCGTGCGCGGCGGCGGTCTGGCCGGCGCCCGAGATATCGTCAAGCTCGCCTTCGATCGTCAGCAGCGCCGTGCCCTTGATGTCCTGGGGCCGAACCGGGTCGCCATCGATTTCCCACGTGCCGTTGGCCAGGCGGAATTCCTGGAACACTTCGCGGATCGTGTCGAGGTAGTACTCGGCGGCCATATCCAGCACCGCGTTGTATTCGTCGTAGAAGCGCACGTGGGCTTCGGCGTCGTCGGCGTCGCCCTCGATCAGGCTCAGGTAATAGTCATAGTGCGACGACAGGTGGCGGTCCGGATTCATCGCCACGAAGCCGGCGTGCTGCAGGAAGCCCGGATACACCTTGCGGCCATGGCCCGGATAGTTCGCCGGCACCGTGTAGATGACGTTGTTCTCGAACCATTCGAACGACTTGTTGGTCGCCAGCGAGTTGACCGACGTCGGGCTCTTGCGGGCATCGATCGGGCCGCCCATCATCGTCATCGTGCGCGGTGTCTTCTCGCCGGCCGAGGCCATCAGCGAGATGGCGGCCAACACCGGGACGGTGGGCTGGCAGACCGAGATCACATGGAGCTTGTCCGCGCCGATATGGCGGATGAACTCCTGGATGTAATGGATATAGTCGGCCAGGTGGAACGCGCCTTCCTCCGCTGGCACCATGCGGGCGTCGACCCAGTCGGTCACGTAGACCTTGTGGTCCTGCAGCAGCGTGCGCACGGTGTCGCGCAGCAGCGTGGCATGGTGGCCCGACAGCGGCGCGCAGACCAGCACCACGGGCTCGTCCTTGAGCAGCTTGATGGTCTCGGGGTCGTCGGCGTAGCGCTTGAAGCGAACCAGCTTGCAGAACGGCTTTTCCAGCACGGTCTGCTCGACGATCGGAATCTCGCGGCCATTCGAGCGCACGCTCTTGATGCCGAACTCCGGCTTCTCGTATTCCTTGCCGAGCCGGTAGAGCAGCTCGTAGCCAGCCGCCATCCGGGGCGCGCCCGGAATCAGCGACAGGGGACTGAGGGGATTTGTAAACGTCTTGGCGGTCGCCTGGGCCCACGCGGTCAGCGGGTTCAGCATCGAGCGCTGGAATTCATGCAGTTGGTAAAGCATGCCGGTACCTGTCTAGCCTTTCTTGACGCGAGTGCTTGTCGCGCAACTGATTATGCCCGCAATCGAACGATCGTGCTTTGCAGCATACCCTTACAAATTACGCCGGCAACCGGGGAAGACAATAGGACATTGGCGCTAAATCCGGATGACACTGGCTGACAACAACAAAAAGGCGACCGGAGTGGCCTCCAGGTCGCCTTTCGATGCTGACGCAGGGTCAGGTGTTGCGTTTTAGTACACGGCGGCGATGGCGTTGACCACGGCGTCGATGTTGCGGCTGTTGAGCGCGGCCACGCAGATCCGGCCGGTGCCCACGGCGTAGATGCCGTGTTCGTTGCGCAGGCGGTCCACCTGGTCCGAGGTCAGGCCCGAGTACGAGAACATGCCGCGCTGGGCCTTCACGAACGAGAAGTCGCCCGGCACGCCCTTGGCGGCCAGCTTGTCGACCAGCGCATTGCGCATCAGCTTGATGCGGTCGCGCATTTCGGCCAGTTCCTGCTCCCACATGGCGCGCAGTTCCGGGCTGTTCAGCACGGTGGCCACCACGGTGCCGCCATGGGTCGGCGGGTTCGAGTAGTTCGTGCGGATGACACGCTTGATCTGCGACATCACGCGCTGGGCTTCTTCCTTGCCCGTGGTGACGATCGACAGCGCGCCCACGCGCTCGCCGTACAGCGAGAAGCTCTTCGAGAACGAGCTGGACACGAAGAACGGCAGGCCCGATTCGGCAAACAGGCGCACCGCGGCGCCGTCCGGCTCGATGCCCTCGGCAAAGCCCTGGTAGGCCATGTCCAGGAACGGAATCAGGTTGCGTTCCTTGACCAGTTCCACGACCTGCTTCCACTGGGCGTCGTTCAGGTCCACGCCGGTCGGGTTGTGGCAGCACGCGTGCAGCACCACGACCGTGTTGGCCGGGTAGGACTTCAGCGATTCCACCATGCCGGCGAAGTTCAGGCCGTGCGACGGGGCATCGTAGTAGGCGTAGTTGACCACCGGGAAACCGGCGGCTTCGAACAGGGCGCGGTGGTTTTCCCAGCTCGGGTCGCTGATGGCGACCGAGGCGTTCGGGTACAGGCGCTTCAGGAAGTCGGCGCCGATCTTCAGGGCGCCGGTGCCGCCAAGTGCCTGAGCCGTCACGACGCGGCCTTCGGTGATCAGGGCCGAATCCTTGCCGAACAGCAGGGTCTGCACGGCCTGGTCATAGGCGGCGATGCCCTCGATCGGCAGGTAGCCGCGCGGGGTGGCGGTGGTCAGGCGGGCCTTTTCGGCTTCCTGCACGGCGCGCAGCAGCGGAATTTTCCCTTCGTCGGTGAAGTACACGCCAACGCCCAGATTCACCTTGGTGGCACGGGTATCGGCATTGAATGCTTCATTCAGGCCCAGGATCGGGTCGCGCGGGCCATCTCGACGGCAGAAAACAAACTCATTTGGGATCTCGTGGTCAGCTGTGTAACAAAACGGAGGGCGTAGAATGCTTCGAACTGCGCTGTGGCTGCGGCGGCACCGGGGTCGGGCTCCTGACAGGACTTCATGCCATCGCTTACTTTCTGTCACTACTGACAGAACCTGACAGTAATCTTCGGCAAACTACCAGGCAAACCGGGCTTGAACCGATCCGCGCAACCCCCAGATTCTAGCGTATCCCGCCAGTATTCCTCAGGTTTTTCCCTACGTTTATGACGAATCTAGCCGAAGTCGCCCCGCCCCTGGACGAAGACAAATTCGTCACGTTTCCGGGGTCGCCGTTCCAGCTGTACCAGCCGTATCCGCCCGCGGGCGACCAGCCCGAGGCCATCCGGCAACTGGTGGAAGGCGTGGAGGACGGCCTGTCGTTCCAGACGCTGCTCGGCGTGACGGGCTCCGGCAAGACCTTCACGATGGCCAATGTGATCGCGCGGATGGGCGGCCGGCCATCGTATTTGCGCCAAACAAGACGCTGGCGGCCCAGTTGTACTCGGAATTCCGCGAGTTTTTCCCGCGCAATGCGGTGGAATACTTCGTCAGCTACTACGACTACTACCAGCCCGAGGCCTACGTGCCGCAGCGCGACCTGTTCATCGAGAAAGACTCGTCGATCAACGAGCACATCGAGCAGATGCGGCTGTCGGCCACCAAGAGCCTGCTGGAGCGGCGCGACACGATCATCGTGGCCACGGTGTCGGCCATCTACGGGATCGGCAACCCGAGCGAATACCATCAGATGATTCTGACGCTGCGCACGGGCGACAAGCTGAGCCAGCGCGACGTCATCGCACGGCTGATTGCGATGCAGTACACCCGCAACGAGACCGACTTCCAGCGCGGCACGTTCCGCGTGCGTGGCGACACCCTGGACATCTTCCCGGCCGAGCACGCCGAGATGGCGGTGCGCGTGGAGCTGTTCGACGACGAGGTGGATTCGCTGCAGTTCTTCGATCCGCTGACCGGCCGCGTGCGGCAGAAGATCCCGCGCTTTACGGTCTACCCGTCGAGCCACTACGTGACGCCGCGCGAAACCGTGCTGCGGGCGATCGAGAACATCAAGTCGGAGCTGCGCGAGCGGCTGGACTTCTTCTACAAGGAAAACCGGCTGGTGGAGGCGCAGCGGCTGGAGCAGCGCACGCGTTTCGACCTGGAAATGCTCTCGGAGCTGGGCTTCTGCAAGGGCATCGAGAACTATTCGAGGCACCTGTCGGGCGCCAAGCCCGGCGAGCCGCCGCCGACGCTGGTGGACTACCTGCCGCCCGACGCGCTGATGTTCCTGGACGAATCGCACGTGCTGATCGGCCAGCTGAACGGCATGTACAACGGCGACCGGGCGCGCAAGACCACGCTGGTGGAGTACGGCTTCCGGCTGCCGTCGGCGCTGGACAACCGTCCGCTGAAGTTCGAGGAATACGAGCGCAAGATGCGCCAGGCGGTGTTTGTGACCGCCACGCCGGCCAACTACGAGCGCGAGCATGCGGGGCAGGTGGTGGAGCAGGTGGTGCGGCCCACCGGGCTGGTCGATCCGATCATCCATGTGCGACCCGCCACTACTCAGGTGGACGACCTGCTGAGCGAGATCCACCTGCGGCTGCAGGTGGGCGAGCGCGTGCTGGTGACCACGCTGACCAAGCGCATGGCCGAACAGCTGACCGAGTTCCTGTCCGAAAACGGCATCAAGGTGCGCTATCTGCATTCGGACATCGACACGGTCGAGCGTGTGGAAATCATCCGCGACCTGCGCCTGGGCACGTTCGACGTGCTGGTGGGGATCAACCTGCTGCGCGAGGGCCTGGATATCCCCGAAGTGTCGCTGGTGGCCATCCTCGACGCCGACAAGGAAGGCTTTCTGCGCGCGGAACGGTCGCTGATCCAGACCATCGGGCGCGCGGCGCGTAACGTCAACGGCACGGCGATTCTCTATGCCGACCGCATGACCGACTCGATGAAGGTGGCAATCCAGGAGACCGAGCGGCGCCGGGCCAAGCAGATGGCCCACAACGAGGCCCACGGCATCATTCCGCGCGGCGTGGTCAAGCGGATCAAGGACATCATCGACGGCGTCTACGATGCCGACGAGGTCAAGGCCGAGCTGAGTGCCGCGGCCGAGCGCGCGAAGTACGAGGACATGAGCGAGAAACAGGTGGCCAAGGAAATCAAGCGCCTGGAGAAGCAGATGCTCGATCACGCGAAGAACCTGGAGTTCGAGAAGGCGGCCCAGGTGCGCGACCAGCTGGCGAAGCTGCGGGCCCAGGTGTTCGGCGCCGGTGCCGAAGGCGACCATCTGCTGCCGCCGTCAAGCTGAGGGAAGACCTGATCGGCGCCCGATGGGCATGGTGCGCCACGGCATCCTATAGTGATTAGGCAAGCCGCCCAGCGCGGGACGCCGGATCACGGACCAGGAGTGTGCCATGGTGACACAGTTCGAATATGGTGGTTATACGGTGGTTGCCCGTGCAGTTGCGCATGCGGGCGGCGGGTTTGCCGGGGTGTTGACCATCGCCGACGCGTTCGGCGAACCCGGCAGTCCCACGTTTGAAACCGAGACCGGCTCGGCCGACACGCCAGAGGCAGCGCTTGCGCTGGCGGAAGCCGAAGCCATGCGGACGATAGATGCCGGCGAGGTCAGCTGAAACCCGAATCAGCGCCCGGACGAGTGCCCGACAGGGGCCGGCACGCCAGGAGACACTGATGTCGTACAGCAGTGAATGGAAGAAGAGGGTTTTCGAAACGCACGAGATCCAGGTGCTGGTGAAACCCCGGTCGCCCATCGAGTGGGACTACACCGTGCGCGTGTGCCGCAAGGGCACGAACATCCGCGCGGCCGATACGCTGGTCGAAACCTCTCCACCATCGGAGCACTACAAGTCGCCCACGGAGGCCGAAGCGGCCGGGTTTGCGCGCGGCAAGGAACTGGCTGAACGGCTATAGCGCCGGGGTCGGTCTTTTGACGGCGTGCCGGACGGCATGCCGGGCGTTAGAATCGCGCCGATGAAAAAATACGCCATCCTGATGTGCTGCATGGGCAACATCTGTCGCTCCCCGACGGCGGAGGGCGTGCTGCGCGCCAAGCTGCACGCTGCCGGCCTGGCAGATCGTGTCGAACTCGACTCCGCAGGCACGCACGACTATCACGTGGGTCGCGCCCCGACGCCCGCAGCCAGCGCCACGCGCTGCAGCGGGGCTATGACCTGTCCGCATTGCGCGCCCGCCAGGTGGAGCTGGCGGATCTCCAGCGCTTCGATCTGGTTCTGGCGATGGACCAGGCCAATATGGCCTCCTTGCGCCGCCTGCATCCCGAGGTCAGTCCAGACAAGCTGCGCCTGCTGATGAGCTTTGCCACGGTCCATCGGGTGGAGGAAGTGCCCGATCCGTACTATGGCGAGGGCGGCGGCTTCGAGCGGGTGCTGGACTACATCGAGGATGCCTGCGACGGCGTCATCGCGATGCTGCAACGCCAACTGGCCTGAGTCGCACGCTCAAAACTGCCCGATTTGCCATGCCGGAAATCAATCCGGCGTACTTTCCATGGCCGTTTTCCTAGGCTGCGGCGGCGGGATCGTTATGTAGCGTGGAATAGTGCGTTGCGGGATGGGGTACTTGACTGATTTAGTCGGGATATCTTAAACTCGAGCGAAATTCTCAAGTATTCCCTCTCCCCGAGCATCATGAGACTGACCACCAAAGGCCGCTTTGCGGTAACCGCCATGATCGACCTGGCCATGCGCCAGGATCAGGGGCCTGTCACCCTGGCAGGCATCAGCCAGCGTCAGAAGATCTCGCTGTCGTACCTGGAGCAGCTGTTCGGCAAGCTGCGCCGGCACGAGATCGTCGAAAGCGTGCGTGGCCCGGGCGGCGGTTACAGCCTGGCCCGCAAGGCCGAGGACGTGACGGTGGCGGACATCATCATTGCCGTGGACGAGCCGCTCGATGCCACCCAGTGCGGTGGGAAGGGCAATTGTAACGGAGACGACGGATCCGGGCGCTGCATGACTCACGAGCTGTGGGCCACGCTGAACCAGAAGATGGTCGAGTACCTGGACTCCGTGTCGCTGAAGAATCTGGTTGACCAGCAACGCGCCCGCCAGCCGGCGGTGCTGCACGACATGCGCGAAGACGCCGCGCAGCAACCGGTAACGGTATCGCGCGGCAAGGCCGAGAAGCAGGAAAAGCCGGCACGCGCCCGCGTGGTCAACTCGGTGTTCAGCCTGGCGCAGTCGTAAGCAAGGTTGCAGCACCTGCATTAAACTATCGGTAGGCAGTACGCGATTAGCGATCCCTATAAGGCAGTCATAAGATGAGCACCACCCCACATTTCCCGATCTACATGGATTACTCGGCCACCACGCCGGTGGACCCGCGCGTGGCGGACAAGATGATTCCGTACCTGCGCGAGCAGTTTGGCAATCCGGCGTCGCGCAGCCATGCGTACGGCTGGGACGCCGAGCGCGCCGTGGAAGAGGCGCGCGAGCAGGTGGCGGCGCTGGTGGGGGCCGATCCGCGCGAGATCGTGTGGACGTCGGGTGCGACCGAGTCGGACAACCTCGCCATCAAGGGCGCGGCCAATTTCTACTCGGGCAAGGGCAAGCACATCATCACCGTGAAGACCGAGCACAAGGCCGTGCTGGACACCACGCGTGAACTGGAGCGCCAGGGCTTCGAGGTGACGTACCTCGACGTCAAGGACGACGGCCTGATCGACATGGACGTGTTCAAGCAGGCGATCCGCCCGGACACGATCCTGGTGTCGGTGATGCTGGTGAACAACGAGATCGGCGTGATCCAGGACGTGGAACAGATTGGCGAGATCTGCCGCGAGAAGGGCATCATCTTCCACTGCGATGCCGCGCAGGCCACCGGCAAGGTTGCGATCGACCTGGCCACGCTGAAGTGCGACCTGATGTCGTTCTCGGCCCACAAGACCTACGGCCCGAAGGGTATCGGCGCGCTGTACGTGCGCCGCAAGCCCCGGGTGCGTATCGAGGCGCAGATGCACGGTGGCGGCCACGAGCGCGGCATGCGTTCGGGCACGCTGGCCACGCACCAGATCGTCGGCATGGGCGAGGCGTTCCGCCTGGCCCGCGAGGAAATGGCCACCGAGAACGAGCGTATCCGCATGCTGCGCGATCGCCTGTGGAACGGCCTGTCGTCGATGGAAGAGGTGTACCTGAACGGCTCGATGGAACACCGCGTGCCGCACAACCTGAACGTCAGCTTCAACTTTGTCGAAGGCGAGTCGCTGATCATGGCCATCAAGGACGTGGCTGTGTCGTCGGGTTCGGCCTGCACGTCGGCGTCGCTGGAGCCGTCGTACGTACTGCGCGCCCTGGGCCGCAACGACGAACTGGCCCATAGCTCGATCCGCTTCACGGTTGGACGTTTTACGACGGAATCGGAAATCGACTATACCGTCGAACTGCTCAAGAACAAGATCGGCAAGCTGCGCGACCTGTCGCCGCTGTGGGAGATGTTCAAGGACGGCGTCGACCTGAATTCGATCCAGTGGGCAGCGCACTGATAGCGGCCCACGGCAAAAACAAGAACCCCATAAAGATTCGTCAGAGGTAACCAACATGTCTTACAGCAACAAGGTTCTCGACCACTATGAAAATCCGCGCAACGTCGGTTCGTTCGACAAGAACGACGACGCGGTGGGCACCGGCATGGTCGGCGCCCCGGCCTGCGGCGACGTGATGAAGCTGCAGATCAAGGTAAACGAGGCGGGCGTGATCGAAGACGCCAAGTTCAAGACCTACGGCTGCGGCTCGGCGATCGCCTCGTCGTCGCTGGTGACCGAATGGGTCAAGGGCAAGACCGTGGATCAGGCGCTGGAGATCAAGAACACCCAGATCGCCGAGGAACTGGCGCTGCCGCCGGTGAAGATCCACTGCTCGATCCTGGCGGAAGACGCCATCAAGGCGGCCGTCGAGGATTACAAGAAGAAGCACGGCGGCGCCGAGCAGCAGGCTGCCTGAGCGGCCTGCCGCTTCAGGAAGGTTGGTATGGCCGCGCGCGGTGCGGTATCGCGCGTGGCGTTCGACAGCAAGGCAAAGATGATCACGATGACCGAAAAGGCGGCGAAACACGTTTCGCGCTACCTGGAACGCCGCGGCAAGGGCCTGGGCCTGCGCGTGGGCGTGAAGACCACCGGCTGCTCGGGCCTGGCGTACAAGCTCGAGTACGTGGACGAATTGCAGCCGGAAGACCAGGTATTCGAGACGCGCGGCATCAAGGTGATCGTGGATCCGAAGAGCCTGCCGTACATCGACGGTACCGAACTGGACTTCGCGCGCGAGGGGTTGAACGAAGGTTTCAAGTTCAACAATCCGAACGTCAAGGACGAGTGCGGCTGCGGCGAGTCGTTCCGGGTCTGATGGCCCGTGCCGCGCCCGGATCGGCAACCGATGCGAGGGCGGCGACACGACAAGGGGCGGCATGACCGCTCCTTTTTGTTGTGAATGTTTTGGAAAGACGCGCTTTGAAAGACGATTTTTTCTCGCTGTTCGGGCTGCCTGCCCAGTATGAGGTGGACGAAACCGCGCTGGACGCAGCCTATCGCACCGTCCAGTCGCAGGCGCATCCCGACCGCTTTGCCAATGCCGGGGATGCCGAGCGGCGCGTGGCCATGCAGTGGGCCGCGCATGCCAACGAGGCATACCGCACGTTGCGCCAGCCGCTGAAGCGGGCCATCTACCTGCTGAACCTGCGTGGCGTGGATATCCAGGCCGAAAGCAACACGGCGATGGCGCCGGCCTTCCTGATGCAGCAGATGGAATGGCGCGAGGCGCTGCAGGACGCCACGCAAGCGCGCGATGTGGACCAGCTCGACGGCCTGCTGCGCGCCCTGCGTCAGGAAAAGCGCGAACGCCACGCGGCGCTGGGCGCGCTGCTCGATGCCGGTGACAACGAAGCCGCCGGCGCCGCCGCGCGCCAGCTGATGTTTATCGAGAAGATCGAACACGACGCCAGCGAGGCGATCGATCGGCTCGAAGATTAGAAGATTCTCATGGCACTGCTCCAGATTTCCGAACCCGGCATGTCGCCCGCGCCCCATCAGCGCCGGCTGGCCGTGGGTATCGACCTTGGCACCACCAACTCGCTGGTGGCCGCCGTGCGCAACAGCATTCCCGAAGTCCTGCCCGACGACGATGGCCGCTCGCTGCTACCGTCGGTGGTGCGCTACCTGCCCAACGGCAACGCGCACATCGGCTACAAGGCCCAGGACGAAGCGGTGCGCGATCCCAAGAACACCATCGTCTCGGTGAAGCGTTTCATGGGCCGCGGCCTGCGCGACGTGACCAATATCGAGCACAGCCCGTACGACTTTGTCGATGCGCCGGGCATGGTGCAGTTGAAGACCGCCGCCGGCATCAAGAGCCCGGTGGAGGTGTCGGCCGAGATCCTGGCCACGCTGCGCCAGCGCGCCGAGGATTCGCTGGGCGACGAACTGGTGGGCGCCGTGATCACGGTGCCGGCATATTTCGACGACGCGCAGCGCCAGGCCACCAAGGACGCCGCGCAACTGGCGGGCCTGGACGTGATGCGCCTGCTCAACGAGCCGACCGCTGCGGCCATCGCCTACGGCCTGGACAATGCCGCCGAAGGCATCTATGCCGTGTACGACCTGGGCGGGGGCACCTTCGATATCTCGGTGCTCAAGCTGACCAAGGGCGTGTTCGAGGTGATGTCGACCGGCGGCGATTCGGCCCTGGGCGGCGACGACTTCGACCAGCGCCTGCTGTGCTGGGTGGTCGAGCAGGCCAGCCTGCAGCCGCTGTCGGCCGAGGACACGCGCCTGCTGATGATGCGCGCCCGTGCTGCCAAGGAAGCGCTTTCGTCCAGCGACAGCACCGTGATCGACGCGGTGCTGACCACGGGCGAAATCGTGCATCTGCCGCTGGACGCGCAGACGTTCATCGCCATCACGGCCAACCTGGTGCAGAAGACGCTGGCCCCGGTGCGCAAGGCCCTGCGCGATGCCGGCGTGGCGCCTGACGAGGTCAAGGGCGTGGTGCTGGTGGGCGGCGCCACGCGCATGCCGGCGATCCGCAAGGCCGTGGGCGAGTATTTTGGCCAGCAGCCGCTGACCAACCTGGATCCGGACAAGGTGGTGGCGCTGGGCGCCGCCATGCAGGCCAACCTGCTGGCCGGCAACCACGCGCCGGGCGAAGACTGGCTGCTGCTCGACGTGATCCCGCTGTCGCTGGGCGTGGAGACGATGGGCGGCCTGGTCGAGAAGATCATCCCGCGCAACAGCACGATCCCCGTGGCGCGTGCGCAGGAATTCACCACCTTCAAGGATGGCCAGACCGCCATGGCCATCCATGTGCTGCAAGGCGAGCGCGAGCTGGCCAGCGATTGCCGGTCGCTGGCGCGCTTCGAGCTGCGCGGCATCCCGCCGATGGTGGCCGGCGCGGCGCGCATCCGCGTGACCTACCAGGTCGATGCGGATGGGCTGCTGTCGGTGTCGGCGCGCGAGACCATCTCGGGCGTGGAGGCGTCGGTGTCGGTCAAGCCGTCGTACGGGCTGGCCGATGACGACATCGCCCGCATGCTGCAGGAGAGCTTCCGCGAGGCCGAACACGACATGAAAAACCGTGCGCTGGCCGAGGAACGCGTGGAGGCGGCGCGGCTGGTGGAGGCCACCGGACGCGCGCTCGAAGTCGATGGCGACCTGCTCTCGTCCGACGAACGTGCGGCCGTGGAGGCGCTGATGGCCCGGGTTACCGAGATCGCACGCGGTGAAGATCACCACGCGATCAAGGCCGCCGTGGAGCAGCTGTCGCACGGCACCGACGAATTTGCCGCCCGCCGCATGGATCGTTCGATCAAGAGCGCGCTGGCCGGAAAGAAGGTGCAGGAGCTGGGCTGAGCCGTCGCCGCCGCTCCCTGCCAAGAGAGAGAAAACAGGAATCACATGCCACAGATCATCGTTTTGCCCACGTCGAGTTGTGTCCGGAGGGCGCTGTCCTGGAAGCCAGCACCGGCACGAGCATCTGCGACGCGCTGCTCAACAACGGTATCAACATCGAGCACGCCTGCGAAAAATCGTGCGCCTGCACCACGTGCCACGTGGTCGTGCGCGAGGGCTTCAACTCGCTGGAAGATGCCGAGGAAAAAGAGGAAGACCTGCTGGACAAGGCGTGGGGCCTGGAGCCCAATTCGCGGCTGTCGTGCCAGGCCCTCGTCGCGGACACGGACCTGACTGTCGAAATCCCGAAGTACACGATCAACCACGCCAAGGAAGGCCACTAAGGCCCGCGCGAGGAGTTACCCCATGAAATGGACAGATACCTACGACATCGCCGCCGCCCTGTACGACAAGTTTCCTGACGCCGATCCGGTGACGGTGCGTTTTACGCAGCTGCGCCAGTGGGTGCTGGAACTGGACGGGTT
The DNA here is from genome assembly GCF_018729255.1 of Cupriavidus sp. EM10. NCBI lineage: Bacteria > Pseudomonadati > Pseudomonadota > Betaproteobacteria > Burkholderiales > Burkholderiaceae > Cupriavidus > Cupriavidus sp. EM10. The sequence continues at coordinate 1,057,886 of NZ_CP076060.1, forward strand.
CGACGACCTGCCGGAACGCTCAGGCGAAAAAATCCTGGAGGCGATCCAGCAGGCGTGGATCGAAGAAGCGGCGTAAGCGGCGCTTTTTGGAGCGAATTCAAAAAAAGCACGGCTAGCAGGCCGTGCTTTTTTGTTGCCGGTCGGTGACCGCTGACGATGTCCGGAAGCCTTAGCCCGTCACCAGCACCCCGCGCTCCAGATGCACGCGCTGGCCCACTTCGACCCCCGGAGGGTTCTGATAGGTAAAGGTGCGGCGCGTGCCATCGTCCATCTTGACGCTGACGCGGTACGACTTGTTGGTATTCAGCTTCTTCTCGGCATAGTTACCGCCGAAGCCACCGGCGGCGGCGCCGGCCACGGTGCCCAGGATACGGCCATTGCCGGAACCGATCTGGTTGCCAAGCAGGCCGCCCACCACGGCACCGCCCACGGCGCCCAGGCCGCTGGTCGGCTTTTCGGCTTCCACCACCTGCACACCGGTCACATGGCCGGCCGTATGGCTTGGCCGGGCGGCGGGCCTTTCTTCAGCCTGCGCCTGCTGCATCGGCTGGGCCGGCGGCGGGGCGGCATTCTGCGCTTGACGGCCATCATAGGCAGGCGAGGCGGGCGGCCGCGTGGTCGAACCCGGCGCCGGCTGGCTTGTCAGCGGGGCGGCTCGGTCATGGCGGCCTGAGGGGCAGCGTTGCCGTACGGAGCATCGTTCGTCGGCCCCTGGATAGCCTTGGTGACCGGCAACACGCCGGTCACGGCTGCGACCACCGTCAGGCTGGCCACAACAAGGGCCACGGCTGCGGCGCCGACCAGCGGATGCAGGCGGCGTCGCGGCGGCAGGGCGGGAATGGTTTGCTGACCAGACATTTCTTGTTCTCCAAGTCACCCGCATAAGGGTGGATACCTAGAGTCTGGCCGAATTACGATGCCGTTTCCGTTTGATTTTGTAAGGATCTGTAGCCGGAAATCGGCTGGAAAATCATGGGGTTACGATGGATGCGCGGCCCATGTGGCGCGGCATTTGTAACAGGGAGAGGGCAGAAAGCTCCTCTCTCCCGCAAGGCGGGAGAGAGGAGGCAACAAAACTACCCGAAACCGATCAATCCTCGCGGCGCAGGTGCGGGAACAGGATCACGTCGCGGATGTTGGGGCTGTCGGTCAGCAGCATGACCAGGCGGTCGATGCCGATGCCGCAGCCGCCGGTCGGGGGCATGCCGTATTCGAGCGCGCGGATGTAGTCGGCGTCGAAGTACATCGCTTCCTCGTCGCCGGCGTCCTTCTGCTCGACCTGCTTGCGGAAGCGGTCGGCCTGGTCTTCGGGATCGTTCAGCTCCGAGAAGCCGTTGGCGATCTCGCGGCCCGTGATGAACAGCTCGAAACGCTCCGTGATGCCCGGCTGCGTGTCCGACGCGCGCGCCAGCGGCGACACTTCCACCGGATAGTCGACGATGAAGGTCGGCTCCCACAGCTGCGACTCGGCCGTTTCCTCGAACAGCACCAGTTGCAGCGTGCCCAGGCCGGCGTTCAGGAACTGCGGGGCGCTGGTGTTGATCTTGAACTTGCCCTTCAGCTCGGCACGCAGGAAGTCGGCGTCGGCCAGCTGCGCATCGGTATATTCCGGCGCGAACTTCTGGATGGCCTGGCAGATCGTCAGGCGATGGAACGGCTTCGACAGGTCAAGCTCGCGGCCCTGGTAGTTCAGCACGGCGCTGCCGCTGGCGTCGATGGCGGCCTGGCGGATCAGGTTCTCGGTGAAGTCCATCAGCCAGCGGTAATCCGTGTAGGCCGCGTAGAACTCCATCATCGTGAACTCTGGGTTGTGGCGCGGGCTCACCCCTTCGTTACGGAAGTTGCGGTTGATCTCGAACACGCGCTCGAAACCGCCGACGATCAGGCGCTTCAGGTACAGCTCGGGTGCGATCCGCATGAACATCTGCATGTCCAGCGCGTTGTGGTGCGTGATGAACGGCTTGGCCGCCGCGCCGCCCGGGATCGGATGCAGCATCGGCGTTTCCACTTCCATGAAGCCGGCGTCGGACATATGGCGGCGCAGCGACGACATGGCCTTGGTGCGCGCGCGGAACGTGTCGCGCGTTTCCGGCGAGACGATCAGGTCGACATAGCGCTGGCGGTACTTCATTTCCTGGTCGGCCAGGCCGTGGAACTTGTCCGGCAGCGGGCGCAGGCTCTTCGACAGCAGGCGCAGTTCGCGCACCTGCACCGACAGCTCGCCCTTGTTGGTGCGGAACAGCTCGCCGCGCGCGCTGATGATGTCGCCCAGGTCCCAGTGCTTGAACGCCGCGTAGACGTCCTCGCCCACCTTGTCGCGCGTAATGTAGAACTGGATCTGGCCGCTGCCGTCCTGCACGGTGGCAAAGCTTGCCTTGCCCATCACGCGCTTGAGCATCATGCGGCCGGCGATCGACACTTCCACGGGGCTCGCTTCCAGCGTGGCCTGGTCGGTCTCGCCATACTGCGCATGCAGCGCGCCGGCCTGGTGCGTCGGGCGGAAATCGTTCGGGAAGGCCACGCCTTGCTCGCGCAGGGCCTGCAGCTTCTCGCGGCGCTCGGCAATGATCTTGTTCTCGTCTACGGCAGGCGCGTCGGCGGGTACGGCGGCGGGCGTGCGGGTCGGTTCGGTCATGGTGTCAGCTTCGGTCGCACCGGGCGCGGGCCTGGCGCGATGGTTCAGTTCAATAGTTGCGGATGTCGTCGAGTTCGGTCTTGCCGAAGTCGGCGCGTTCCAGGTAGGCGGCGATGCGCTGGGCCACGTCGTCCGGCGACGCCAGCTGGTCGTTCGCCTTCAGGTCGCGGAAGCGCTGCACCTGGGCAAAGTCGGCGCCGCGGATGGTCTCCTGCATGCCCGTGTCCACCACGCCCGGCGCCAGCGCCACGGCGCGTACCGAGCGCTCGTCGGCCAGGCCGGCATATTCGGCGTTGACCGAGCGGATGAACATGTCCAGGCCCGCCTTGCCGGCGCAGTAGGCGCTCCAGCCCTGCACCGGATTGCGCGCCGCGCCCGACGAGATGGCCAGCACCTTGCGCGGGCAGTCCAGGCGCGCGGTGGCGTCGATGAACGCGCCGGTCATCGTCATCGGCGTGACCAGGTTGGTCTGCAGATGCGGCACCAGCGTGTTCTCGTGCAGTTCGGTGATGGGGCCGATAGGCTCCACCACGCCCGCGTTCAGGATCAGCGTCACGCTGGCCGGGGCATCGTCCACGGCTTCCAGCACGCTGGCCAGCCAGCCTGCCGACGGGCCGGGCTGCGACAGGTCCTGCAGGTGCCAGGCAACCGGCACGCCGCTGGCCGTGGCTTCGCGTTCGAGGTCGGTGTTGCGGCTGCGCGCCACGCCGATGATGCGGTTGCCCGGCTTGAGCAGCGCGCGCACCAGCGACGCGCCCAGGCCGCGCGAGGCGCCGGTGACGATGTAGAGATGGGTGGAGCGGGGCGTTCCGGTGGTCATGACGTGGACCTTGTTCGATGAAACGGCGACTTCGGGATGGAGACGCTTGGGTTCTTGTCACGCCGTCCCGCCGGCACGGGGCAGGCAGGGCGGCGCGTCTGCGCGCGGCAGGTCTTGCCGGTACTACGGGTTACAGGCCCTGTTTCAGGCTGGCCTCGATGAACGGGTCGAGGTCGCCGTCCAGCACCTTCTGCGTGTTGGACATTTCCACGTTGGTGCGCAGGTCCTTGATGCGGCTCTGGTCCAGCACGTACGAGCGGATCTGGTGGCCCCAGCCCACATCGGTCTTGCCGGCTTCGAGCTTGTCGGCCTCGGCCTGGCGCTTGCGCATTTCATGCTCGTACAGGCGCGACTTCAGCATCGACATGGCTTCGGCGCGGTTGCGGTGCTGCGAACGGTCGTTCTGGCACTGCACGACGATCCCGGTCGGGATGTGCGTGATCCGCACGGCGGAGTCGGTCTTGTTGATGTGCTGGCCGCCGGCGCCCGATGCGCGGTAGGTATCCACGCGCAGGTCGGCCGGGTTGACCTCCACCTCGAACGAGTCATCCACCTCGGGGTAGACGAACACCGACGAGAACGACGTATGGCGGCCGCCCGACGAATCGAACGGCGACTTGCGCACCAGGCGGTGCACGCCGGTTTCCGTGCGCAGGTAGCCAAACGCGTAGTCGCCCTCGATCTTGATCGTGGCGCTCTTGATGCCGGCCACGTCGCCCTCGGACTCTTCCAGCACCTCGGCCTTGAAGCCCTTGCGCTCGCAGTACTTCAGGTACTGGCGCAGCAGCATCGATGCCCAGTCGCACGCCTCGGTACCGCCGGCGCCGGCCTGGATGTCGATGAACGCGTTGGCCTGGTCCATCTCGCCCGAGAACATGCGGCGGAATTCCATGTCGGCGACGATCGCCTCGAAACCCTGCACGTCGGTCTCGATCGAGATCAGCGTCTCGTCGTCACCTTCCTCGCGGGCCAGTTCGAACAGTTCGTCCGCGCCGGCCAGGTCGTCGGTGAGCTTGCCGAGCGTCTGCACGACGGCTTCGAGCGCCTTCTTTTCCTTGCCCAGGTCCTGGGCGCGCTTGGGGTTGTTCCAGACGTCCGGGTCTTCCAGCAGTCCGTTGACTTCGTCTAGGCGGTTTTCCTTGACATCGTAGTCAAAGATACCCCGTAGATCTTCCGTTCGCGAACGTAGATCGGAGATGGCACCGGAGATGGCGTTGAGGCGTTCTGCTTCCATGGATATTCCTAGAAATTCTGCGCTTGCAAAACGTGGAATTATAGCGGATTGGCGCCGCGAATCCGGCCCGATCCCGCATGGATTGCGGACCGGCCGGCGTATTTGCCGGCGGCGCCGCTGAACCGTTCGAAAGGCGAACGGTCTATTGCGTGACTTTTCCCGCTTTTCCTTGCAAGGTTTCGTTCCAAGTTCGGCGACAATAGCGGCCACGATCAGGAGTTTCCCCGTACGCATGACAGGAATCCAAGCAGTCCATCACGACGTGACGCGCCCGCAGGGTGCCCGCCGGCGCACGCTGGGGCGCCTGGGCGCGCTTGCGTTGGCCGCCACGCTGGCCGCCTGCGGCACCACGCCCAGCGAGCCCGCGCCCGAGGGCTATTACCGCGTGGAGCGCGGCGATACGCTGTACTCGATTGCCCGGCGCCATAACCGCTCGGTGTCCGAACTGGCGCGCTGGAGCAACATTTCCGATTCGAGCCAGATCGAGGTTGGCCAGCTGATTCGCGTGAAGCCGCCCGCCGGTGCCGGGATTTCGGCTGCCAAGGCCACCGACAAGCCCGCCACCACCACGGCCCCGCGCGCCGCCGCCCCGGACACCACCCCGTCGAAGCCGCCCGCCAGCGCCATCCGCCTGCAGTGGCCGGCGGACGGCCGGGTCACCGGCAGCTTCGCGCCGCCGGCGGAAAAAGGCTTGCGGATCGAGGTGCCGGCCGGTGGCAAGGTACGTGCCGCGGCACCGGGCTGGGCCATCCACGTAGGCACGCTGCGCGGCTACGGACAGCTGGTCATCATCAAGCACAACGACGACTGGCTGACCGTGTACGGCAACCTGGACCGCCCGCTGGTCAAGGAAAACGACCGGATTTCGGCTGGTCAGGACATCGGCACCATGAGCCGCGCGAACGAGCTGCACTTCGAGGTGCGCGGCAACGGCAAGCCGGTCAATCCGGCCAGCTACCTGCCGCCGCGCGGGTAGTAGCGCGGCGGAATGGAGGGCGCGCCTACTGCGCGTGCTCCACCACCAGCTGCACGCGTGTCACCCCGTTGAACGTGTTGTTGTCGAGCCGGTAGGCCACCAGCGCGCTGGCGCCGTCCAGGGCGTCGGCGTGGTTGAACCAGATCGCGTCGAAGCGCTGGCTGCCGCGCCCCAGCTGCAGCTTCAGATGCTTGCCCTTGAGCACGGTCTGGCGCAGCACCTCGAACTCGCCCGAGAACGTTGGCGGCGGAAATCCCTGGCCCCAGACCTGGCCTTCCAGCAGGGTCACGAATTCGGGGCTGAAGCAGCCATCGTCGATATCGCCGTCGGTTTCGATCACCCGGGCCAGCTGTTCTTCATTGAGCCACTCGCGGCCCACGGCCTCGAAGGCGGCCACGAAGGTATCGAAATCCTTCGCGCGCACGGTCAGGCCAGCCGCCATGGCGTGGCCGCCAAACTTCACCAGCAGGCCCGGATGGCGCTTGGACACCAGGTCCAGCGCATCGCGCAGGTGGAAGCCGGGAATCGACCGGCCAGACCCCTTGATATGCTCCTCGTCGCCCGGCGCGAAGGTGATGGTCGGCCGATGGAATTTCTCTTTCAGCCGCGACGCCACGATGCCGATCACCCCTGGTGCCACGTCTCGTGGAACACGCTCACCGTGTAGCGCGACGCCGGGTCCAGCCCGGCCAGCGGCTGTTCCAGAATCTGCAAGGCTTCCTGCTGCATGCCGGCCTCGATATCGCGCCGTTCCCGGTTCATGCCGTCCAGTTCCTGGGCGATTTCCCAGGCGCGGTTGCCGTCGTCGGTCAGCAGGCATTCGATGCCCAGCGACATGTCGGCCAGCCGGCCGGCCGCGTTCAGGCGTGGGCCCAGCCCGAAGCCCAGGTCGAACGTATTGGCGCGCTGCGCCTCGCGGCCGGCGGCCCGGAACAGTGCGGCCACGCCGGCGTGCATGCGGCCCATGCGCATGCGCTTCAGGCCCTGCGCCACCAGGATGCGGTTGTTGGCATCGAGCTTGACCACGTCGGCCACGGTGCCCAGCGCCACCAGGTCCAGCAGCGTCTGCAGCGGCGGCTGCGTTTCCTTGGTATAGACCCCGCGCTGGCGCAGTTCGGCGCGCAGCGCCAGCAGCACGTAGAACATCACGCCCACGCCAGCCAGGTTCTTGCTCGGGAATTCGCAGCCAGGCTGGTTCGGATTCACGATCACGGCGGCGTCGGGCAGCACCGCGCCCGGCAGGTGGTGATCGGTCACCACCACGTCGATGCCCCGGGCATTGGCGGCCGCCACGCCGTCGACGCTGGCAATGCCGTTGTCGACCGTGACGATCACGTCGGGCCGCTGCTGCGCGGCCAGCTCCACGATCTCGGGCGTCAGGCCATAGCCGTACTCGAAGCGGTTTGGCACGATGTAGTCGACCTTGGCCCCAGCATGCGCAGCCCGCGCACGCCGACCGCGCAGGCCGTGGCGCCGTCGCAATCGTAGTCGGCCACGATCAGCAGCTTGCGCTGGGCGGCGATGGCGTCGGCCAGGTACGCGGCGGCGTGGTCGATCCCCTTCATGGCCGAAGGGGGCACCAGTCCGGGCAGTTCGGTGGCCAGTTCGGCCGGGTCCAGCACGCCGCGCGCCGACAGGATGCGCGCCAGCGTGGGATGCAGGCCGGCCGCGGCCAGCATGCTGGCGCGGTCGTCGGAATAGGAGCGGATGGCAATCCGGGTCATGATCTTCGGTTCCGGTGGCGGTCCAGGCGCCTAGGCGGCCATGGCAAGGTTCGACAGCAGGGCGCGCCAGTCGCCGCGCGCACCCAGGCCGCGCCAGAACTTGCGCAGGTCGGCCCGCGTGACCGTGAATTCGGCAAAGTGGTTTTCGCCGCCCAGCACCAGCGTCACGGCCTGGATCTGGCCGGCGGTCAGCGCATCGAGCACGGGCTGGAACCATTCGGCGTCCAGCGCGTGCATGCGTTCGAGCCACAGGCCCCAGTCGGACGCGATATGCGCCTCGGTGGCGCTGTCGAGCAGACACATGACGCTGCCGTCCAGATTCGCCACATCGGCAAATCGGGCCGGCTGTGCGCCGACGCGGCTGCCGGCGGCCAGCGCCAGGCCGGCCATGAACGGATCGTCGGTCAGTACGGTGTCGGCCAGCTTGCGGGCAGTGGCGGCCTTGCCGCCGCCATGCAGCCAGACCGAATTGACCGGCAGGCGGCCTGCCGCCTCGCGGGCGTCGTTCACCGGATGGCCGTGCCAGGTCATCTGGATCTCGTTCTGCAGCCGGCGCCAGTCGCGGGCGCGCGGGCCGGCCTGCATCCAGATATCGATATTGCGGCCCGTGGCGCGCACCGGCGTGGTGGCCTGCAGCTCGCCAAACGTGTCCTCGGGCACGTACCAGCGGGCCGGGTGGGGCGCCTCCAGGCGGATGCCGGTCTCGTCAAGCAGTTCGGCGATGGCGGCACGCAGCGTGTCGGCCTCGTCGGCGCGGATTTCGAGCTGGTCCGGGTGCATCAGCACCAGGTGGTCGCGGGCGGCGTGAATATGCACCGGCTGCAGGCAGGCCCAGCCGCCGCCAGCGTCGGCATCGGCTTCGGCCGGAAGCCCGGCGGCGGCGCGGTCGGCCAGGCGCATAAAGGGCGCAGTCGGCACCTGGGCGGTATCCTGGCCGGCGCGGCCGGCCAGCCAGCGTTCCTGCGGCAGCGTACGCAGGTAGGGATCGTCGTGCGTTTCGCGGGGCCCCGGGGCGGCGCGCGTCAGCAACTTTCCGAGCGCGGGCAACTCCAACTGGCGCAGCAGCGCGCCAGGGACGACATCGTCCGTGGCGTCGTCGCCGGCGCCAGGCGGGACGGAAAAAGGCACAATCAGGGTCAGGTGCGTCATCATGGTTGCCGAGATTGTAAACTTCCGGCTGGCCGGCGCCAGTCTTCCGTCACCCGGGGTGGCAAAATTGGCGCCGACGCGTTTCCAGAACAACAGGACTCCTCTTGAACTTTCCTTACGAGTGGCAGATCGGCTGGCGATACACCCGCGCAAGCAAGCGCGCCAGCCGCAACACGTTCATTTCGTTCATCTCGATGATCTCGATGCTTGGCATCGCGCTGGGCGTGGCCGCCCTGATCGTCGTGCTGTCGGTCATGAACGGTTTCCAGAAGGAGGTGCGCGACCGCATGCTGTCGGTGCTGTCGCACATCGAGGTAATCGGCGCCGGACCGCTGCAGGACTGGCAGAAGACCGCCGCCGAGGCCGAGCGCAACAAGGAGGTGATCGGTGCCGCGCCCTACGTGGCGGCGCAGGCCATGCTCACCCGCGACGACGCCGTGCGCGGCGTGCTGCTGCGCGGCGTGGATCCCGGCCAGGAACCCAAGGTATCCGACATCGGCAGCCAGTTCCGCGCCGGCAGCATGAACGCGCTGGTGCCGGGCGGCTTCGACATCGCGCTGGGCAGCGAACTGGCCAACGCCCTGGGCGTGCGCGTGGGCGACAAGGTCACGCTGGTGGCGCCGCAGGGCACCATCACGCCGGCCGGCATCCTGCCGCGCCTGAAGCAGTTCACCGTGGTGGGCATCTTCTCGTCCGGCCATTACGAGTTCGACAGCGCGCTGGCCCTTGTCAACATGCAGGACGCCGAATTGCTGTTCCGGCAGAACGGCCCCAGCGGCGTTCGGCTCAAGCTGCAGGACATGCAGCGCGCGCCGCAGGTGGCGCAGGAGTTGTCCACCACGATGTCGGGCGACCTGTACCTGCGCGACTGGTCGCGCCAGAACCGCAACTGGTTTGCCGCCGTGCAGACCGAAAAGCGCATGATGTTCATCATCCTGACGCTGATCATCGCCGTGGCCGCCTTCAACCTTGTGTCGACGCTGGTGATGACCGTGACCGACAAGCAGGCCGATATCGCCATCCTGCGCACGATGGGCGCCCAGCCGCGCTCGATCATGAAGATCTTCATCGTGCAGGGCGTGGCCATCGGCTTTATCGGCACGTTGCTGGGCGTGCTGGGCGGCACGCTGATCGCCACCAATATCGACGTGATCGTGCCGTTCATCGAACGCGTGCTGCACGTGCAGTTCCTGCCCAGGGACATCTACTTCATCAGCGAATTGCCTTCGGACCCCGCGTGAACGACATCGCCACCATCGGCATCATTTCCTTCGTGCTGGCCACGCTGGCCACCCTGTATCCCAGCTGGCGTGCCGCCCGCGTGAATCCCGCGGAGGCCCTGCGCTATGAGTGACACGACGCTGATTCCGGAAGCGGCAGCCGAGGCCGCCGCATCGGTCCAGACCGGCTCGCCGGTGCTCGTGGCCGAGGGGCTGACCAAGCGCTTCCAGCAGGGCGGCCTGGATGTCCAGGTGCTGCGCGGCGTGGATGTGCGCGTGAATGCGGGCGAGAAGGTGGCCATCGTGGGCGCGTCGGGCTCGGGCAAGTCGACGCTGCTGCATGTGCTGGGCGGCCTGGACAACCCCGACGCCGGCCGCGTGGCGCTGCTGGGCAAGCCGTTCACGGCGCTGCGCGAGAAGGAGCGCAACATCGTGCGCAACCGGTCGCTGGGCTTTGTCTACCAGTTCCACCACCTGCTGCCCGAATTCACCGCACTGGACAACGTGGCGATGCCGATGCGCATTCGCGGCCACAACGAGCGCGATGCGCGCGAGGCGGCCCAGGCCGTGCTGGAGCGCGTGGGCCTGGGCGGCCGTTCGAAGCACCGTCCCGGCGAGTTGTCGGGCGGCGAGCGCCAGCGCGTGGCGATTGCCCGGGCGCTGGTCGGCCAGCCGGCCTGCGTGCTGGCCGACGAGCCCACCGGCAACCTGGACGACCACACCGCCGGCGGCGTCTACGACCTGATGCTCGACCTGTCGCGCACGCTGGGCACCAGCTTTGTGATCGTGACCCACGACATGGACCTGGCCGGCCGCTGCGACCGCGTGTTCAGGCTGCGCGACGGCCATCTGCACCAGGAACGCTGACGCGCGACGCCGGCCCATGTGGATCGACACCCATTGCCATCTTGACGCCAGCGAGTTCGACACCGACCGCGCGGGCGTGATTGCCGACGCCGTGGCGGCCGGCATCTCGGGCATCGTGCTGCCAGCCGTGGCGGTATCGAACTTCGACGCCGTGCGCGCGCTGGCCGCGGAGGAGGGGTCGCGCTGCGTCTATGCGCTGGGTATCCACCCGCTGTGCACGCCGGGCGCCGGGCAGGCCGATCTCGATGCCCTGCGGCAGCAGGTGGCTGCGTCGATCGGAGATCCGCGCCTGGTGGCCATCGGCGAGATCGGCCTGGATTTCTTCGTGCCGGGCCTGGACGCACAGCACCAGACCTGGCTCTACACCGAGCAACTGAAGATCGCCCGCGAGTTCGACCTGCCGGTGCTGCTGCACGTACGCAAGTCGCAGGACCAGGTCTATGCCGGCCTGCGACGCGTGGGCGTGCGGCAGGGCATTGCGCATGCGTTCAACGGCAGCAACGAGCAGGCGCGCCGCTATGTCGAGCACGGCATGAAGCTTGGTTTTGGCGGAAATGTGACGTTCTCCCGCGCCAAGCAGATCCGGCGCCTGGCTACGGAACTGCCGATCGATGCCATCGTGCTGGAAACCGATGCCCCTGACATCGCGCCGGCATGGCTCTCCGACGACCAGTTCGGCGAACAGCACAAGGCGCGCAACACGCCCGGCGAGGTGGCCGGCGTGGCCCGCGTGATGGCCGAATTACGAGGCGTGCCGGAGCGGGACCTGGCGGACATCATGTGGCGCAATTCGGTGGCGGCGCTGCCCCGCCTGGGCGCGTTCGCCGACATCATGGCCCCTCGGTAGGCGCCATTTCTGCCCCTCTGCCTGCACCCCAGGCACGCGATCGACCGGTTCCATGCAGATTTAACGTATTGACACACCGGCGTATCAATCGGACACGTTTCTCTCTTCCTTTACGCGATACAAAGCCCCCTTCGTGACATCTAACCGGGGCTTCATGCGCTTGCTGTTGCTGGCGTTCGTGGCGGGGTGCTGGCTGCTGCAACAGCAGGGCACGCTGCCGCGCCGCGCTGAATGGCTGGTCGGATGCGCGCTTGCGGTTGGGCTGGCGGGCGCGGCATGGGCATCGGCACGCCTGCGTCGCAGATGGGCGCCGCACGTACAGCTGGCACTGGCCGCTGCGCTGGCAGTGCTGACCGGCCTGGGCTGGGCGGCCTGGCGGGCAGACGCGCGCATCGACCACTGGCTACCCCGGAGATGGCCGGACGCAATCTGGTGGTGGAGGGCATGGTGGCGGGGCTGCCAGACACCGCGCCGCATGGCACCCGGTTCCTGTTTCGTGTCGAGCGCTGGGAGGACGGTGGGACAGGGCAATCGTTGCCGGACCGGCTGCTGCTGACATGGCGCGACGAAGTATCAGGTACCGGCGAGGCCGCTGAATCCCAACAAGCCGCCGCGCTGCAGCCGGGCCAGCGCTATCGCCTGACCGTCCGGCTGCGCCGTCCGCGCGGGCTGGCGAATCCGCATGGCTTCGACTATGCCTACTGGCTGCTGGCGGAAGGGGTGCATGCAACGGGCTATGTGCGCAGTGGCACCGCGCTGGCCTCCGGCGGTCCACTTCCGTGGCCCTCGTGGCGCTCGTGGCCCGTACGCATCGCGATGTGGCGCGCCGGCCTGCGCGACCATCTGCGCGCCGCCTTGCCGGCCGACGCCCGCTATGGCCCCGTGCTGATCGCGCTGGTGATCGGCGACCAGCGCGGCATCGCGCAGGGGGACTGGGACGTTTTCCGGCGTACCGGCATCTCGCATCTGGTCAGCATCTCGGGGCTGCATATCACGATGATCGCGGGCGCGGCCGGGGCGTTGGCGAGGCTGGGATGGCGGCACTCGTTCGGGCTCGGGCGGCGGCTGCGCCGGCCGTTCCCGCTGATATGGCCGGCCCAGCAGGCCGCGCTGGTGGTCACCGTGCTGGCCGCGCTGGGCTATGGCTGCATCGCCGGCATGCAGATTCCGGCGTTGCGCACGGTTGCAATGCTGGTCGTGGCCGCGCTGGCGCTGTGGAGCGGCCGGGCGCCGCCGCTTTCCGTGGTGCTGGCGTGGGCGGCCGGCATTGCCGTGGCCATCGATCCCTGGGCGGTCATGTCACCGGGGTTCTGGTTGTCCTTCGGCGCGGTGGCGGTGATCTTCCTTCACGCGCGCGACGATCCGGAGGGGCAGCGAAAGAAGCAGGGCGGGCAGAGCGGGCAGGGTGAACGGGGCCGGATGGCGCGGCTGCGCGCCGTCGTCGTCGACGCCGCACGCACGCAGTGGGCGGTGACCATCGGGCTTGTGCCGCTGACGCTGCTGCTGTTTGGCCAGGTGTCGGTGGTGTCGTGTTTGGCCAATGCGGTGGCGATCCCGGTGGTGAGCCTGTTCGTGACGCCGCTGGCACTGGCCGGGGCTGCATTGCCGGTGCAGCTTGCCACGCCGGTGCTGGCCGTGGCGCACGGCGCGATGGGCTGGCTGGTGGACGGGCTGGCGTGGTTGGCCGCGCCGGCGTGGGCCGTGTGGGAGGCCGCCCATCCGGGATGGTGGCGGACGGCCCTGGCCGTCGTCGGGGTGTGGCTTCTGCTTGTGCCGCGACGGCCGATATTGCCGCCCGACATCTGGCCGCGCATCAAGTATCCGATTCCACGCTGGCTAGGCGCCGGCCTGATGGTGCCAATGTTGATGACCGCCCGCACTGCAGTGGCTGAAGGCGAAATGCGCGTGACGGCGCTCGATGTCGGGCAGGGGGCGGCGGTGCTGGTGGAAACGCGGCGGCATGCGCTGCTCTACGACGCCGGGCCGGCCTACGTATCCGGGACGAGTGCCGGCGGGCAGGTCGTCGTGCCATTCCTGCGGGCCTCGGGCATCCGGAGGCTCGATATGCTGATGGTCAGCCACGAGGACGCCGACCATGCCGGGGCGTGCGCGATGTGATGCTGGCGGTGGCGGTCGGGTCGCGGCTGACCGCCGCGCCGCCGGACCACCGGCTATTGTCAGGGCCGGAAAACACCGGCTGGCAACCGTGCCTGAGCGGCGCAAGCTGGACTTGGGATGGCGTGCGGTTCGATGTCCTGCATCCTTCGGCCGAGGAACTGGCCGCCGGTAGGCTCCAGAGCAACGCGCGCAGCTGCGTGCTGCGCGTGGCCACCGCACGGCGCAGCCTGCTGCTGACTGGCGATATCGGCGTGCGGGAGGAACTGGCGCTGGTTGCCCGGCTGCCGCCGGACCAGTTGCGTGCCGATGTCCTGGTGGTGCCGCACCACGGCAGCGGCACGTCGTCGCACGTGGCGTTCCTGCGTGCCGCGCGGCCGAAACTGGCGATCTTCCAGTTGGGGTTCGCGAACCGCTATCGCCATCCCCGTGAGGACGTCTGGGATCGCTACGAGCGGGCCGGTATCGCGCGGTACCGGGCCGACGAGACGGGCGCGGTATCCATCGCGACGTCGGGCGATGCGCTGGAGGTGGTGCCGTACCGGCAGCGCTATCGCCGTTACTGGCGCGATGGGCCGCCCGCGCCGCGTTGAGGTGTTGCCGTCAGTCGGCGCGTGCGGGTGTCTTGGCTGGGCTGGCCTTGGACTTCCGGGGCGGCTTTGGCGTCGTTTTGTCGACCTGCTTCCTGGCCGCTGGGCGAGAGGGGGCGTCCTCCCCATCATCCGCCTGATCCGCCAGCACGGCCGGTTCCGCGCCGGCAATGCGGCGCTCGCGCAGATGGGCCTTGGCGCGCTGCAGGCCGCCCGCCACCGATTCGGCACGCTCCAGCGCCACGCCGGCTGCCAGGACATCGCCCAGCACCAGGTGGCAGATACGCGAGGTCATTGGCGTGTAGACCTCGCTGTCCTCCTCGACGTCGGAGAACACGCAGACGTCGGCCAGCTTGGCCAGCGGCGACCCGCTGTGGGTCAGCGCCAGCACGCCGGCGCCGCTGCCTCGGGCCAGCGTGGCGGCGGCCAGCATGTCCCAGGTGCGGCCGCTGTTCGACACCAGCACGGCCACGTCGCCCGGCCGCAGCAGTGCGGCGGACATGCTGAACACGTGCGAATCGGAGTAGGCCGTGGTGGGAATGCCCAGGCGGAAGAACTTGTGCTGGATGTCGAGCGCGACGATGCCGGAGTTGCCGCAGCCGTAGAACTCGATGCGCCGCGCGTTGGCCAGCAGGCGGATGGCGTGCTCGATCTGGTCGGCGGACAGCGCGTTGCGCACGGACATCAGCGTGGCGATGGTGCGGTCGAACACCTTGCCGGCAATGTCGGCGGGGCGGTCGTTGACCTCCACGTCCTGGTGCACGAACGGGGTGCCTCCGCCCACGTTCTGGGCAAACTGGAGCTTGAATTCCTTGAAGCCGTCGTAGCCAAGCGCGGCGCAGAAGCGGGCGATGGTCGGCTGCGAAACGCCGGCGCGTTCGGCCAGTTCCGGCATGGTCAGGCGGATGACGCTGGCGCCGTGGCGGGCCACATAGTCGGCCAGCCGGCGTTCGGAAGGGCGTAGCGTGTCGTAGACGGCGAGGATTCTGTCGCGCATGGTGAAGGTCGTGCGGGAAACGGTGCGTGGGAGTCGTGACGGCTGGCCGCTGCGGGCGCTGTCTTTCGAACTATCTTTGAGTTATGTAGAGATTCTACACATGCGGACCACCAAATCGCAGTCCGAAAGCCTGGTTTTCATCCTAGGATTTACCCGGATTTGCGCGCCTAACGTCATTTCCACGCCGTGACAAGGCTTCCGGCCGTCGGTTGGCCATGGCTATAATGTAGAAAATCTACAGATTCGGTGGCCTGTAGCGACGTGTTCGACCTGTCGCGCGGTTGTCCGGATCGCCCCACGAGGATCCCATCCGCCATGACTCAAGCCGCCAAGGGCCACGCCCGCGCCGAAGTTTCGGCCGTCACTGACCGCATCGTCGAGCGCAGCCGCGCCAGCCGCGCCGCCTACCTGGCACGCTGCGAGCGCGCCCAGCAGGAACTGGGGCCGCTGCGCGGCATGTCGTGCGCCAACCTGGCCCACGGCTACGCGGCGCTGCCCGCCGACGACAAGCTCAAGCTGCGCGTGGAACATGCGCCGAATCTTGGCATCGTCACCGCCTACAACGACATGCTGTCGGCCCACCAGCCCTACGAGCGCTATCCGGCCGTGATCCGCGAGGCCGCGCGCGCGGTCGGGGCCGTGGCGCAGGTGGCGGGCGGCGTGCCGGCGATGTGCGATGGCATCACACAGGGCAACGCGGGCATGGAGCTGTCGCTGTTCTCGCGCGATGCGATTGCCATGAGCGCCGCCGTCGCGCTGTCGCACAACACGTTCGACGCGGCCCTGATGCTGGGCGTCTGCGACAAGATCGTGCCGGGCCTGCTGATGGGCGCGCTGCAGTTCGGCCACCTGCCGGTGGTGTTCGTGCCGGCCGGCCCGATGGCCTCGGGCCTGTCCAACAAGGAAAAGGCGCGCGTGCGCCAGCTCTACGCCACCGGCCAGGTGGGGCGCGACGCGTTGCTCGAGGCCGAATGCGCCGCCTACCATGGCGCCGGCACGTGCACGTTCTACGGCACGGCCAACAGCAACCAGTTCCTGATGGAAATCATGGGCCTGCACATGCCGGGTGCGGCGTTCGTGCATCCGGACAGCGGCCTGCGCGATGCACTGACCACGGCGGCTGCCCAGCGCGCGCTGGCGCTGATCGCGCGCGGCAGCCACTACACGCCGCTGGCGCAGATCGTCGACGAGCGGGCCATTGTCAACGCCATGGTGGGCCTGCTGGCCACGGGCGGGTCGACCAACCACACGATCCACCTGGTGGCCATGGCGCGCTCGGCCGGCATCGTGATCGACTGGAACGACTTCGACCGCCTGTCGGCCGTAACGCCGCTGCTGGCACGCGTCTATCCCAATGGCTCGGCCGATGTGAACCACTTCCACGCGGCGGGCGGCGTGGCCTACGTGATCGGCCAACTGCTGGAAGCGGGCCTGCTTCACGAGGACGTCAATACCGTGGTGGGCCGGGGCCTGGCGCGCTACACCGAAGAGCCGGTCATGACCGACGGGTCGCTGCGCTGGCGCGATGGCCCGGCCACCAGTGGCGATACCGCCGTGCTGGCGCCGGCGTCGGCGCCGTTCTCGGCCGAGGGCGGCCTGCGTCTGATGGCTGGCAACCTCGGGCGCGGCGTGATCAAGGTGTCGGCCGTAGCCGACGAGCACCGCGTCGTGCAGGCGCCGGCGCGCGTGTTCGATTCGCAGGAGGCCCTGCAGGCGGCGTTCGAGGCCGACGAACTCAATCGCGATGTCGTGGCCGTGGTGCGTTTCCAGGGACCGAACGCCAACGGCATGCCCGAACTGCACCGGCTGACGCCCGCGCTGGGCGCGCTGCAGGACGCCGGCCACAAGGTGGCGCTGGTTACCGATGGCCGCATGTCGGGCGCTTCGGGCAAGGTGCCGGCCGTCATCCATGTGGGCCCCGAGGCACTTGTGGGTGGTGCGTTGGCCCGGGTGCGTGACGGCGACCTCATTCGCGTGGACGCCGTGGCCGGTACGCTGGAACTGGTGGGCGACGCCGCGGTGCAGGCCGAGTTTGCCGCGCGCACGCCGGCAGCGGCGCCAGCCGACGATTTCGCGAACTTCAGCATGGGCCGTGGCCTGTTCGGGCTGTTCCGGCGCCATGCCCGCATTGCCGAAGAGGGCGGCAGCGCGCTGGACCTGTCCGAGGCCGATGCGCCGGCTGTCAAAACCGCGTCCGTCGTCGCACAATAGGCGGACGTCCAGGCAGGCACCCGCCAGCTTCAGCATTCCTTTCAGACATTCCGTGTTCCCCGGCGCCGTGGCGCGCCGGGGCACCGCCGGACCTCGCCAACAAGCGGCCGGCGGCTACCGACAAGGGTGGCAATACCACCCGACACCATGTTCGATGGAGCAGACATGATTTATATCCTGATGGGCGTTTCCGGCAGCGGCAAGACCACCGTGGGCCAACTGCTGGCAGCGCAGCTGCACTGCGGCTTCCACGATGCCGACACCTTCCATAGCGAGGCCAACAAGGCCAAGATGCACGCCGGCACGCCGCTGACCGACGAAGACCGCTGGCCGTGGCTGGCCGCCATGCGTGCTGCCATCGATACCGCCCGCGCCGAGGGGCGCACCCATGTCTTCACCTGCTCGGCGCTGCGCCAGATCTACCGCGACCGCCTGACCCCGCCCGACGGCGGCGTGACGTTCGTGTTCATGAAGGGCGATGCCGCGACGATCGGCGGGCGCCTGTCGGCCCGCTCCGACCACTTCTTCAATCCGGCGCTGCTGCAAAGCCAGTTCGATACGCTGGAAGAGCCGCGCGACGCGCTGGTGCTCGACATCCGCCGCCCCCCGGAGGCGCTGGTCCAGGACATCCTGGCCAAATGCCCGCCGGAGTCGGCGTCCTGCACGGGCCAGGCAAAGACCGCCCACTGAACCTTGCACCGTGGCCGGCCCGACGTGGCTGGCAAGCATCTTGCTAAACCGTTTTGCGTACCGGCGCATGTCTAGTGCATGCAACCCCTTGCGGGATTTGCCGGTGCGGATATGCTGGAAGCGTCGACTCGACGAGGCATCGATAAACGGGCGGCCGGCGGTATTGCCGGGCAGCAGGGCCGAAGAGCGGTGAGGCGGCACGGACCGCGGCAGGCGCCCATTTCCACGAAGGAGCGGCCATCATGGCGGCGCGGTTTTTCGACGAGATGCTGGAAGGGCGAGAGGACGGCACGGTAACGGCCGTCGAGGCCGGGCAGGTGTTGCCGCCGGGGGCGGTCCGGTCCCACTACCGAAGTTTCGCGGACTGGCTGGGCCGGCAGTCCGCATCGACGATGGACAACAAGCGCGCGGAGGCGGACCTGATCTTCCGGCGCGTGGGCATTACCTTTGCCGTCTACGGCGACAAGGACGAGTCCAACAGCGGCACGGAGCGGACCATCCCGTTCGACGTGATCCCGCGCGTGTTCCCCGCCAGCGAATGGGCCACGCTGGAACGCGGCCTGCGGCAGCGGGTGGCGGCCCTGAACCGCTTTATCCACGACATCTACCACGGGCAGGACATCATCCGCGCCGGCGTGATCCCGCCCGACCAGATCTACAACAACGCCCAGTACCGGCCCGAAATGCTCGGCATCGACGTGCCACGCGACATCTACGCCCATGTGGCCGGCATCGACGTGGTGCGCGCCGGGCAAGGCGAGTTCTACGTGCTGGAAGACAACCTGCGCGTGCCGTCGGGCGTGTCGTACATGCTGGAAAACCGCAAGATGATGATGCGGTTGTTCCCCGACCTGTTCGCGCGCAACCGGGTGGCGCCGGTGGCCCACTATCCGGACCTGCTGCTCGACATGCTGCGCAGCGTGTCGCCCCAGAACATCGCCGATCCCACAGTGGTGGTGCTTACGCCAGGCATGTACAACTCGGCGTACTTCGAGCATGCGTTCCTGGCCCAGCAGATGGGCGTGGAACTTGTGGAGGGCAGCGACCTGTTCGTCGAGGACGACCATCTCTACATGCGCACCACGCAGGGGCCGCAGCGCATCGACGTGATCTACCGCCGCGTGGACGACGACTTCCTCGATCCACTCGTATTTCGTCCAGATTCGACGCTTGGCGCGGCGGGGCTGCTGTCGGTGTACCGCGCGGGCAACGTGACGATCTCCAATGCCATCGGCACGGGGGTGGCCGACGACAAGTCGATCTATCCGTACGTGCCGGACATGATCCGGTTCTACCTGGGCGAAGAAGCCATCCTGTCGAACGTGCCCACCTACATGTGTCGGCGGCCCGACGACCTGCAGTACGTGCTCGACCACATGGCCGACCTGGTGGTCAAGGAAACCCACGGCGCCGGCGGCTACGGCATGCTGGTGGGCCCGGCCGCGACCAGGGCGGAGATCGACCAGTTCCGCGAGGTGGTCAAGGCCCGACCAGAGCAGTACATCGCCCAGCCCACGCTGGCGCTGTCCACCTGCCCGACCTATGTGGAATCGGGCATCGCGCCGCGCCATATCGACCTGCGGCCGTTCGTGCTGTCGGGCAAGGAGGTGCGGATGGTGCCGGGCGGGCTGACGCGGGTGGCGCTGCGCGAGGGGTCGCTCGTGGTGAATTCGTCGCAGGGCGGCGGCACCAAGGACACCTGGGTGCTGGAACGCTGAAGCCGAACACACTGATCGCCGGGAGACCCCATCATGCTGAGCCGCACCGCCGACCACCTGTTCTGGATGGCCCGCTACACCGAGCGCGCGGAGAACACCGCGCGCATGCTCGACGTCAACTACCAGACCTCGCTGCTGCCGCAGTCCGCCGAGGTGGCCGAGCAGGGCTGGTGGGCGATGCTCGATATCTCCGAACTGACCCAGGCCTACGACCACAAGTACGGCCTGCTGCACCGTGACGACGTGATCGACTTCATGGTGCGCGACATGACCAACCCGTCGTCGATCATGAGCTGCCTGCGCGCGGCGCGCGAGAACGCGCGGGCGGTGCGGGGGTCGCTGACGACCGAGGTCTGGGAGACCATCAACACCACCTGGCTGGACGTCCAGCGCATGATCACCGAGGGCGAGCTGCGCGATGACCCGTCGCGGTTCTTCGAGTGGGTCAAGTTCCGCTCGCACCTGGCGCGTGGCGTGCAGTTTGGCACGATGCTCAAGGACGACGCGTTCCACTTCATGCGGCTGGGCACCTTCCTGGAGCGGGCAGACAACACGGCGCGGATCCTGGACGTCAAGTTCCAGGCATCGGGCCGCGATGACAGCGACGCGAACCGCGAGCAGAACGACTTCTATCACTGGGCGGCCGTGCTGCGGTCGGTGTCGGGCTTCGAGGTCTACCGCAAGATCTACCGCGCCGTGATCACGCCGCAGCGCGTAGCCGAACTCCTAATTCTGAGGCCGGACATGCCGCGCTCGCTGGTGTCGAGCATGGACGAAGTGGTGGCGATCCTGGCGCTGGTGGCCAACCAGCAATCGTCGGAGACCGAGCGCCAGGCTGGTAAACTGCATGCCGACCTCAAATACGCGCGCATCGACGATATCTTTGCCGTCGGGCTGCACGCGTACCTGACCAGCTTCCTGGAGCGCATCGGCGATCTCGGCAATGGCATCAGCCGCGATTTCCTCGTGCCGCTGCTGGCCGCCTGAATCGTCCTGGTGTTCCCCATGCGCCTGGCGCATCACGCGCCGGGCGATTGAAGCCCTGGCAGGTGCCGTGCCGGGCGCGCGATACGCATCGTGAAATACAGGATCCACCACAAGACCGTCTATCAATACACCGAGCCGGTGCGCCGCAGCGTGCATGAACTGCGGCTCGCGCCGCGCTCCGGGCCGCTGCAGTCCGTGCAGGACTGGCAACTTTCCGCGCCGGGCAACCTGACCGCGGCGCGCGACGGCTTTGGCAATATCGTCCACAACTTCACCATGGCCGGCCCGGCCCGCACCATCGCCATCTCCGCCACCGGCGAGGTGGAGGTGCAGGCCAACGCCGGGCAGGGCGGACACCACGCGTTCGTCGATCAGCCGGACTCGGGCGAGGCCCGCGTCTCGCCGCTGTATTTTGTGGCGACTACGCCGCTTACGCAGGCACCCCAAGGCATGCAGGCGTTTGCCGCCCCCTATGTGGCGGCTGGCCATGACGTGCCGGCGCTGCTGGCCCTGGCCGGCGCCATCGCGGACCGGGTCCGCTACAAGGCCAATACGACCGATGTCGGCACCTCGGCCGCGCAGGCGTTCCAGCTGGGCAGCGGCGTCTGCCAGGATCAGGCGCAGGTGATGGTGGCCGCCTGCCGCGCGCTCGGCATCCCGGCGCGCTATGTCAGTGGTTACTTCTATGATCCGGCGGCCACGGCGCTGGCCAGCCACGCGTGGGCCGATGTCTGCCTGGACCCCACGCAGGGTCTCTGGTGCAGCATCGACGTGACGCACCGTTGTGTGACAGATGCCCGCCACGTACGGCTTGCCGTGGGGCGCGACTACGCATCGGCCGCACCAATCCGGGGCATCCTGGAAGGCGGTGCCGGCGAGACACTCGACGTCGATATCGCCATCACGCCAGCAGCCTGAACGGCTCGCACCGGTATTCAAACGGCGTAGGGTTTTGGTGAGCGGCTAGAATGCAAATCTGCCGTCTCACCCATGCCACGGCGCCCTCAACAAGACACTTTTTCATGACGTACTGTGTAGCGATGCGGCTGGATGCCGGTCTGGTATTCCTGTCCGATTCCCGAACCAACGCCGGGGTGGATGCCATTTCCACCTCGCGCAAGATGACCGTCTTCGAAGAGCCGGGCGACCGCGTGCTGGTGCTGATGACGGCCGGCAACCTGGCGATCAGCCAGTCGGTGCGGCAACTGCTGGCCGAGGCGCGCGACGAGAAGCGGTCGCTGTGGACGGCCCGCGACATGTTCGAGGCCGCCACGATCGTCGGCGATGCCGTGCGCGCCGTGCACAAGCGCGATGCCCACGCGCTGCGCGATGCCGGCATCGACTTCAACGTCAGCATGATCTTCGGCGGCCAGATCCGCGGCGAGCGCACGCGGCTGTTCAATATCTATGCGGCCGGCAATTTCGTCGAGGCGTCGCCCGAGAACTGCTATTTCCAGATTGGCGAGGCCAAGTACGGCAAGCCGATCGTCGACCGCGTGGTGTCGCCGTCGCTGCCGCTGGGTGAGGCCGCCAAGTGCGCGCTGATCTCGATGGATTCGACGCTCAAGTCGAATATCTCGGTGGGCCTGCCGCTGGACCTGCTGGTCTACGAGGCCGACTCGCTGCGCGTGACGCGCTTCGTCAATATCGACGAGAAGAACGCGTACTTCCGCATGATCCGCGACACCTGGGGCCAGCGCCTGCGGCAAGTGTTCGGCGAGATCAGCAATCCCGAATGGGATGCCGCCCAGCCAGCCGAGTTTCCGCTGGCGCGCGACGAAGCGGACCGCTGGGGACAGCCCGTGCGGGCGCGCCGCGAGCAGTAGGGCGCTTGCGGGGCGGCATGGCGGCAGGGCGGTAGAGGGAATCGTCTACAGGATCGGCGCCGGCCCTGGCATCGAACGGCGGGGCGCCGCAGTACACTCTGCGGCGACTGTCACATTCCCATTGCATTTGTCTCATGCGCGACATCCTGCTGTTCTCCCACGCCAACGGATTCCCCGTCCACACATACCGCAAGCTGTTCGGCGCGCTGGACGATACGTTCGAAATCCGTGCCGTCGAACGCTACGGGCACGATCCGAAATACCCGGTCACGCGCGAATGGCCCAATCTCGTGGACGAATTGCTACGTGAGATCGACCGCGCGCGCCGCGAGGGCGCCGATGACCGCAAGGTCTGGCTGGTCGGGCATTCGCTGGGTGGCTTCCTGTCGCTGATGGCCGCGCTGCGCGCGCCGCAGCGCGTGCGCGGCGTGGTGATGCTCGATTCGCCGATCATCGCCGGCTGGCGCGCATCGCTGCTGCGTGCGTCGCAGGTGCTGGGCCTGGACGAAAAACCCAGCCCGGCCGCCGTGACCAGGAAGCGCCGCACGCACTGGCCCGACACCGAATCGGTCTGGACCCACTTCCAGGCCAAGCGCAATTTCCAGGTCTGGGACCCCGAAGTGCTGCGCGATTACGCCGAGCACGGCACCGAGCCGACCGGCCGCGCCACCGAACGCCGCCTGCGCTTCGATCGCGACGTCGAATACCGCATCTACCGCACGCTGCCCACCAGCCTGGGCCGTCGCGTGGCGCATGGCGCGCCGGTGCCAATCGGCTTCATTGCCGGCACGAAGTCGCGCGAGGTCAGGCAGGTGGGGCTGGGCGCCACGCGCAAGCTGGTGGGCGACCGCCTGCGCTTCATGGAAGGCGGGCATCTCTATCCGATGGAACGACCGCTGGAGACCGCCGCCACCGTGCGCGAGCTGATCGGGCAGATGCGCGACGGCGGGCACTGACAGCAGGGTGGCCGGCCGAGCGGCGCATGCGCCGCAGTGGTGTGGCCAGGCATCGTCGGGCTTCGCCATGTCACAAAATCCGGGTCGGCGGCGGACGGGGTCTCATGTATAATCCCGATTTCCCCGGCAAGCTCGGTTTATGACCAAATTCGTCTTCGTCACCGGTGGCGTCGTCTCTTCTCTCGGCAAGGGCATCGCTGCTGCTTCGCTCGCGGCCATTCTCGAGTCGCGCGGCCTCAAAGTCACCCTCCTCAAGCTCGATCCCTACATCAATGTCGACCCCGGCACGATGAGCCCTTTCCAGCATGGCGAGGTGTTCGTGACCGAGGATGGCGCCGAAACTGACCTGGATCTCGGTCACTACGAGCGCTTCGTGTCGGCCAAGATGCGCAAGTCGAACAACTTCACGACTGGCCAGATCTATGAGTCGGTGATCCGCAAGGAACGCCGCGGCGAGTACCTCGGCAAGACCGTGCAGGTGATTCCGCATATCACCAACGAGATCCAGGCATTCGTGGAACGCGGCGCGGCCGCCTCGCACGACGGCAAGGCCGACGTGGCCCTGGTCGAAATCGGCGGCACGGTGGGCGATATCGAATCGCTGCCGTTCCTGGAAGCCGCTCGCCAGATGAGCCTGCGCCTGGGCCGCAACCACTGCGCATTCGTTCACCTGACGCTGGTGCCGTTCATCGCCAGCGCCGGCGAGCTGAAGACCAAGCCGACCCAGCACTCGGTGCAGAAGCTGCGTGAAATCGGCATTTCGCCGACCGCGCTGCTGTGCCGCGCCGACCGTCCGATCCCGGACGACGAGCGCGCCAAGATCTCGCTGTTCGCCAATATCCCGCAGGACGCCGTGATCTCGGTGTGGGATGCCGACAGCATCTACAAGATCCCGCAGATGCTCAACGAGCAGGGCCTGGACCGCCTGATCTGCGAGGAACTGCGCCTGGACCCGAAGCCGGCCGACCTGTCGATGTGGCAAAAGCTGGTGAACGCGCAGGAAAACCCGCAGCACGAGATCAAGATCGGCATGGTCGGCAAGTACGTCGACCTGACCGAGTCGTACAAGTCGCTGATCGAGGCACTGCGCCACGCCGGCATGCATACCGCCACGCGCGTCAACATCGAGTACATCGATTCCGAGGAACTGGAATCGGGTCACCTGGAAGTGCTGCAGCCGCTGGACGCCATCCTGGTGCCGGGCGGCTTCGGCAAGCGCGGCACGGAAGGCAAGATCCGCGCGATCCAGTACGCCCGCGAGAACAAGGTGCCGTACCTGGGCATCTGCCTGGGCATGCAGCTGGCCGTGATCGAATTCGCGCGCCACGTGGCCAGCATGACCGACGCCAACTCGACCGAATTCAACCTCGAGACCGAGCATCCGGTGGTGGCACTGATCACCGAGTGGGTGGACCGCGAGGGCAAGGTGGAACAGCGTTCGGCCGAATCCGACCTGGGCGGCACGATGCGCCTGGGCGCGCAGCGCGTGCCCATCCAGCAAGGTACCAAGGCCGCGCAGATCTACGGCGCCGAGGTCAACGAGCGTCACCGTCATCGCTACGAGGTCAACAATCACTACGTGCCCCAGCTGGAAAAGGCCGGCATGGTGATTTCGGCCCGTACCCCGACCGAAAACCTGCCGGAAATGATGGAGCTGCCCGAGTCGATGCACCCGTGGTTCGTGGGCGTGCAGTTCCACCCGGAATTCACGTCGACCCCGCGTGACGGCCATCCGCTGTTCAAGGCCTACGTGGAAGCCGCGCTGGCCTCGCAGCAGCGCAAGGGCGCCTGACGCGCCGGGACGAAGGAGACAAGCCATGAAACTGTGTGGATTCGACGTCGGCCTCGACAAGCCGTTCTTCCTGATCGCCGGCCCGTGTGTCATCGAGTCCGAACAGATGGCGCTGGACACCGCCGGCGAGCTCAAGCAGATCACCGGCGAACTGGGCATCCCGTTCATCTACAAGTCGTCGTTCGACAAGGCCAACCGGTCTTCGGGCAAGTCGTTCCGTGGTCTCGGCATGGAGAAGGGTCTGGAGATCCTGGCCACCGTGAAGCGCGAAATCGGCGTGCCCGTGCTCACGGACATTCACGAGATCGACGAGATCAAGCCGGTCGCCGCCGTGGTGGACGTGCTGCAGACGCCGGCCTTCCTGTGCCGCCAGACCGATTTCATTCGTGCGTGCGCCCAGAGCGGACGCCCGGTGAACATCAAGAAGGGCCAGTTCCTGGCGCCGCACGACATGAAGAACGTGATCGACAAGGCGCGTGACGCGGCCCGCGAGGCCGGTCTGGCCGATGACGTGTTCATGGCCTGCGAGCGTGGCGTTTCCTTCGGCTACAACAACCTGGTGTCGGACATGCGCTCGCTGGCGATCATGCGCGAGACCGGTGCCCCGGTGGTGTTCGACGCCACCCACTCGGTGCAGCTGCCGGGCGGCCAGGGCACCAGCTCGGGCGGCCAGCGCGAGTTCGTGCCGGTGCTGTCGCGTGCCGCGGTGGCGACCGGTATTGCGGGCCTGTTCATGGAAACCCATCCGGACCCGAGCAAGGCCATGTCCGACGGCCCGAACGCGGTGCCGCTGTCGCGCATGAAGGAACTGCTGGCCGTGCTGAAGGACCTGGATATCCTGGTCAAGCGCGCCGGCTTCCTGGAAGACAACTTCGGCTGGCCGGCCTGCGCCTGATCCAGCCCGCTGTACCCGCCGCCCGCGCCTGTCGCGGGCGGTGTCGCTTCCAGATGTGTCAATTCCGGTGAATCTGAATCAACCCTGACGCACTGGTATCGAAAGACAATACAAAAGATTCGGAGATAGCGTATGGCCGCCGGCCTTATCATCGCGTACGTCGACGTGACGGATCCCCAGCAGTACGAGCAGTACAAGGTGCTTTCCTCGCGGGCCATGCAGGCTCACGGCGCGGAAGTGCTTGTGCGCGGCGGCAAGACCGAGCCGCTGGAGGGTGAGTGGGCGCCGAAGCGCGTGGTGGTGCTGAAATTCCCGAGCTACGAGGCCGCCAAGGCCTTCTACGCCAGCGAGGAATACCTGGCGGCCCGCCAATCCCGCGAGCACGCGGCAAAGATGAACATGATCGTCGTGGAAGGCACCTGAGACTTCCACCCGTCATCTGGCACGTAGAAGATTCACGAAGATTCAACAGTCCTGAGAGGAAATATGAGTGCAATCGTAGATATCATCGGTCGCGAGGTGCTGGACTCGCGCGGCAATCCCACCGTCGAGTGCGACGTGCTGCTGGAATCCGGCGTGATGGGCCGCGCCGCCGTGCCGTCGGGTGCATCGACGGGCTCGCGCGAAGCCATCGAACTGCGTGACGGCGACAAGTCGCGCTACCTGGGCAAGGGCGTGCTGAAGGCCGTCGAGCACATCAACACCGAGATCTCCGAAGCCATCATGGGCCTGGACGCTTCCGAACAGGCGTTCCTGGACCGCACGCTGATCGAGCTGGACGGCACCGACAACAAGGGCCGCCTGGGCGCCAACGCCATGCTGGCCGTGTCGATGGCCGTGGCCAAGGCCGCTGCCGAAGAGGCCGGCCTGCCGCTGTACCGCTACTTCGGCGGTTCGGGCGCGATGCAGATGCCGGTGCCGATGATGAACATCGTCAACGGTGGCGCGCACGCCAACAACAGCCTGGACATCCAGGAATTCATGATCATGCCCGTGTCGCAGACCAGCTTCCGTGAAGCCCTGCGTTGCGGCGCCGAGGTGTTCCACGCGCTGAAGAAGATCCTGGCCGACAAGGGCATGTCGACGGCAGTGGGCGACGAGGGCGGCTTCGCCCCGAACTTCTCGTCGAACGAGGAATGCCTGAACACGATCGTGCAGGCGGTCGAGAAGGCTGGCTACAAGGTGGGCGAAGACGTGCTGCTGGCGCTGGACTGCGCCGCCAGCGAGTTCTACCACGAGGCCGAGGACGTCTACGCGCTGGAAGGCGAAGGCCTGAAGCTGTCGTCGACGCAATTCGCCGACTACCTGGCTAACCTGTGCGACAAGTTCCCGATCGTGTCGATCGAGGACGGCATGGCCGAAGGCGACTGGGAAGGCTGGAAGACGCTGACCGAGAAGCTGGGCAAGCGCGTGCAGCTGGTGGGTGACGACCTGTTCGTGACCAACACCAAGATCCTGAAGGAAGGCATCGAGAAGGGCATCGGCAACTCGATCCTGATCAAGATCAACCAGATCGGTACGCTGACCGAGACGTTCGCCGCCATCGAGATGGCCAAGCGCGCTGGCTACACCGCCGTGATCTCGCACCGTTCGGGCGAGACCGAGGACAGCACGATTGCCGACATCGCCGTGGGCACCAACGCTGGCCAGATCAAGACCGGCTCGCTGTCGCGTTCGGACCGTATCGCCAAGTACAACCAGCTGATCCGCATCGAGGAAGACCTGGGCGATATCGCCACGTACCCGGGCAAGAGCGCGTTCTACAACCTGCGCTGATGCCTTGAGGCTGCGGGCGGCCCACGCCGCCGGCAAGCCATGAAAAACGCCGCCTCCGGTTTGCCGGGGCGGCGTTTTTTGCCTTTGGTGTGGCGATTGTGCCGATATCGGGCGCTGGACGCACCGTTGTTGCGCTTTGTAGCGTCTTTTGTTTTGCAATCTGCGGCCGCATGATGGATCATTGGTGCCGGTCGGAAACCTCCGACCCCGTCATTCTCCATTGCGCCTTTTTGCCCCGATGCGCCTGATTTCCCTGCTGCTGTTCGTGCTGTTGCTGGCCATTCAGTACCCGCTCTGGCTGGGCAAGGGCGGCTGGCTGCGCGTCTGGGATCTGAATCGCCAGGTGGGCGAGCAGGTGACGCACAACCAGGCGCTCAAGCTGCGCAACGCCAAGCTGGAAGGGGAAGTCAAGGATCTGCAGGACGGCACCGGCGCCATCGAGGAACGCGCCCGCTACGAGCTGGGCATGGTCAAGGACGACGAGGTATTCGTCCAGTTCGTGGCCCCGGCCCCGAAGGTCAGCGCCACGCCGCCGCTGCCGCCGCCCGCGAACTCCGTCGCGGGGCGCGGGGGTCACTAGGCGTCCCAGGCAGGAAGCAGTATCTGGTACGGCCGCGCAATGCGGCCGTTATCGTTTCCGGACGATGCATTACCACCAGCCGCCGCCGTAAGGATATCCACCATAGCCGTAGCCCGGGAAGCCGATGCCTACGCCGCCACCCCACCCACCTCCGCCCAGCCGTTGTAGAACATGCTGAAGCTCGTGTTCGGATAGTAAGCGGCGCGGCTCCATGCGGCAGCCGACTGCTGGTTGGCCATCACCGTGGCCTGTTCCTGGAGGATCTGCTGGTTCAGCGCGCCCAGTCTCTGGCGCTCGGCTTCGCTAAGCGGGGCGGGCGGGATCGCGTGGTCCGGCAGGCGTGCCGTGGCCGGCACACCGTCGGGGCCGCGCGGCACCGGGGCCGCACAGCCGGCGATCAGGCTGGCTGCCAGTATGGTGACCACCAGGCCGGGCAGGGCGGGGGTCGATCTGGAACGAATGGTCGCTGTCATATCGCACTCCGTTCGAACGGCAGAAGAACAAGCATGCCATTGGACCCGACCACCCGTGTATGTGGTTCCGCACGGTAGGCGGACCGACGGGTTTCCCGCGCCGCCGCCCCCATCATCCGGCGGGGAGGGGCGGGCGGTACCTCAATGCTGCTGCTTGGCGCCCTCGCCGGCGCCGGTCGCCACCGGCGCGGTGAACAGCTGGGCCGCGTCGACGGGGTCGAACGCGTAGCGCTGGCCGCAGAAATCGCAGTGGATCTCCACTTCACCGCGTTCCGCGATGATGCCTTCGATCTCTTCCTGGCCCAGCGTCTGCAGCATGCCGGCCACCTTTTCGCGCGAGCACGAGCACTGGAAGTGCGGTGTCATCGGCTCGAACACGCGCAGGCCGGCGTTCTGAAGTTCTTCCCAGAACAGGCGGCGCAGCAGCGTTTCTGGCGATTCGGCCAGCAGTTCGTCTTCCTTCAGCGTGGCGCCCAGCTGGCAGGCGCGGTCCCAGGTGTCCAGGTCCTGCCCCTGGCCTTCCTCGGTCAGCGCGGTGCCGGTTTCACCGATCTCGGCGCCTGCCGTACCGCCGTAAGACGGCAGCTTCTGCAGCAGCATGCCGGCTGCCACGTGGTCGTTCGACGCCAGCCACAGGCGGGTGTCGAGCTGTTCCGACGCCTGCATGTAGTGCTCCAGCACCTCGGTCATGGTGGCCAGCGGGCCATGCTCGTCGGCCAGCGGTACGATGCCCTGATAGGCCTGCTGGCCCGGCAGCTTGTCCTGCGGATCCAGCGTGATGGCGAAGCGGCCCTTGCCGTGCATGTTCACCAGCTGCCGGAGCGTGGCATCGTCGGCGATCTCGGCACCCTCGGCAATCTTGGCCGTGGCGCGCAGCGACAGGTCCGACAGGCATTCCACCACCAGCATGCGCACCGGCCCGTCGCCATGCACCTGCATGACCAGCGCGCCATTGAACTTGAGGTTGGCCGACAGCAGCGCCGCGGCCGCGACCATCTCGCCCAGCACGCGCCGCACCGGCTCCGGGTAGGCATGGCGGTTCAGCACCTCTTGCCAGGTGGATTCGATGCGGACCAGTTCGCCACGCACGGGGCGGCATCGAACAGGAATTTCTGAAGCGTATCGGGATTCGAGGAAGCGGTCACGGTTCTGTCTGGCGGTTAAGTCGGCGGATCGGCGGATGCCCGGCAAATGCCGGGACGTTGTCAGCCGATGCGCTTGAGTTCGGTCTTGTACACGGCCTGCCGCTTCGCATACGTCTCGGCGTTGCGATAGAGGTTGGCCACATCGGCGTCGGTCAGTTCGCGCACCACCTTGGCGGGCGCGCCGAGGATCAGCGACCGGTCCGGGAACACCTTGTTCTCGGTAATCACGGCGCCGGCTCCGACCAGGCATTCCTTGCCGATCACGGCGCCATTGAGCACCACGGCCTGGATGCCGATCAGCGAACCTTCGCCCACGGTGCAGCCATGCAGCATGGCCTGGTGGCCCACGGACACCTTGTCGCCCAGCGTGAGCGGACGGCCCGGATCGGTGTGCAGCACAGAGCCTTCCTGGATGTTGGTGTCTTCGCCCACCACGATCGGCTCGTTGTCGCCGCGAATCACCACGCCCGGCCAGGCGCTGGCACGCGCCTTGAGCGTCACGTTGCCGATGATGGTGGCTTCGGCCGCCACATAGGCATCCTCGTGGATTTCGGGGCGGTATCGCCGAGCTGGTAAAGCGCCATGGGGTCTCCTGCTGAATGTGCGTAATTGGGGATGGCCGCGCCGATTAAAAGGGCCCGCCGAATGGGCCGACCCAGGGCATGCCTGGGGCCGGCAGGGCTCTACAATGGCGGCTTCCCGAATTTTACGCCTATGCCAGTGATCGCACCCGCCGACATCGCGCCCACGCCACTTGTCGCGCCTGCCCCGCGGCCTGAGTCCGCCCGCCGGCGCGCCCTGGCCGTGCTATGCATGACCGATGCCCGCGCCAAGGCCGCCGCGGCGCGGGCCCTGCATGCCGCGCTGCTGGCAGGCGTTGATACCGTAGTCGATCCCGATGAAAGACTGATGGCGCCGCCGGACGCCGTGCCGGGCCGCCCCGCGCGCCCCGAACTGGTGCCCCCGATGCGCGTGGAACGGCGCCGGTCGATCCACACCACGGCTGGCCGCGCCAACATGATCCACGCGCTGTGCCATATCGAGTTCAACGCGATCAACCTCGCGCTCGACGCGGTCTGGCGTTTTTCCGGCATGCCGGCCGACTACTACCGCGACTGGCTGCGCGTGGCCGACGAAGAGGCCTATCACTTCACATTGCTTGCCGATCACCTGCAAACGCTGGGCGCCGCGTATGGCGATTTTCCGGCGCACAACAGCCTGTGGGAGATGACCGACAAGACGGCCGGCGACGTGCTGGCGCGCATGGCGCTGGTGCCGCGCACGCTGGAAGCGCGCGGGCTCGATGCCTCGCCGCCGGTGCGCGCCAAGCTGGCCGATGCCGGCGACGACGCCGCCGCCGCGATCATCGACATCATCCTGCGCGACGAAGTGGGCCATGTGGCCATCGGCAACCACTGGTACCGCTGGCTGTGCACGCAGCGCGGGCTGGAGCCCGTGGCCACCTATGCACAGCTGGCCGAACAGTACAAGGCGCCGAAGCTGCGCGGCCCGTTCAACCTCGATGCCCGCCGCGCTGCGGGGTTCGACGAGGATGAACTGGCCTGGCTGGAGGCCTCGGCCGGCTAGCCGGGGCGGTTGCCAGGCTGCTGCGCGCCTTTCTGCGCCCGTTCCTGCTCCATCAGCCGCAGCACGCGGCGCTGGATCTTCCCCGTAGTCGTCATCGGCAGCTGGTCGATGAACTCGATGGCCTTCGGGTATTCATACGGCGCCAGCTGGCCGCGCACATGCTGCTGCAGCTCGGCCACCAGTGCCGCATCGTTGTCGAACGATCGCGCCACGGCGGGTGTCAGCACGATGAACGCCTTGACGATGGCCCCGCGCTCGGGGTCCGGCGACGGCACCACGGCGCAGTTCGATACCGCCGGATGCTTGAGCAGGCAGTTCTCGATCTCGCTCGGCCCGATGCGGTATCCCGATGACTTGAAGACATCGTCGGCCCGCCCTGGTACCACAGGTAGCCGTCGACATCGATGCGCGCCAGGTCGCCGGTGCGGCACCAGCGCAGGCAGTCGTATTCCGAATACTTGCCGGCCGTGGCGGCCTCGTTCTTCCAGTAGCCCAGGAAAAACACGGGATCGGGATGGCCATGGATATCGGTGGCGCAGACGGCCACCTCGCCATCCTCGCCGGGCGCGCACGGGCGCCCGTCGTCATCGATCACGGCCACGCGGTGGCCCGGGTAGGGGCGGCCCATCGAGCCCGGCCGCGCCGGCCAGCCCAGATGATCGTCGTCATACTGCGCCGTGCAGTTGCCGACGATGTAGTTGATCTCGGTCTGGCCAAACATCTCGTTGACGATCACACCCAGCGCGTCGCGGCACCAGGTGAACACCGTCTCGCCCACGGCCTCACCCGCGCTCATGATGGCGCGCAGCTTCAGATCGTATTTTCCGAAGGGACGGGGCAAGCCTTCATCATCTGCTTCAGGGCAGTGGGAAACAGGAACGTGTTGGTCACGCCGTAGCGTTCCAGCAGCTCGAAGGCGCGGTCGGCCGTAAAGCGGCCCTGGTAGCCAACGATCGGCCGGCCGAAGTACAGCGCCGGCATCAGCGCATCCCACAGGCCGCCGGTCCAGGCCCAGTCGGCGGGGCTCCAGAACACGTCGTCGTCCTGCGGATACCAGTTCTGCGAGCAGACAAAGCCAGTCAGGTTGCCGATCAGCGCGCGGTGCGGGATCAGCGCGCCCTTGGGCGGCCCCGTGGTGCCGCTGGTGTAGATCAGCACGGCGGCTTCGTCGGCCTTGGTCTGCTCGGCCGTGAAATCGGGCAACTGCGCGGCCAGCAGCGTGTCCCAGTCCAGGTCGCCGCGCCCGGTGGCGTGGCCGGCGCCGATGATGGTGGTCAGCGTCGGGCAGTCGGGCCGGGCGGCCAGCAGGTTGTCGATCGAGGTTTCGTCGGCAATGGCCACGCGGGTTTCGCTATGGTGGATGCGGTAGGACAGCGCCTCGGGGCCAAACAGCATCGACAACGGCATGGCAATGGCGCCAAGTTGGTACGCGGCCATGCCGGCGATGACCGTTTCGATGCGCTGGGGCATGACGATGGCCACGCGGTCGCCGCGCTGCACGCCCAGTTCGCGTAGCGCCCGCGACAGCCGGTTGGCCTCGGCCTGGATATGGGCGTAGGTGTACGAAGCGCGGCGGCCGTCCTCGTGCTCGGTGTGCACGGCGATGCGGCTGGCCGTGGCCGGGTCACGCGCCCAGCGGCCGCAGCAGACGTCGGCCAGGTTGAAGAATTCGGGGACGTTCCAGTGGAACGCGTCGTGCAGCGCGTGATAGTCGTCACGGCGCGAGGCCGGCAAGGCGGTCATGCCATTGTCTCCAATGTTCTTGCTCGCTTCGCATAGCCGTTTGGCTATAATCCGACAAGCGAACGATCGTTCTATTTTTATCCGGGCCGCCGCGAGGCCAAGGCTGCGCGCGCATCAGAAGACCCGGCACAGAGGGTAGACACCATGACCATCACGGAAACTTCGCGTTCCGAATTTATCACGCTGCGTGGCCTGCGCACGCACGTGCGCCACTGGGGACAACCCGGCGCGCCCAAGCTTTTCATGCTGCATGGCTGGATGGATGTGGCCGCGTCTTTCCAGTTCCTGGTCGATGCCTTCCAGCGCGACTGGCATGTGATCGCCATGGACTGGCGCGGCTTTGGCGAGACCGATTACCCGACCCGATACCCCGGCACGAGCTCGTACTGGTTCCCGGATTACGTGGCCGACCTGGAGGCGCTGCTCGACCACTACCAGCCAGACGGACAGGTGGACCTGGTGGGCCACAGCATGGGCGCCAACGTGGTGTGCATCTACGCCGGGGTGCGGCCGGAGCGGGTGCGGCGCGTGGTGGACCTGGAGGGCTTTGGCCTGACGCGCACCCGCCCGGACCAGGCGCCAGGCCGCCTGGCGCGCTGGCTGGACGAACTGCGCACGCCGCCCGAGCTGAAGACCTACGACAGCGAGGCCGCCGTGGCGGCGCGGCTGCAGAAGACCAATCCCCGCCTGCCCGACGATCGCGCCGCCTTTCTGGCCGCGCACTGGTCGCGCCGCAATGCGGATGGCCGCTGGGAGATCCTGGGGGACGGCGCGCACAAGATGACTAACCCGACGCTGTACCGCATCGACGAGATCATGGCGATCTGGGAAAAGGTCGTCGCGCCGGTGCTGCACGTGGAAGCGCGCGATTCGGCGACGCTGAAGCACATCGCCCACAAGCAGACCATCGAAGAGTTCAGGGAACGCTTCCGCGCCTTTCCGGATTTCAGCGAAGTGCTGGTCGATGACGCCGGGCACATGCTGCACCACGACCAGCCGAAGGTGGTGGCGGGGTTGATCGAGGAGTTCTTGGGGTAGTCCGGGTTCCGCGATGGTTTGCTCCCCTCTCCCGCAAGGCGGGAGAGGGGCCGGGGTGAGGGCCCGGCGGTTCAAACTGCCACCAGTCGGCAAGCAGAACCGCTTTACCCTCGCCCCCCAACCCCTCTCCCATTTCATGGGAGAGGGGAGCTAAAACCCCCACCCGCTCAAGCGTGCGTCAGCTTTTCCTTCAGCGCCGGATTGTTGCTGGTGTGCATATGCACCAGCGCCTTGTCCGGAAACGCGTAGTGGTACGCGCGGCGCAGCGCCAGCGCGGCCTCGTGGAAGCCCGACAGGATCAGCTTCTGCTTGTTTGGATAAACGGCGATGTCGCCAGCCGCAAAAATGCCGCGCCGGGACGTCTCGTACGTGGTGGTGTTCTCGATGTGGATGCGGCCGGCGTGCATGTCCAGATCCCACTGCGCGATCGGGCCCGGTTCCGACACCAGGCCGTACAGCGCCACCAGCTCGTCGGCGTCGACGGCGCGGTCTCCATCGCGCGTCTTGATGCCGGCGTGAGTGAGGGCGCCCGCGTCGTCGGTCTGCAGGCTGCCGAGCATGCCGACCACGAAATCCATCTCGCCCGCCTCGACGGCCGCGCGCATGGCGCCCACCGTGTGATCGGCGGCACGAAAGCCTTCGCGCCGGTGCAGCAGCGTCACGCGGGCCGCCACCTTGCGCAGGGCCAACGCCCAGTCCAGCGCGGAATCGCCGCCGCCAGCCACGATCACGCGCTTGCCGGCAAAGCGCGACACGTCGCGCACGGCATAGTGGACGTGGCGGTCTTCCAGCGCGGCGGCCTCGGGCAGCGACACGCGCTGCGGCGCAAACGCGCCGGCGCCCGCACAGATCAGCACGGCCGCCACGTCGAAGCGCTTGCCCCCATCGGTCGTGATCAGCAGGCGCGGATGGCCGTCGGCGCCGCTGGTGTCGCTGACTGACTGGGCGCGCTGGCTGAAATGCATCGGAAACGCGAACGGCGCGCACTGCTCAAGTAGCCGATCGACGAGTTCCTGTGCCAGACAGCCAGGCACGGCCGGAATGTCGTAGATCGGCTTCTCGGGATACAGCTCGGTGCACTGGCCGCCAGCGCGGTCCAGCACGTCGATCAGTTCGCATTTGAGGCCCAGCACGCCCGCCTGGAACGCCGCGAACAGGCCCACTGGGCCGGCGCCGACGATCAGCACGTCGGTCTGGATGGTTTCCGGGGTCTGGGAGGCTGGCGTGGTGGACATGGCTGGAAGCTGAAAAATGCGGTCTCGACGGGCCCCATCATACCTTGCGTGCCGGGGCAATCCGGGCACGCCACCTTTGGCGGCAGGGCTAAAAAACCCTGCCAGGAGTAGAATATGGCCATGCAAAATGCCCACGCCATCAACGCCGACCTGCACTGCCACTCCACCGTATCCGACGGGATGCTGTCGCCGTCCGAGGTGGCCGCGCGTGCGCACGCCGGCGGCGTGGCGTTCTGGGCCCTGACCGACCACGACGAGGTCGCCGGCCAGCCCGAAGCGCGCGCCGCCGCCGAGGCGCTTGGCATGCGCTATGTGCCCGGCGTGGAGATTTCGGTGACCTGGGCCGGGCAGACCGTGCACATCGTCGGGTTGCAGATCGATCCGTTCAACCCGGACCTGATCGACGGCCTGGCCAGGACCCGCGACGGCCGGGCGCGCCGCGCGCAGGACATCGGCGAGGCGCTGGCGAAGATCGGCATCCATGGCGCCTACGAGGGCGCGCTGCGCCACGTCGGCAATCCCGACCTGATCTCGCGCACCCACTTCGCGCGCTGGCTGGTCGATGAGGGCCGTTGCAAGACGATCGGCGACGTGTTCAGCGAATACCTGTCGGAAGGCCGGCCGGGCTTTGTGCCGCACCGGTGGTCTTCCTTGAAGGAAGCGGTGGGCTGGATTCGCGGCGCCGGCGGCATTGCGGTGATGGCGCACCCGGGACGGTACAACTACACCGATTTGCAACACGACGCGCTGTTCGACGAATTCACGCAGCTGGGCGGCCGTGCCGTCGAGGTCGTGACCGGCAGCCATACGCCCGACCAGTTCCGTCGCTATGCCGATGTGGCGCGCCACTACGGCCTGCTGGCCTCGCGGGGATCGGATTTCCACGGTCCCGGCGAAGGCCGCGTGGAAATCGGCACGCTGCCGCCGCTGCCGTCGGACGTCACGCCGGTCTGGTACGACTGGTAACGGCCCCTCGCCCCCCATTCCCGACCGCCGCGCCCCGACATGTCCCAGTACTTCGATATCCATCCCGACAATCCGCAGGCG
This sequence comes from Cupriavidus sp. EM10, assembly GCF_018729255.1. Classification (NCBI taxonomy): domain Bacteria; kingdom Pseudomonadati; phylum Pseudomonadota; class Betaproteobacteria; order Burkholderiales; family Burkholderiaceae; genus Cupriavidus; species Cupriavidus sp. EM10. Next base: position 1,094,759 of record NZ_CP076060.1, read on the forward strand.
CGGCTCATCAAGCAGGCCGCGCAGATCGTGCACAAGGGCGGCCTGATCGCGCTGCCCACCGATTCCAGTTATGCGCTGGCCTGCCGGCTCGACGACAAGTCGGCCGTGGAGCGCCTGCGCCGGCTGCGCGGCATCGACGAAAAGCACCATCTGACGCTGATGTGCAGCGACCTGTCGGAACTCGGCAATTTCGCGCGGGTCGATAACCGCCAGTACCGCTGGATCAAGGGCGCCACGCCCGGTCCGTACGTGTTCATCCTGGAGGCAACCAAGGAAGTGCCCCGGCGGCTGTCGCACCCGGCGCGCAAGACCATTGGCGTGCGCGTGCCGGACCACGCGATTCCGCTGGCGTTGTTGGCCGAACTGGGCGAACCGCTGATTTCGGCGACGCTGCAGATGCCCGGGGACGATGCGCCGATGAACGAACCGGCCGAGATTCGCGCGCGGCTGGAAAAGCAGTTGGACCTGGTGATCTGCGGCGGCCCCGCGCCGGCCCAGCCGACCACCGTAATCGACCTGACCAGCGGCGAGCCCGAACTGGTCCGTGCGGGACGCGGCGACGTGGAACGCTTCGGACTGACCGCCGCCGCCTGATCTGATCCCGCCGGACTTGTTTCTTTTGACTTGTCGTTTCTGATACATAACGCACTTCCACGGACATGCCGGACAGCCTTGCGCGACGGCGGCCCGATAGAATAGCTCGCATGGATTCCTCGATCATCCAGACCTTCGCCGTCTATGCACTGCCCGTGCTGTTCGCCATCACGCTGCACGAGGCCGCCCATGGCTTCGTGGCCAAATACTTCGGCGACAACACCGCCTGGCTGCTTGGGCGCGTCAGCCTGAACCCGATCCGCCATATCGATCCGATCGGCACCGTGGCCGTGCCGCTGCTGCTGTATTTCCTGACTGCCGGACAGTTCGTGTTCGGGTTTGCCAAGCCGGTGCCGGTGGTGTTCGACCACCTGCGCAACCCGCGCTGGCACGGCATGTGGGTGGCGCTGGCCGGCCCCGGCAGCAATATCGTGCAGGCGTTCCTGTGGGCGCTGGTGGCCGTGGGCCTGGCGCTGGCGCAGATCCAGGAGCCGTTCTGGAGCCAGATGGCGCGTGCCGGCGTGCTGGTCAATACGGTGGTGGCTGCGTTCAACCTGTTTCCGATCCCGCCGCTCGACGGCGGCCGCGTGCTGACGGCTTTCCTGCCGCGCCGCATGGCCGAGGCGGTGGGCCGGGTGGAGCCGTACGGCATCTTTATCGTGCTGGCGCTGGTGGCCGCTGGCGTCATCACGCGGATCTGGATGCAGCCGGTGATGACGGTGCTGCTGTCGATCGTCGAACTGATGCTGCGCCCGGTGCTGATGGTGCTGCAGTAGCGCGCCCAGTCCCCGGTTTCCGCTTGCCATCCTTTTCCGGACCCTGTTTCCCGATCCTTGCGATGCATTCCCAGCTTGCCGCGCCTTCCACCTGGCTGACCCGATGGGCCCACCTGATCCGGCCCGGCGGCCGGGTGCTCGACCTGGCCTGCGGCAGCGGGCGCCATGCCGCCTGGCTGGCGGGGCAGGGGTTTACGGTGCTGGCCGTGGACCGCGATGCCGAGGCGGTTGCCGGGTTGCCCGCCGGTATCGAGGGTCGCGTGGCCGATCTGGAGCAGGGCGCGTGGCCGCTGGCGGACGCTGGGCGCTTCGACGCGGTGGTGGTCGCCAACTACCTGCACCGGCCGCTGTGGCCGCATCTGCTGGACGCGCTGGCGCCTGGCGGGGTGCTGATCTACGAGACCTTCGCGGCCGGCAACGAGACCGTCGGCAAGCCGTCGCGGCCCGATTTCCTGCTGCGCCCGGGCGAATTGCTTGACGTGACGCGCGGTATCCTGCGGGTGGCGGGTTACGAGGAAGGCACGCTGTCGGCGCCGCGCGAAGCCTTCGTACAGCGGATTTGTGCCGTTCGCGAGGGGATCGAAGGTGGCACCGCGGCTGCGCCACCCCGCTATCCGCTGCCAGGATGGTCGGGGCCGTGAGGCGCCGGGAGCGCAGCGGCGGGTGTCAGCGAGACCGGTGCGCCACACGTTACGCTCGCTAACGTTTTCCCTCATTGATAGGGGGTCCGGAGCCCCTGACGGTTCCGGTACAATCCCGTTTGTTCGAATTTCCCGAATTCCCTGAGATATGACACAGATTACCGGCAGCATCGTGGCCATCGTCACCCCGATGCATGAGGATGGCAGCCTGGATTACCCGGCCCTGCGCGCCCTCATCGACTGGCATGCGGCGGAAGGCACCGATGGCATCGTGATCGTGGGCACCACGGGCGAGTCGCCGACGGTCAACGTCGAGGAGCATTGCGAACTGATCCGCGTGGCGGTCCAGCAGTCGGCCGGCCGCGTGCCCATCATCGCCGGGACCGGCGGCAACTCCACCAAGGAAGCCATCGAACTGACCGCCTTCGCCAAGAAGGTCGGTGCCGATGCGTCGCTGCAGGTCGTGCCGTACTACAACAAGCCGACGCAGGAAGGCATGTACCGCCATTTCCGCACCATCGCGGAAGCCGTGGACCTGCCGGTGCTGCTCTACAATGTGCCCGGCCGTACCGTGGCGGACATGAACAACGACACGATCCTGCGTCTGGCGCAGGTTCCGGGCATCGTTGGCGTGAAGGAAGCCACCGGCAATATCGACCGTGCCGCGCAACTGATCAAGGACGCCCCGGACACCTTCGCCATCTACAGCGGAGATGACCCGACCGCGGTGGCGCTGATCCTGCTGGGTGGCAAGGGCAATATCTCGGTGACCGCCAACGTGGCGCCGCGCAAGATGCACGAGATGTGCGTCGCGGCCCTGAAGGGCGATGTGGTGACGGCCCGCCGTCTGCACATGGAACTGATGGACCTCAATCGCGCGATGTTCGTCGAGGCCAATCCGATTCCGGTCAAGTGGGCGCTCCAGCAGATGGGCAAGATGGCCGGCGGTATCCGCCTGCCGTTGACCCCGCTGGCGGAAGGCCAGCACGAAACCGTGCGCCGCGCGCTGGCAGCGGCCGGCCTGCTGGGCTGAGATTCGCCGGCTGAACGTTCGGCTATTCGCCGATTCTTGAAACCAGGATTACGTGTCAATGAAACAGAAGCTTAACCGTCGCGGCGCGACGCAGATCCGCCGTGTCGCCGTGGTTGCGCCCGTGCTGGCGCTGACGCTGATTGCCGGCTGCAGCAGCATCAACGAGGCCATGCAGCCCGACAAGATCGACTACAAGTCCCAGGGCAAGAAGACCGCGTCGCTGGATATTCCGCCGGACCTGACCAAGCTCGAAGGCGACCGTCGCTACACGGTGCCCGACGCTGCCGGCACGTCGACGCTGTCGAACTACCAGCAGGCCACCAAGACGCGCGAAGCCGAACCGGCCACCAGCGTGCTGCCTTCCTCGCAGGGCATCCGCATGGAGCGTGACGGCAACCAGCGCTGGCTGGTGATCAGCAATGGCATGCGCGCCGACCAGCTGTGGGAGTCGCTGCGCGGCTTCTGGCAGGAAAACGGCTTCCTGCTGACGCAGGATTCGCCGCAGACCGGCATCATGGAAACGGACTGGGCCGAGAATCGCGCCAAGATTCCGCAGGACATCATCCGCAACACGATCGGCAAGGTGTTCGACGGCCTGTACTCGACCTCCGAGCGCGACAAGTTCCGTACGCGTGTGGAGCGCGCCCAGAACGGTCAGCTCGAAGTGTTCATCAGCCACCGCGGCGCGCAGGAGCAGCTGACCGGCGTCGACAAGTCGACCACGGTCTGGACACCGCGTCCGGCCGACCCGGAACTGGAAGCCGAATTCCTGTCGCGCCTGGCACAACGCCTGGGCGTGCAGAAGGAACAGGCCAACCAGATGGCCAAGAACCCGACGCCGGTGGGCAACGCGGCGGCCGCCGTGGCAGCCCCGGCACCGTCGGGCGACGCCACCGGTATCGGTGCCGCCGCGGCAACCGGTGCGGCCACGGCCAGCGCGGTCGACAACAAGTCCTTCCTGGCGCAGGTCAACGGCGCCCCGGCCCTGCAACTGCCGGAGCCGTTCGATCGCGCGTGGCGTTCGGTCGGCCTGTCGCTGGATCGCGTGAACTTCACGGTGGAAGACCGCGACCGCGCGCAAGGCCTGTACTACGTGCGCTACGTGGATCCGAAGCAGGCGGTGGATGACCGCGGCTTCTTCTCGAAGCTGTTCACCAAGGCCAATGACGGCAAGACTGCGAAGAAGTATCGCGTGTCGCTCAAGGGCAATGGCACGGGTACGACGGTGACCGTGCAGAACGATGCTGGCCAGCCGGAAAACTCCGAAATCGGCAAGCGCATCCTGTCGCTGCTGGACGAACAGCTGCACTGATGGTCGTCTGTAGTCTCCCGATGCCCACGGCGCCCGCCGTCGGGCATCTCCCCCAGCGAGCGCATCGATGATGCGCTTTGCTTTTTTGGGAAGCGGCAGCGAGGGCAATTCGCTGCTGATCGAGGCCGGCGAGGGCGTATCGGTAACGCGCGTCCTGCTCGATTGCGGTTTCGGAATCAAGGAAACTGCCAGGCGCCTGGAGCGGCTTGGCGTCTTGCCGGGCCAGCTCGACGCGGTGCTGGTGACGCATGAGCACGGCGACCACGTGGGCTCTGCCTACGCGTTTGCCGCGCGTCACAAGCTGCCTGTCCACACAAGTCACGGCACGTGGCTGGCTACGTCGCACATGCGCGGCGCTGACCAGGCCGACGTGCGCGTAATTTGCGCCGACCACGTATTCGCGGTGGGCGGCCTGCAGATCCATCCCTATACCGTGCCGCATGATGCGCGAGAGCCGTTGCAGTTCGTGCTGACCGATGGCGATGCCAGGCTGGGCGTGCTGACCGATGCAGGCATGGAAACGCCTTATGTCACGGCGCGACTGGCTGGGGTACATGCGTTGGTCCTGGAATGCAATCACGACCGCGACATGCTGGCCAACTCGGTTTATCCGTGGTCGTTGAAGCGCCGCATCGGCGGTGATTTTGGCCATCTGGCCAACGATATCGCGGCCAGCATCCTGTCGCAGGTGACCCACGCGGGCCTGTCGCGCGTGGTGGCGGCGCACCTGAGCAAGCAGAACAATACGCGCGAACTGGCAGCGGGGGCGCTAGCCACCGTGCTGGGTGTACTGCCTGGTGAAATTCTGATCGCGGATCAGGAAGAAGGGTTGGACTGGCAGCCGGTGCGGGCATAATCGGCGGACGCCGATGCCGCTAATGAAGGGGGCGTCAGATAATCGCCCAAACAAAAAGCCGACCCGAAGGTCGGCTTTTTGTTTTCGGAAAGATCCGATTACTGCTTGGCAGCGGGTGCCGAAGCGTCAGCAGCCGGAGCCGATGCGTCGGCAGCCGGGGCCGAAGCGTCAGCAGCCGGAGCAGCGGCCGGAGCCGAAGCGTCAGCAGCCGGAGCAGCAGCGGCGGGAGCCGAAGCGGCCGTGTCAGCGGCGGGAGCAGCGGCTTCTTCCTTCTTGCCGCAAGCGGCCAGGGCAACAGCAGCCAGCAGGGATGCGATCAGGAGAGACTTCTTCATTGTTCGTCCTTTAACTTTTAATAAAACGAAAACAGGCGATGAATAATTACCGGTAATTATCGCTCTTGTACTGCAAATATGAGGCTCTCCCGGGTGCCGACAGTGCAGTGGTCCACAGTACTAGCCAGCGGGCGATTATATCCGCGTTTTCCCGCCTTGTGTATAGGCGAAATATGCCGGTTCATTCTGTTACGCAAAATTACACACCTGCAGGCGCGATCTGCAACCAGCCTTCCATGGCCCAGTCGTGAAACGTGTCCATGAGATCCGGAAGCGCCGCGCACGCAGCAACTTCCTCGGCGGTGAGCTGGCGCAGGTCCGCCAGCCGGCGTAGCCATTTCGCCAGTGCCGGCGGCGGTTCATACGCTTCGCCATTCAGGAAGAAATGCGTGCGGTCGTAGAGCGCAATGGAAGCGGGAGCAAGGACCACGCCATGCGCCTTGGCCAGCTTCGTGTACTGCTTCAGGCTGATTTCTTCGATTTCATCGAACTGAACCGATTGCTTGGGCTCCGACAGATACGAGCCCAGAAATTCGGACACCATGCCGGCGTTCCACTTCAGCGCCTGCAGCCGCTCGGCCACGGCGCGAGCCATCCCGGCGGGCAACTGGGCCGGATTGGCGGTAGCTGCCTCACCCGCATCGGCGTAGCGGCCGTCCAGATCCTCGTTGCCCTCGACCGTTTCAGACAGCCAGGCCAGGAAGTGGCCCGCCAGCTCGCGATACGCGGGCGCGCGGAAGCCAATCGAGGCGGTCATGCATTCGCCTTCGGCGACGCCATCGTGGGCGTACTGCGGGGCAGGTAAAGCATGTCGCCGGGCTCGAGCACCCATTCCTGCTCGGCGCTGAAGTCCGACAGGATCTTGAGCGGCATGTCGGGAATCAGACCGAGTTTCGTCTGTGACGAAATGCGCCAGCGGCGTCGGCCCGATACTTGCAGCAGGAAGACGTCGTACGAATCGAAATGCGGGCCCACGCCGCCGCCATCGGTGGCGTAGCTGATCATGACGTCGTCAAGGCGGGCGTCGGGCACGAAGCGGAACTGGCTCATCAGGTCGGCGGCCGCGCGGTTGTGCAGGTTCACGCCCTGCACCAGCAGCGACCACTTGCCAGTCTTGCGTGACGGCAGGTTGTCCTCGGCGAAAGGCCCATGTTCGAGCTTCCAGCGGTTGCGAAAGTACGACACCAGGCGCGATTCCACGTCGTCCTGATCGGCCAGTTCAAAAAGCGCTTCGCGCGACACAGGGGGCACGATTCCGGGCACGGCCTGTCGAATCAGCAACGGTTTGCGGTGCCAGACGTCACGCATGAATGCCGCGGGCGTCATGCCCCCGAGCAGCGTGAGCGGTGCGTCGGGATCAATCGGGCCCGCGGGCAGGGCCTGCGCGTATAATGCGGAATCGCTCATGGAGTCAAGAATTGAAAATCGCTAAGAACACGGTGGTGTCCGTTGTGTACAAGCTGTCGGACGCGCAGGGCAATCTCATCGAGGAGTCCGATGAGCCCATGGTCTATTTGCACGGCGGGTATGATGGCACGTTCCCCAAGATCGAGGAAGCGCTGGACGGCCACGAAGCCAGCTTCGAGACCCAGCTCCAGTTGGAGCCCGAAGACGCGTTCGGCGACTACGATGCCGAACTGGTGAAGGTCGAGCCGCGCGATCGTTTTCCCGAGCCGCTCGAAGTCGGCATGCAGTTCGAAGGCGTGCCCGAAGACGGTGACGACGAAGATTCGATCATCTACACGGTGACCGACGTTGCCGAAGACAAGGTGGTGCTGGACGGCAATCACCCGCTGGCCGGCATGGCGCTGCGCTTCTGGCTGAAGGTGTCGGAAGTGCGTGAAGCCACCGCCGAGGAAGTGGAACACGGCCACGCGCATGGCGCGTCGGGCATCGAAGTCGTCGACGAAGACGAGGACGAAGGCGGCGAGGGCGACAGCCCGCGCACGCTGCACTGATCCGATATCGGATTTCCGCCAGTCGAGCGATACGCGACAGGTCATCGCGAACATGAAGAAGCCGGCATCTGCCGGCTTTTTCTATTTCGTCATCGTCGGCGTGGCTAATTGGGTTTCGGCCCGTCCTGCAGCTCCACCTGGAACACCGATCGCGTGCCGGGCGCCACGGTCAATTCGACCCAGCGTGACGGGGTGCCGATCGGCAGCGCCACGCGCGTGAAGTTTGCCAGCACCTTGCCGGCCGCATCCCGCAGCGGCTTGTCGACGCTGAAGCCGCTGTCGCTGGCGTGCACCAGCAACACCTGCCCCGGAAACTTGGCCGTCAGGTCACGCAGTTGCCGCTTGAATTCCAGATAACCATCGCGCGTGCCACGGCGCAAGAATCCATCGAGCAGCGACGGCTTGCCGCGCTTTTCCCATCCATTGCCAAACAGCGGGTCGGCATGCGCGACCACGAGGATGCCCGGCAGGTCGCGCTGGGTGGCCACCGAGAATGCACGGCCCAGCCACTGCCGGTTGGCTTCGCGGCGGTCTTCGAACTCGCCGTTGCGGCCGCCTTCGCTGCGATAGTGATTGTTGTCGCCGGGCAAATTCAGCCCGATCACCATCACGTTGCCCGCCACCAGCCGCACGTTCTCCCGAAAGCTGCGGAACATGGCCTGATCCGACTGGCGCACCACCGGAATCGTACGCCGGCCGAGCGTGGCGTCCACCGGGAAAAACAGTTCGCGCAACCGGTTCAGCCGCTCGACCGCGTCAAACTTGCCGTTGACGGGCTTCTGGCACTCCGCCCAGTCGGTCTCTCCCGGGACGTAAAGCACCGGCGCGGGCGAGTCGTCGAGGGCCCGCTGTCGTGCGCCCAGCACGGCATCGCCGCAGGATTCCGTATCGCCCTTGATGCCGCCGGCATGGACGATGAGGGCAACCTGCCGCGCGTTCATCTGCTCGAACAACGCCGCCATATCGGCTTCTGCCGCCGGCCATTGCGGTATGTCGGCAATCAGCGCCATGCGCGTGAGCGGCACGGCCGGGGCCGGTGGCGGCGCGACCTTGCTGGTGCGCGCCGCGTGGACATCTGCCGGTGCCATCAGCCAGGCGAGGCATGCCATGACGGCCGCCGCCCGGGTCACGCGACCGGAGCCGTGCGTGGCACTCATGCTTTGCCGGCGGATTCCGCGATGGCCTTGAGCCGGTACAGCGCCTCCAGCGCGTCGCGCGGCGACAGGCTGTCCGGGTCGATATCGATCAGCGCCTTTAGCGCTTCTCGCGCGGCAGCCTGTTCGGCCGGGGCGGCCGTCGCTCCCGGTTCGATGTCGTCGTCGTCCGGCGGGGTGGCCGGCGCCGCGAACAGATCCATCTGCGGGGTGGGCGTGGCGTCGGCCGACTGCTGCTCCAGCCAGGCCAGGTGCTTGCGCGCGGCGCGAATCACAGGCTGCGGCACGCCGGCCAGCTGTGCCACCTGCAGCCCATAGCTCTGGCTGGCCGGGCCGTCCTGCACGGCATGCAGGAAGACGATGCCGTCGCCATGCTCGACGGCGGACAGATGGACGTTTGCCGCCTGCGGAAATTCCTGCGGCAGTTGCGTGAGCTCGAAATAGTGCGTGGCGAAGAGCGTGTGGCTGCGGTTGTGCGACAGCAGGTGGCGGGCGATGGCCCAGGCCAGCGCCAGGCCGTCGAATGTCGACGTGCCACGGCCGATTTCGTCCATCAGCACCAGGCTCGACGGCGTGGCGTTATGGAGGATCCCAGCGGCCTCCGTCATTTCCACCATGAATGTCGAGCGTCCGCCGGCCAGGTCGTCGGCAGCCCCGATCCGCGTAAAGATGCGGTCGATCGGCCCGATCCTGGCTTGCCGCGCCGGCACCCACGCGCCGACGCAGGCCAGCAGCACGATCAGCGCGGTCTGGCGCATGAACGTCGATTTACCGCCCATGTTCGGACCGGTAATCAGCAGCAGCTTGCGCGCCTCGTTGAGCTGGGCATCGTTGGCGATGAACGCCACCGACTCGGCCGCCAGTTGGCCTTCCACCACCGGATGCCGGCCCTGCGCGATGTCGACCACGTTCTCGCTGACCCGCTCCGGCTGGGTCCAGTCGAGCGTGCGGGCACGTTCGGCCAGCGTGGTCAGCACATCCAGCCGGGCCAGGGCGCCCGCCACGCGTTGCAGGCTGCCGATATGGGGCAGCAGCGCCTGCAGCAACGCTTCGTAAAGCTGCTTTTCGCGTGCCAGCGCACGGTCCTGCGCGGACAGGGCCTTGTCCTCGAAGGCCTTGAGTTCCGGCGTGATATAGCGCTCGGCGTTCTTCAGCGTCTGGCGACGGCGGTAGTCGTCGGGAACCTTGTCGGCCTGGCCGTTCGTCACCTCGATATAGAAACCATGCACGCGGTTGTACTCGACGCGCAGGTTGGCGATGCCGGTGCGCTGGCGCTCGCGCGTCTCCAGTTCGATCAGGAACTGACCGCAGTTTTCCGAAATATCGCGCAGTTCATCGAGTTCGGCGTCATAGCCGCGTGCGATCACGCCGCCGTCGCGAATTACCGTCGACGGCTCCTCGGCCACGGCACGCATCAGCAGCGCCAGGCATTCGGCCGGCACTTCAAGTTCGTCGATGGTCTGCGCCAGCAACGGCGAGTCGTGGGCGGCGCTGACGCTGGCCTGCACGCCGGGCAGCGACCTGAGCGTGTCGCGCAGCGACGACAGGTCTCGCGGCCGTGCCGACAGCAGCGCCAGGCGCGCCGTGACGCGTTCGACGTCGCACAGCCTGCGCAGCGTAGCGCGGACAATTTCCGGGTCCTGCGCGATCAGTACGCCGATGGCCTGTTGACGCGCACGCGGCAGTGCCGGGTCGCGCAGCGGGTGATGCAGCCAGTGGCGCAGCGCGCGGCTGCCCATCGTCGTCGAACAGGTGTCCAGCAGCGAGAACAGCGTCGGCGACTCGCCCCCACGCAGCGTCTCGGTCAGTTCGAGATTGCGCCGGGTGGCGGTATCCAGCCCGACAAACTCGGACTCCCGCTCCACCGTGACGCCCTGCACATGGCGCAACGATTGCCCCTGCGTGGTGGCAGCATAGTTGAGCAGCGCACCGGCCGCGCCCAGGGCGGCACCCAGGCCGGCGCAGCCGAAGGGTTCCAGGCTGGCCACGCCAATCTGCTCGCGCAGCCGGCGTGTGCCGGCTTCCTCGTCAAAGTGCCATTCGGGCAGGCGAGTGCGGGCGCAGGTCAGTGCCGGCAGGTCGATCCCGTCCGCGAACAGCAGCTCCGCCGGGCGTATCCGTTCGAGTTCGCGCGACAGCTGCGTGGCATCGCACTCCATCAGGCGCAGTTCGCCGCTGGCCAGGTTCAGCCACGCCAGGCCTGTCTTGCTGACGCCGCGGCGCGTGGTCTGCTGGTGTACGGCCATCAGGTAGCTGTCGGTCTTGTCCGGCAGCAGCGCCGCATCGGTCAGCGTGCCAGGCGTGACGATGCGTACCACCTTGCGCTCGACCGGCCCCTTGCTCGTAGCCGGATCGCCAATCTGCTCGCAGATCGCCACCGATTCGCCCAGCTTGACCAGACGCCCCAGGTATTGGTCGACGGAATGGAACGGAATGCCGGCCATGCGGATCGGCACGCCGCCAGACTGGCCACGCGACGTCAGCGTGATGTCGAGCAGACGGGCGGCCTTCTCGGCATCGTCGTGGAAGAGTTCATAGAAATCGCCCATCCGGTAGAACAATAGAGTGTCCGGATGGTCCGCTTTCAGCCGCAAATATTGCAGCATCATCGGCGTGTGTTTTTCTGCGGCAGTCTTGGTAACCGTTTGATCCGACGTTGTTTTATCCCGCAATACCTTTGTGGGCACGGTTTTGCCGTCTTTTCTATCAATTTCGTTCACCGCATCAACACTCGTCGTCACTCGCCTACACTCCTATCTTTAGCGTAGGTTTCTCGCGTATCATCGCAAAAAACCTACGCCGCAGCGCAACCATGCAGTTGCGGCAAAACCTACGCCGGGGAAAACCTACGCCATGTACTTCGACGCGCGCGCAGCCAAGCTGCTCAAGCCTGGGGAGCATATGACAATCGCAGACCATCCGGGTCTGCGTCTCGAATGCACCGCAACGCGGCGGACCTGGATCTACCGCTACAAGTCACCCATCGACGGGAGAATGAAACAATCGAAGATTGGCGCCTGGCCGGGAATGTCTCCGGCCGCCGCCATCGTCGAATGGGAGAAGCTGCGAGCTCTGCGCGACAGCGGCCGGGACGTCGCGGCCGAGAAAAAGGCGGCGCGAAACATGGCGCGGTCCGTATCGGAGGGGAGTTTACCCCAGCTGGGCCCCTACACAGTGCGCCGGCTGTGCGATGACTTCCTTGTCGGTCACATTGAGCGCAATCGGGCGGCCAAGGGCGCCAAGGAGGTGCGCCGGATGTTCGACAAGATGCTTGGTGATGTCGCTGACCTGTTGCCAAGCGAGGTAACCAGGGCCAAGGCTTTCGACTTGCTAGATTCCCATGCGGCGATTCCAGTGCAGGCTGGTAAGCTCAGATCCGAGTTAGGTGCTGCCTGGGACTATGGGCTGGATTCCGGGCGTTTGGATTCGTCGACGCCAAATTGGTGGCGGCAAATCATGCGCGGACGCCTCCAAAGCAAGGGTAAGAAGATCCAGGGGAAGTCGATCGGAGGCGTAAAGCGCGTGCTCACGGAAACGGAGGTCGGGGAGTTGATCCGCTGGCTTCCCAACTTCAGCGCTATCGTGGCTGATGTGCTGGCGCTCTACCTATGGACTGGCACGCGCGGGTCTGAGATTGTTGGCATGGAGGCGGCCGAGATCCAGGAGGAGCCGACGGGCCTGTGGTGGACGATCCCTAAGGCAAAGACCAAGAATGCCAAGAAGGCGGGCGCGACGGACTTGCGCGTTCCGCTGTTCGGTCAAGCAGAACAGATCGTCAGGCGCCGGCTTGCGGCCTCGAAGACTGGCTACTTATTTCCATCTCGAGTCGGCGGGCCATTGGAGCAGAAGGCGGTGCAGACTTCTGTTTTCTTCCACCAGCCATATTCCAAGACGCGGCCGGAGGCTAAGCGGCCTCGGCTCACGGTAACCCACTGGGCCCCTCATGACCTGAGGCGCACCGTCCGGACTATGCTCGCCTCGATGGGGTGCCCGAATGAGGTCGCCGAGTCGATCCTCGGACATATGCTGCCTGGCGTCCAAGGCGTCTACAACCGGCACACCTACGACAAAGAGCGTCACGAGTGGCTGGGCAAACTGTCCGCGAAGCTTGAGGCGCTGGCCGCTGCGGCGGCACTAGTGACGGCGTGAAGTGTTCGGCGGGGGAGGTAGGTCTGATACGGGCTGTGCCTCCGCCCATTCCTCCACTTCGCGCGTAAGCCACGCTACACGACGACCGGAGATGGCGCGCGGCTTCGGGAACTTGTCCTCCCGCACAAGCTTCTGAACACTCGTCTCTGACAGGCTGACGGCCGCCGACACGGATTCGAGATCCAAGTAGATCGGCTTCATCGGCATGGCTGCGTCTCTTGCAAGGAAACCCACCAAGCCTCGGCTGCGCACTGAGGCACCCACGTGGCGGCCCATCTAGCGTGAGCAGCGTCGACTTCGTGCTTCGCCACCGCGAGGATATCGAGTCGCGGCGCGGAAGGCTCCGCCGGCGTCGGCCTCGGTGCGTCGGGGAGATTGCCCACCGCGTACGCCGGCGTTCCCCGACGCCAAGTCGAAACGTAGATGCGCTTTGCTTCGCGCAGCCGGCTGATCGTCATGTCAGCGCCTTTTGTGCCAGCGTCGATAGCGTCGGCCAGTTGATGCCGCGTCAGTCCTTGCTTGCCAGCAGCAGCAATGGCTGCCGCGGCGGCTGTCACAAATCTATCAAGTTCCTTCCCCACGGCCGGGGTGCGTCGCAGGCGTACCTTTCCATCCCTGGTGTACTCGGAAGTGGCTCGTCTCCTCTTGGGCATTCCTTACTCCTCCAAATTCATTGCTTCCGCGACGTCACGCTTGATGGCCAGGCGGACGGCGGTTCCGCCTTCCCTTGCGCCCATCTCGTAGCAGCGGTCGTGTGCGAGCCCTTTGCATTCGTCGGGCATGATGGCGATGTGTGCCGGAGCCTCCAGCGCTTTGAGCACGCGCTCGCGCTCAAGGGCATGGGCTAAGGCCATTGCGTTGATCAGTTCGGCCAGTTGGCCCGTCATCTTCGATAGCGTTGCGGCGATGTCCGCGCGCACGTACTCGACACCCGCTGGCACGGGAGAGAGACTGACGCCGGTGCCTCCGACGTAGATGCGCTCTGCTGCGGGGTTGTCGTCCACCGGTGCCGAGTCGATTGCAACGTTCAGGCAGTGGGCGATGTACCGCGCAGCCGCTACCTTCTTGTCAAGCGATGGAAACTCGCCTTCCACGGAAAGCCGGACATCCGGCAGCAAGCGGGCGTGCACGACGTCGCCGCGCTCGTCCGCCAGCCAATGACCGGTTGCCAGGCTTTCCATGATCAGTGACCGCAGGGCGGCGTTTCGCCGTCGGTCACTTCGACGCCGCAGCCAATGCAGCGCTTGGCCGGCTCGGATGCTGGCTCGTCTGGGAGGGAAAGGTCCGGGGTAATCCAGTCCTTCAGGCCGGTTGTGTGGTCCATGGTCGGAATTTGTGTGGTGTGCAAAATGCACATATGTTAGCCAATGCGGCGAAAAATAAAGGCGGCAAGCAGCAGGCAAGCACCAGCCCGTAAAGGGCGCCGGCTAGGATCGTTCTGACGTCGGCCGCTTTCACAGGTAGCCCCTCGACTCCATCCAACGGTCTTCACGCACCGCATCGGCGTGGTCGCAGCGTTCGGCTTCGTCTCGGTCGCGCCAAGCCCGGAGGGCCGCGTCTGCGAGCTCGTCCTCGTCCAGGTCGTCCACGGAAACGGGGTCATCAGCGTCAGCCTGCTTGATGATCTCGGCCCGGTGAATCGAGAACGACTCCGGCTCCGGCGGCGATGCGTTGCCGTTGTAGCCGCGGTAGTGGTAACCAAGGACCGTGACGGTATGGCCGTCGAACGGGAATGTGAGTCGAGTTAGGTTCATTCCTGACTCCTAGAGCGGCAACTTGATCTGGCCGCGCTGGGACAACTGAACCAGCGTGCGAAGATGAACAACTGCTTCGACAACCAGCGCGGCAAGGTGCTCAGGGGAAATGTCGACCGATGAGCTCTTGAGCGAGGCGGCATATTCGGCTTCCTCGGTTTCCGGTGCGGAAGCCGGCGCGCGCTCATCCAGCCACGCGCGCGGCACGTAGTACACCGGCTGCTCACCGTCGCGGGCAATGTTCTCCAGCGGGATATCCTTCGCCATGCACATCTGGAGTTCTTTGGCCTTGTCGTGCGGCGACGGCAGGCCAAGGCGGCTCAAAGCCTCGCTAGGCGGGACGTGATCCTCACCGCCGCGGCGGGCGATCGAGCGCGGGCCCGGGTTGCCGCCCTTGCGCCAAAGAAGGACCGCCACCTTGCGCCGGCCGTTCGCGCCGTCGTACGTCTTTTCACCGGGGGCATGTACAACCCCGGTGGTCTCCAGGTGGCGGAGTGCGTTGGTAATCATGGCTGGCGTGTGCTCCGTAATTCGTTGAGCAAGCTGGCGCACGTTGAAGTCGGACGGGAGGGCGTCGAAATGGTCCCGCATGATGGTGCGCGCGCATTCGATGTACTCGGGCGTTCTTCTTTGCATGGTCTCTCTCTGTCAGGGGAGGGGATCAGGCGGCGCGTGCGGACATCACCGCATCCGGGTAGGCTTCCACGCCGGGCAGCTTCATGGCGTCCTTCTGAGCCTTGGCCAACTGGTTTAGCGCCGACTGATTGATGTCCAGCAGGTGTTGGTGCTCTGGATGCTCGGCGATGAAACGAATCAGAGCCATCTTGTCGGTGCAGCGAGCCTTCCAATTCTGGCGAGTGGACAGGCCGGAGATTTTCGGCGCGGCGGTGGCGATCGGTACCGGTGCAGCAACAACCATTTCGGCGGTAATGGCGATCGCTTCGGCCTCTGCAGCGCCCGCCGCAACAGTGTTCTCGGCTCGGATCGCCAGTTCTTCGGCCTTCACGTTGTCGCCGGCCGCTGCTGCGGCTTCCGCTTCTTTTGCGATTAGGTCGGCCTCTTCCTTTGCCTTCCGAGCCGCTTCTCGGGCCTCGGCCTCGATACGCTCACGCTCTTCGCGTGCTTTCCGCTCTGCTTCGCGGCGCGCTTCCTCGGCCTTGCGCTGCTGCTCGCGGTCATAGGTCAGCATCGCGCCTTTCAGGGTGGACTCGGCCTGTTCAAGATAGGTAGCCGGCGCGCGGAACAGATTGTTCACCGCTTTGACGGCTTGGTTCAGGGGCCCAGTGATCGCAGTGCGCTTTTCCTCGACGCTTTTGGCCAGTGCCTTGACTGCCCGGAGGTCTTCAGCGGCTAGTTCGTACATCGTTGGGCTGTCGATCGAATAGCCCTGTGCTGAGGTCAGCAACCTCTGTGCCTTCGTGCCCATGAGGAGGGCGTCGCTCGCATCATAGGCGACGCTGCCCTGGGCGTTGGTGGTGTCGGTCATTTCGGATTCCTTCGGTATAGCCGCGTTCAAGCGGCATGCTTGTTCTTAAAGCGATGCAGGGCCAGGCAGCCAAGGAAGACCTGCCAGTCTTCAGGATCGGTCATTTCGTGCAGACGGTACGTCGCGTCGTCGCGCAATTCGATCGCATACCGCCCCTCGATGCGCTTGCCTGTGGCCTTCTCAACGGCGTTCTTGTAAGCGGCGGTCTGCGGGCCGTAGCTCGGGTACATGGCACCCGTCTTCAGATCAAAGACGGATCGCTTACCGTCGAGAATCACAAGGCGGTCATAGGTTCCTGCATAACGATGCACCGGGTGATAGACGCGCTCTTCCATGCCCAGGATCTCGAACGGCAGTTCCGCGCGCAGCCGAATCCAAGCGTCCAGGTAAGGGCGAACCACTGGGGCGACGCTGTCTTCGTCCAATTCCCCCAAGTCATAGAGTTCAGTTGCCTTGTGAACTGCCGTGCCGAGCTGGCGCTTGTACTCGAGCGTCGCAACCGGGATCATCGACAGGTCGTTGAGTGGCGACAGAATCTGCGTCACGCTTGGGATAATTGCGCCATCGAACCGGTACGTGTGCGAGGCTTCGTCAAAAAGGAGCGCGGACATCAGCAGTTCTCCCTGACAAAGTCCTGCAGGGCCACGAAACCGTCACGAGTCAGTCCGTCCAGCGATTCCGGAGTAGACAAGCCCAGCGCCTTCAGCGCACCGTCGATACTCATTTCAGCGCCTGCCAGCTTGTTGCGCACCCATTGCTTTTCGCCCTCGGTGGCCAACTCGCTTGATTCCACGTCTTCAACCTCTGCCGATTTCTGAGCGCGACGATTCGCCTGCTCCGAGGCATGGCGCTCGACAAGCTCCGCCTGTTGTTGGACGGCGGCCGGTTGCTGGATCGTCACCGCTTCCTGTTGCTGGATCTGCTTTGCCTTAGCCTGTGGCATGGCGACAACCGTGCCAGATGCGGGGCGTGCAACTTCTGCTGCCCCATGTCGCGTTCCATGATGCGTTGGGCCTCGTCCTCGTCGTAGATCCCGGCGAAGCCAAAGGCGAGGCGAGCCGACTGGATCAGCGACTTGTGTCGGTGCATTCGTTTCGGGTGGGTGTCCCATGGCGTTGCGAAGTTGAGTTCGCGGACCACCTCGTCGAAGTACTCCCGCACTGCGGTGGGTCGGGTGCGGTCCTTGCGATGGATCACGCATTCGATCCAAAGGAAGGACAACTTACCTTTGTGCTGGGCCGTCTCAGGCGAATAGATGAACTCCTGCCCGTCAAATTGAGGGTGTTCATTGATGATCCGCGCCCAACCGTCGACACTGACGACGGGCACGATGCCGTTGTTCTTGTCCGGATATGCGTAGATCTCTTTCGTGAACGGGTTCAGCCCGTGTTGATCGGCAACGATCAGCAGGGCTGCCATTTGCTCATCAGTAATCTGCGCGTCGCCGCGCTGACGGAAGGCGGTAGCCTTCAGGGTTGCCATGAGCTTGTTCGCGTCAATGCTGTAACGGGATGCGAACTTTGCAACGAGACTTTGGTTTGGGGCCTGGCGTTCGGCCACCGTGGCGGTCTGGGTCATCTTCTCCTCGCGGGTCGGTTGCTAACGTGCATGCACATAAGTTAGCAGAACAATAACGTATGCGCAAGAAAGCCGCAAAAATTAGTCGAGTTTGTTAGGCGCCGCACTCCGGGCCAGTTCGAGACAAGCCGCCACCGCACGCTGGCAAGTCTTCACGTCGAACCGGCCGATCTCGCACTCGTCGTCGGGGATGCCAAGCTTGCCGGCGAGCCAGCGGACGGCGTCGGCCTTGGTCATGTAGCCGCTCTGCCAGATCCCGCTGAATAACTGTTTGGCCCAGCCGCGCGCCTGGCGGGTGGCGGAGTCGGCCAGCGTCCCGCGCGGGATTCCCGTCCCTGGGTGCATATCAACGTACGCGCGACACAGCCTATTCCCGCACAGGAAGACCCATGGCCAGTCACCGTGCGGCTTGCCGTAGACCTCTGCATTGCTGGCGATCAAGACTCGGGCCTCGCACCACGGACAGTGCGTCGGCGCAGGAAGCGGGGCCTGCACACGAGCCACAGCGCGGCGCGAAGGGTTCCAAGGGGTGAGGGCAGTCACAGTTGTCCCTCTGTCACGATGCCGACCAGCGCGCTGTCGAGCAGATAGCCATAGGTGCGCAACTGCTGGGCCAATGCATAGCGCTCAGCGGGGCCGTGCGTCTTCCACATGCAGCAGTCTACGGCTTCTTCGTAGTCGTCGTTTGCGCTGCCGCAGCACGGGCACCGCACTTCGCCCGTTTCGAGCAGCATGTCGCCGCATCCGACTGCCTCATCCTCTTCCTGGCAGCACTCGGCCGCGGCATCTTCTTCGTCATGCAGCTCGTAGCATTCGGTGCATCGCCACATGACGACTTCCTCTGGCGTCCGACGGGTGCGCTTTTTTTCAGGCCCCTCGACCGGTGCAAACACGGTGATGGGCGGCTCCATGTCGATAGGACGGGGTAAGCGGACGGTCAGCATCTTCAATCCTCCGCATCGCCGCGATACGCCGCCCACGCATCTTGATCGCATTGGGAGACCCAGACGCCGTCGCCCAACCTCCAGGTGGCGGCATACTCCCCGCCGGGGAAGGTGAACGCGGCCGAACAGTGGCCGTCACGGTGCTCGATGCGGTCGCCGTAGACGTGGACATGGGTTGCTGTCGAACCAGGGAACTTGGTCTCCACGAGTTCGATCAGAGCCGCTTCAGCGGCCCGGCGCCCGCGCCGGCGGGCGGCTTCGATGGCCGCGCAAGACTTGCTGCAATAGACGAATCGTCCGCGCTCGACGGGGGCCGACTCGGAGCAGGTATCGAAGTGCGGATCGGGCTCGACATCGTACATGTCCTCGTCAACCCGGCAACCGCAGTGGAAGCACTCGTAGTGCCATCCATGGGCGATCAGTGCGAGCGGAGGCACAGGGCCTGGCGCGTACTGATCCAGGCCGGGCTTGCGGCGGCAGTGGTCGACGTCTTCCCACTCGCAATTGCATTCGTTCGCGCCCTCGCGGCGCGCCGTGGCCGAGTTCGTGGCGAAGACTATCGCCCAGTTGTCGTCGCCATCGTAGACCTCATATGCTTTGAGCGGTTTCATGCAACGTCCTTTCGACGATAGACCTTAGTCAGATCCGATTTGACGGAATGCCCCCGTCGGCGGGCGATGTTGGCGATCTGCGCCTGGTTGTCGTGACCGCCTGTGGCCTGGCGTACCAAGCCGAGATAGCTATTGGTGGCCGCATAGACTTCATCTGCCGGCATCTGGCGCAGCCGCCTGGTGGCTTGCTCGACAGTCCTCGGCCTGGTAGTGCGCACCCAAGGACGGATCACCTGGCCGACGAAATCGATGCCACGGTCCACCGGTTGCAGGATGGTCTTCGACGGATTCAGCCTCGCCCCAAGGGCGCGCGGTAGAAACGCCGCGATGTCGTCATGGGCGCCATTGAGCCACTGCGGCGATTCATGGAGCAGAACGAAGTCGTCCACATACCTTATGTAGTGCCGGGCGCCGACCTGGTGCTTTACGTGCTGGTCAAGGACGTCCAAGTAGACGTTCGCAAAGAACTGGCTACTGAGATTCCCAATAGGGAGCCCAAGGTGGCTAGGCTGTTCCATCAACCGCTTGTGCGGCGGGACCATCGTCAGCATCGCTGGATCGCCGCGGTAGACGAAGTTTTCCCGTGGATCGTGCATCAGCACGAGCTCGGTCAACGATCGCCAGAATGGCTCTCGGATCTTCGCAAACAGCAGTTCCCTGAGTACGTTCTTGTCGATGCTGACGAAGAAGTTGGCTAGATCGCACTTCAGGTAGTGCGCCGGCCGGGACCAGTTCTGCGTGATCGAGCGCACCTTTGCATCGAGACGACGGGCGGCGTACAGCGTGCCGCGCCCCTTTATGCAGGCGCACGTGTCGGCGATGAAAGCCAGCTCGAACTGCGGGCCAATGCGGTTGTACAAAAGGTGGTGAACAATGCGGTCGCGGAACTCGGCGGCCCACACTTCGCGCGGCTTTGGCCGCGTGATGACAAAGCACTTCGACCTGCCTGGCGTGTAGCCGCCGCCGGTCAACTCGTCGAAGAGACTGCGAAGATTGCGCTCCAGGTTGAACTCGAAAGCCAGCGCGCTTGCACTGCTCCGTTTCGTACGGCGGCAATCGATATAGGCTTCGACAAGTTCGAGGAAAGAGAAGGGGGCGCTTTCGTTCCAACCTGCGGACGGCTCGGGCGCGAAGCTCGTTGTTCTGGTTGTTGTTGTTCTGGTTGCCGTTGTTGAAGTTCTGATACCAAGCCCAGCCGGAAGAGTCGCGCTATCTACGTCGCCCAGCCGATTGCTCAGTTGGGAAACTGCGCCGGACCTGTTCGCGTCATGGCGAGTGGTTTCCGTTGTGCGCATGGCGGTGGCCTCGTGAGCCAGCGGCGCGACCAGGTTGAAAGATCGCTCAGTCATGACGGCCTTGACCTCCATGAAGCGGGCGACTTGCGAACTTTTTCCACCCGTTGGCCTGCTTCCCAATTCCCGTGGTGAGCTCGATTGCCTTGGCATATGCCGGGCGGGAAATGATCCGCTTGTCCATTCCCAACCGTAGAAGCAACTCGATAACCTGAAGGCGCTCCAGCAACTCGGTCAAGTGTGGAGACTTGTCGGCGGCGACATTGGCGCGGAACACCAGCACAAGAATTTCGATGCATTCGGCGTTGATCTTTTCGCCGATACTGCGCTTGAAATCCCGGGCCATGTTCTTGACCAGGTCGGTGACGACGTCGAGAAGACCGTACGCCGCCTTATAGATGGGGAGTTGGGTGTGCAGAGCCACGGTGGTTCAAATGGTTAAATTACTGAAGGAATGAACCTGCGGACGGCTCGGGCGCGAAGCTCGTTGTCCTGGCCGTAGAAGTCCTGGAGGCCGTAGTAGAAGTCCTGAGACCAAGCCCAGCCGGCGTTTTCGGCGTGCTTTTCGCCGGACCAGTAAGCGCGTTCGTCGAACTCGCTCTTGAGGTTTGCGAACAGCAACGATTGCTCGCGCCGCGTCGGCAGACTGCCTTGCTGCTCGTCAGCCCATTTGCACGCAGCAGCCCAGCTAAAGTCGTTGGCTTGACTCGGCAAGAGGATGAGGTGGTGGCTGAATGCGCCGCTATCGTCGAGGACGATACCTGCGTAACGCTCGCCCGGCTTGAGTTGGATGGTCGCGCCGGCCACAGTAAATTCACTGGACGCCTGCTTCTCGAAGGCAGCGATCATGTCGCCGATTCGAGATTGCTCTGCCTTGATGGCATCAAGCGTGATCTGCATGCTGTGCTCCTTGTGAAATTGACGAAGGGTTAAATGGGCAACCTGCGGACGGCTCGGGCGCGAAGCTCGTTGTCCTGGGTGTTGCTGCTCTGGGTGCCGCGGCTGAAGCGCTGAAACCAAGCCCAGCCGGCGTTTTCGGCGTGCTTTTCGCCGGACCAGTAAGCGCGTTCGTCGAACTCGCTCTTGAGGTTTGCGAACAGCAACGATTGCTCGCGCCGCGTCGGCAGACTGCCTTGCTGCTCGTCAGCCCATTTGCACGCAGCAGCCCAGCTAAAGTCGTTGGCTTGACTCGGCAAGAGGATGAGGTGGTGGCTGAATGCGCCGCTATCGTCGAGGACGATACCTGCGTAACGCTCGCCCGGCTTGAGTTGGATGGTCGCGCCGGCCACAGTAAATTCACTGGACGCCTGCTTCTCGAAGGCAGCGATCATGTCGCCGATTCGAGATTGCTCTGCCTTGATGGCATCAAGCGTGATCTGCATGCTGTGCTCCTTGTGAAATTGACGAAGGGTTAAATGGGCAACCTGCGGACGGCTCGGGCGCGAAGCTCGTGGTCCTGGCCGTCGTAGTCCTGGTCGCCGTAGCCGAAGGCCTGATACCAAGCCCAGCCGGAATTGCGGTGATGGACTTCATTGCTCCAGTACCACTCGCCCTTGAACTGGTCACGGAAGTTGGCCCACAACATGGCCTGCTCGACGCGGGTCGGCAGATCACCGCCAATGGACTTAGCCCATTCCATTTGGGCCTGCCACGTGGCGTCATCGTTGTCGCCAGGCAGGAGGACCACGTGATGGAAGTCACCGTTCTTGTCGCCGATGGCACCGATGTAGATTTCGCCTTCGGACAGCGGCGGGATTTGCAGTTGCTGCATACATGCTCCTTGGGTGAAAGAAAAAGCGGCGCCCCTCGGGGTAGTGGGGCACCGCAAATGGGTATTCAGTGGAGGCGCTCGGCGACCAGTTCGCGGGCGTCGGAGCGAGCGTGACGACGATCCTCGGCGGCGGCTTTGACCACGAGATCGACGTTGTCAGCGATGACCTGCTCGGTGAACTTGGCGAGCTTGCCGGAAATGGCGATGTTCACCTGGCGGAGGTGTTCCATCACGGGAACGCCCGGCTTGGCGCGGGCATTGAACAACTTGACCAGTTCGCCCAGTACTTCCAGAGCGGTGTCGCCGTCGACGTACTCCTCGATGGCGCCGACGCGCAGGTTGCGTTCGATCTGTTCTTCTGCCTGATAGCGATCCATGGCGGGCTCCCTGTCAGTGCAGATCAGCGCGGCGGATCGAGACGATCTCGCCATGGCAAACACCTACCTTTTCCATCAGATCGATGGCCGTCTCTTGTGCGTCGTCGCGGTCGAATGCGGCAACGTCGACGCTCAACTGGCCGAGGCTGGTTCTGAAGGTGACTTGGTAGGTGTTCATCTCTCGCTCCCGTTTTGCTAACGTATGTGCACACTATAGCAACGAGATAACATGTGTGCAAGAACGTTAGCGAAAGAATTTAGCGAGGGATCAGGCCGGACCTCGCGAAGTACGGGTCCAACTCATCGAAAAAGCGCCCGGCTACGGCCTGCAGGGCGACTTTCACGGTCGGTTCGTACCGCTGGATGGTCCGTTTATGGACGCCGATCTTCTCGGCGATCCGCTCGCACGACATGCAGCGCGTCTGGCCGAATTCGATGGTTCGGCGCATCAGAAGGAACCGCATCCGGTTGTTTCGAATCCCGGTGATGGCCGCCAGGTGTTGGTCGAGAGCGTGATTCCCGGCGCGGCGCTCGTCTTCCTCCCACGAATAGGCCGCCCAGCCGTAGGCTCCGAGCAGTTCCGGCAGACTTTCCACGTGGCCCCGGATCATTGCAGCCTGGGCGTGTTGGTCCTGGATACTCAGGTCGCCGTCGGCGCCCTTGTTGGTGGCGCTGGCGCCGGCCATGGCGCGCTGGGCGTCAGACACCTTGCAGATTGGCTGTTGGGGCAGGGCATAGGCCCAGCGCAGTACGGCGTCCGTGTCCCGAAATACCTTCATTTTCTCTCCCCGGTGTTGTGTTGGCGGTCAGCGGCCGCCGTAAAGTTGCTGAATCGTCCAGGCCAGGCAGTCGAGCTCGCTGACCTTCATGACTTCCCACATACGGCGCTGGCCGTGAATTCCGTTAAAGCTGCCCTGGTGACAGTCCTTGCACAGCGGGATGACGCAGAAATTCGGACTCTTTCGGCCCGGTGTGCGCCCCTCGAGGATGTGGTGGGCGTCGCTGGGCCCGGCGGCTCCGCAGACGGAGCAGTCCATGTTCTTGACGCGCTCGATGTGCCGGGCCTCGGCTTTGGTGGCGGTCTTGCTCATGCCGCCTCCCATCTCAGTTTTCCCTGCGTCGGGTGCGTATCCACGCGCGGTCGGCTCGGGCAACTCCACGACCCGCCATCCGTCTGCGCGACTACATGCCAGCCAGCTGCGCGAAGGGATGCGCCGCCCTCCTCGGGAAGGGTGTAGGTGATCAATTTCTGAGAACCGAGTGCGCGGGCCGCGCGCCACGCCGCGGCATAGAGCATCGAGCAGGCATTCTTCGTACCGTCGGTGCAGCACCTGTTCACTTCCAACGTCCAGCCATCGTCTAGTGCGCGGGCGACCGGCCGGCCGACCAAAGCGACGCCAGCCACCTCGCCGGCCGTTGCAACGGCCACGCAGAATTTTGTGCCAGCGACAGGCTTGTGGTGACGGTGGTGCCTCGCGACGAACTCGTTCGCCTCGGCAAAGGAAATCGGCACGATGCGCAGGCTCATCTTTCAAACTCCGAAAGAACGGCCTCAACCGCTTCCTCTGCCGCGTCAGGCTTCAGAGCCGGCCACAGGTAGCGCTGGGCGTGCGGCGTTCGCAGGAACGCTACGGCCGCCTCGTGGAACTCCCGCATCTCGCCTTCTTCCAGCTTCGCGTACGAGATCGACTTCGGTACCGGGAAGACGCCGCCCCTTGCACCCGGCATCCACGTCACGTGGCCAGCGCCAAGCTTCAGCCACAAACGGAACTGTTCGAAGTCCTCGATCCGCTCCTGAGCTTCGAACACCCGTTGCTCAAGCGCCATGTGGAAACGGTGGAATGGGCCGCTGCGCGCCTTATGCGTGATGATCTCGACCATCTCGCCCGGCTCCAGGTTGAACAGGCCGTTCACGAAGCGGCGCCACTGTTTCTTGCCTTTCTCGCCCAGGCCGTCGACTGCGCCGAACAGCACGCGGCGCGCGGCCTCCCTGTCTGGCTGGGAGATCTCGGCCGTGGGCATGCGCACTAGCGTGATTTCGCTCATCAGCCTTACTCGGCGTGCGGCGCCTTGGCGCTGGAATTGCGCCACTCGTGGCGGGCCTCCGGCGATCTGTCAGGCGCCGTGTTGGGGAACACCTCTTCGATGTCGTCCTCGCCCATCTTGCCGCCGGCGGTCAGCGACCAGCACACGCCGAGCGCCACGGCAACGACGATAACCACCCACATGAGCAGCTTCAGGCCGAAGCCCAGCAGGAATCCTATAGCGATCAGCGTGATGGCAGCGGCGATGTTCTTTTTCATGGCGTTCCTTACACGGTTTGGGTTGTAAAGCCGATTTACTACCGATACGTTGTAATCACTTCCGCTTTCCCGATTCGCGCCAGGCGCCGGCATAGCCTTGCAGCCAGTTGTCGTGCAGGACTGTGCCGATCGGGTAGGGGTTGAAAGCGAAGCCCTTCGGCATGGCGTGCATGCACATGGCTTTGCCTTGCTCGAAAGCAGTGGCGCCTTCCTGTTCGACGCCGGGGAGGGCGATCAGGGGATCAGTCACGCCGCTTCCGTCGTCCGGTCGGTCACTTGCAGGGACTGGACGAGCGCCCCGCATTTGGCGCAATACACGTTGCCGGGGACTGTCATCCGGAAACTGGTGCTGCCGCAGGTGTGTTGGATGACGCCCTCGTCCTTCAGGTCGACGGGCATCTTCTGGGTAATGTTGAGTTCGTGGACGGTCGCGGTCATCAGAATGTCTCCACCGCCCAGCCGCCGCCGTCCTTCTTGGCTTTGGCCTTCACGGCAAGGAAGGTGAGGGGATACTGCTCGGCGGCTACCTTGATCTTCACGCGCGCGTCGTCCTGCCAGTAGCCCTTGACTTCGTGGCATTCAAGCTGGCCGTCGGCTGCCATGACCGCGAAGTCGGGCGTGTAGAACGTGTTGTCGGCGAGTCGCAGCTTCAGGCCTTCGAAGCGGAACCAGAGCACATGGCCGGCGGCGCTCTGCGATTCCAAGTGCGCGGCGTAGGCGGCTTCGGTCTTGTTCATGGCGCCGGCCTTGAGACGGCCGAGCGCGCGCATGCGGGCTTGGGCGCTCATGTCGGCACCTCGTCTTCGAGCGCCCGGCCGATGATCTGCACGGCTTCAGCACGATCATCGGCGCTCGCATTCGGATATTTGCCCTGCAGCCATTGATCAAGCGTGCCGGCGTCGCGCTGCTCGCGCAGGGTGTCGTAGTCCCAGTCGCGGTAGTCGTCTTCGCCGACGTACCAGAGCGAAAACAACCCGTTGCAGTTATCGAAGGCGTACCAGTTGGAATGGCTCCAGCGGGCGTAGCTCATGCTGTCACCTCGTCGTGCTGCTCGTCGTGGACGGGAACGCCGCTGATGGGGAGCAGCCATGCGTCGGGGACGCGCGCTTGGTTGTGCGAAAGCACCCTACCGGAGCAACGGTGCGACAGTTCGTACCCTTTCGAGAATTGCACGACCCACGCCGGGGTCCCGTCTGTGCGATCGCTGCGGCGGAGCACCTCGACGATTGCGCCTGACGCGCCAGAACCGCTGTCGCGGACGACGATTGCCATATCTCCGACTTTGCAGTTCATGCGTACCTCGCAAACGGTGCTTCTTCAGCGATGCGCCAGTGCGAGAACACGTAGGCTTCGTAGCCGCGCATGTCGCCCTTGTGCCGGTTGCGCTCGACCTCTCGCTCACTGACCGTGGGCGCCCAGTAGACGATCTCGCCGGCGATGTCGCGGCCCTTGCGGATGAGGGCGGACTCGGCCGCTCGGTTGGCGATCTTCCCGAGTTTCTCGGGCGTGGAACCGAATCGCTCGACCAGGCCGGCGAGGGTGAACTGCTGGCCAGCGTGGGAGACCAGCGCGTCGACGATTTCGATCTGGCGTACAGCTCGCGTGCGGTCCGCCTTGGCGTTTCTCAGGACTGGGGATGGCATTCGGTCTTCCTCTCCTCTTTTTCGAGTCTCATCACGTATTCGGGATTAGCGGCCCGGCGGTGCATCTCGCGCACTGCGGCGGACATCTGTGCTTGCGTTGCAATCTCGACCTGCTGGTCGTGCAGTTCGAGCGCTTGCTCGATGGCGGCGATTGCTGGACCGTCCAGGCCCCACTTGCCGGTGTGCGCCGCGCGTGCCTGGCAGCGAACCACCGCCTCCTGCCCCGCAATGGCTATCGCCAGGTATTCCTTGCCTATGTCCAGTTCCGCCAGCAGCATCGACAGGTTCATGGCCACCGCCAGCGCCTCGGCGTCGAGTTCAGTCCCTTTCCCTGCGTAAGGGCGGTCAGGGACTGATGCGCAACCAGCGAGACGTCCTGCTGCTTGTCGAGTGCCATCGGCAGACGGGACGCGAACGCATCGACGATCGCCGTCGGGTTGATCTGCTTCGGGCGGTATTGCTTGCGCGGACGCTTACTGCGAGCCATGACGGGACCTCACCTACGACGCGCCCATTCGAGGCGCCTTTCTTCGAGGTCTTTCGGAAGACGCTCGAACGTGGCGCACTCGATCTCACGATCTAACGCGCGGAACTTGCCGGCTTGGGTATCCTTCTCGCAGTGACCCCAGCCGAGCCGCGCCATGGCGGGATCGCTCTTGAGGTTGCAACTTTGGCAGGTAAGACAGGTCGGCATAGCTAATAGCGGTGCAAAAAGCTAACGTGTTAGCATGATAGTCAAAAAGAAGAGACTTGTGGCGGGATTTCGTCAACCGTCTTACGAGCGTCGTTCGCTACCAATCGCAGCGCTTGTGTTTCGGGCCGGGTGATTTGGAGGAGCGGGGTATTGGTGCCGCGTCTGGCGACCATGGCAGCGGCATCCGGGTTTCCCAGCAGGAGCGGTGCTTCCACATGGAACCCAGCTTTTGCGTTCTGCGCCTCGGACATGCCAATCAGGTGAGGCGGATAGTCCGGAGTTTCACTGCGCATGCGATAGCCGCGGTACCGATTCACGAACTCGTTCCGAACGAAGGGCCATTCGTCTTCGGACTTTCGGCCGACTTCGATCCATCCGCCCATTTCCGTCAGCACGCGATGGATGAGCGGATCGTCAAAGACGACAGACCGATAGGTGCCTACAGTCCGTACGGAACGGTCGACTTTCGCCCATGCGACCAGCGCGCTGTCCTGCGTCGAGCCTTGGAGCATCTTGACGACATCAGCCGGCTTGGGCATGAACTGGCCGGAATCCGGGTTGACGCAATGGCGGTTCAATGCGTCAGCGACTGCGGAGAACTCAAACGGCTGCATGGCGGCCCACCAGACTTTGACGGCGAACTTCGAAGAGTCCTGGCGGTAGAACGCATACACGTCGGAAATCAGCTCGGAAAATGGCGTCACGTCTTGCGGGGTCATTGCACACCTCCAAGGATCTCAGCCGCCGCCTGCTCGGCTACGGCTCGATTATTTGCTTCAAGGGCTTCCTGACGGTTTGTCGCGCGGCGCTCGCCCTTTGTGCGCTGGCATACCGCTTTGAGGTACGCGACAGGATCAGCGGGCCGCTCGACCACCGCCGCCCGCACGGCATCCACCACGGTCTGCGGATCGTAGTCTTTGACCAGCTTGCCGACAAAGCTGCCGCATTGGTCCTTGGGCATGCCGGCCTGAGCGAGGAGAGATTTTCCTGCCGCCCAAAGTTCGTCCTTGGTCATCTGGTCGACGGATTTCTCCGGCGGCTCGCCGCCCGATCCGTCAGGATCGGAATATAAGTCTCCCTGTCCCTGTCCCTCTCTCTGTCCCTCTCCCTGTCTCTTGGAGTGCGTTTCGCTAGGTACAGATGGTGATTGTCTCTGGCCTGTGGAGCCGGTGTCGCTAGGGACAAACAGATGCTGTCCCGAGGGACAGCCTTGCGACATCCACTCATCGAACGTCGGTCTAGGTACGTTCGCGCCTTCGTGACGCTCGTTATGCTTCTTGATGCGGCCGCATTCTGTGCGCCATCTTTGCTCCAGTTTTGCTTGCCAAGCATCGCGCGCCTTTTCGGCGACAACTGGGTGGTAGAGTCGGCCATCGCTGCATTCGACCCATCCGCGCAGCGCACCTTCACGAACCTTCTTCCATGCTTTGTCGATCTTGCCGCGGATTGCATATCGAGCCTGCGTTGCGATCCACATCTCATCGTTGGGGATCGAGCCGGCCGGGACTTGGTGCCAGGATGCCGCCCACAGCAATACAGCGGCCCAGCATGCTTCAGGCGTCTCGTTGGACGCCAGTTCAGAGTCGCGCAAGCGCGATACGTCGAGAGGCATGAAGGCGAAGTCCTGCAATTCGCAATCTGCCGGGGTGAGGGGAGCGGGTCTGTCGCTCATGGCCTATTCCTTACCTCTGTCTGCATGGGGTCGGGCGCGCGCGAGCCGGAGGCAAAGCCCGCGCGGCGGTGGCCACCGCCTGCCCGATTGATCGGTAGTGCGAGAATGCGACGCACACATGTGAGCGGGCGTCGCTGGTTCGCTAGAGCGCTTCCGCCTCGCGCAGCTCAGGCATCTGGTCGAGAACCTTGAACTCGGCGAAAGTCCCTTTGGTAGCGTGTTCGAGACGCTTTGCCAGGCCCGTTCCGAGCTTCCCGCGGCTGTGGGCGTTTCTGATGGTGTTCATGTTGGTCCCCGCCTTTGTGAGAACCCGTTCTCTGTACTGGCGGCGGCGCTCTCTTTCGCCGGAGGTGATGTCAGAACCGTTGATGCGCGTGGCTTCCAGCCATTCCAGAAGGTTCATGTCGCGTCCTTTCGCGTGTTGATCTAGCGCTAACAGTTTAGCAGAGATAACAAGTTATCTTTTGAACATGGATTGACTCCTGAGCGGCCCCGCATACAATAGCGAAATGGACATCAAAACTATCCGCAAGATGAACGTCCTCCTGCTGGAACGGGAGATTCGGAGCCGGTCGGCGCTCGCGCGCATGGCCGGGACCTCCCAGTCGTACCTTTCCCAGTGCGTTGGACCGGCCGCCATCCGTTCAATCGGGGATCAGTTGGCGCGCCGCCTTGAGCACGCGATGAACAAGCCGCATGGGTGGCTCGATGAGCCTCATTCGGACGAGAACGACATGATGCTGGCGCGTAGGGTCTACGATCGCCTGCTCCTGGTGCCTCGGCCCAAGCTCAATGCCATCGCTGAATTGCTCGACGTCCGTCTGGAAGACGAGGAGATGCCCATAGAAGAGGCGGGAAAAGAAGTGAACCAAAAACCAACGGCAACGGGACGGGTCATTACCCTGGAAGATGATGGAACAACCAAGAAACGACGCGGTCAATAACGAAGACGTGGAGGTGCTGGAGGCCTTCGTCAGGGCTTATCGGGAGGGCAAGATACCCGGGGTGGTGATCAGCTACCAGACTGAGGAAGGGACGAAGCGCCACCACCTACTAGGCGAATTCACCTCGGACTACTCGGCGGTGAATAGCCAGATGGGAAGTTTGGAAATGGCAGTGAACCGCCTTTTTTTATGCCGCCCAAGCTAACATGTGTGCAAAACGTTTGCGTATATGCGCCGAGTTTGCTAATATGCGCGTAGCTTAGCGACTGGTCACCCAAAACCACATGAAGCGCCCCCAGTAGAGCCCGGCATCGTCCGGGCTCTTGGCGTTTCTGGACCCGGAAGAAATCGGAGCCGCCCATATGGCCCGCTGATCGATTGTACGCACGCCCCAAACGCAAAGAGCCCCACATCGGTAGGGCTCTTTGTCTTGTTCTGGGCTTGAGATCTGGCGCGGAGGGCAACCCCCGGGCTCTTCCGGTGTTTAGCGCGCGACCCGTGCGCCAGGTACTTGGGGCCGCGCGCAAGCTCTTCTGCTCGCGCACCCTGGCGCCGTCGGTCTTCTGGCGCTGGATGGCGTGTATTGGCGGTTGTTCATAGGCGAGGCTCCAAGTCTGGTTGATCGTTTAGCGACATGCTAATACATGTGCTGTTTGCGCAAAATATAGCGCAGCGATTAGCGGAAGGCAAACAACTTTTCTGTGACAAGGCATTTCGGTGTGTCGCAGAAGCCTCAGGAGAAGGCGGGAGAGTGCTGGCGAGGCCGGTTGATCGGGCGCACTTATGCCGCCTACGGCTTGCCCGCTTTCCCCTGAGGTTGCATGCGCCATCACGACCGGGTAGGGCTTGCCCGGCTCCCCAGGCGCCAATGTGGGGAGACTCCTACCGGCGTCGCTGGCATGCCGGACAAGCCCGGGCCAGCTCGCTGCACGCAGCGCAGGACCTTCAGGGGCATGCGTAGTCGGATGCGGGCACAGCGCGGACCTGCGCGGCGCCGGTGGAAGCCCGGCGACCTTCACGTGTGGCGTAGCTCAGTCGGTAGAGCCGAGTTGCCAGTTATGCAGAGGGGTCGCTGGTTCGAATCCAGCCGCCATGCCTGAGGGATGAAGGTCACAAGCTCGCGCGTGCGCGGGATACCGACGTATCTCACGTCAGGTGGTAGCGCAGGGCGCGGGCCGGCCTCCAAAGCTGAGCCAAGTAGGTTCGATTCCTACACTGCCTGCCATGGATGGGTAGACCACTAAGGAGGTGGGCCGGACTGTAAATCCGGCGCGTTTGCTCGCCAGGATCGTCACCTGGGCCATCCACCAAGTTTCTGCGGAATAGCTCAGCGGTAGAGCGTGGGGCTCATAACCCCGAGGTCACCTGTTCGATTCGGGTTTCCGCAACCAGTTGTCTCCTCCCTGGCGTGCTGCAACACGTCATTGCCTGCTTCGGCAGGCCTTTCTATTCCTGAGGTGTGCCCATGTGGGGAATGACTTACGCCGGCTACTGTGCCGGCCTGTGGTTGCTCATGTGTGGCGTGCCGATGTGGCCGAACAACGACGGCTGATCGTATGGCAAAGGCAAAAGCCGCTCCGGCGCTGAAGCGCAAGCGGCCGATGCCGCCACCCGAGATCGGGGATTTCATTGACGGCCGCCGCATGCCGGCGTACATGCCCGCCCTCGAGATGTCCCAATGGGTGCATGAGACCTTTCTCCGCCCTGGTGGGCCGCTCCACAACGAAGAGCACCAGCACCTGGTCGACGCCGATATCGGTTTCCTCTGGGCGGCTGAGGCGTACACCAAGCAGATGCGCCGCATCCTTGGGCAGACCGAAGAGGTGCTGTTCCGGGTAGGGCGCTGGCAGAAGGGTAGGCAAGAGCAGCAGATGGCGGACTGGTTCGGCCGGGTGCCGGGCTGGCTCATCACGCTGGATGCGAACTACTGCGAAGCGTGCTCAGACGTCGAGTTCTGCGCGCTGGTCGAGCACGAGCTCTACCACATTGGTCAAGACCGAGACGACTTCGGAGCGCCTAAGTTCACCCAAGAGGGATTGCCGAAGCTGGCCATCCGTGGCCACGACGTAGAGGAGTTCATCGGGGTGGTCAAACGGTATGGCATCGGGCAATCAGACGGCGCGCTGGCCAAACTGATCAGTGCGGGTAACGCTCAACCAGAGGTGGCACGGCTGAATCTCTCCCATGCCTGCGGAACGTGCATCTAGCGTCACGCGTGCCCTTTACGCCGCATTTACTGATTCCAGCCTATGGCAACGCTTAACGATGACGTCAAAGCGTTCATCGTTCAGGCGCTGGCGTGTTACGACACCCCTAGCCAGGTGGTGGACGCCGTACAGGAAGAGTTCGGCATCGCGGTGACGCGGATGCAAGTTCAGACATACGACCCGACGAAGGCCCAAGGGAAGTCGCTCAGCAAGAAGTGGCGGGACGTCTTCGCCGCGACTCGTGCGCGCTTTCTGAAAGAGGCGGCCGAGATCCCGATCGCCACGCAGTCGTTCCGGCTTCGTGCGCTGCAGAAGCTGTACGAGAAGACGGCGGGGCGCGGAAACGTCGTGGTCGCTGCCCAGTTGATCGAGCAGGCAGCCAAGGAAACCGGCGGCATGTTCGTCAACCGCCTGCGCGGGGATACGCCGGACGACATACCGCCGGCGCCGAAGACCTTCACTTTCAAGGTGCAGGACGCGCGCCGGCCCGGGGACGACCCTGATGGGGATGATTGAGATGCTGTCCGATGGCATCGAAGCCACGCTGAACATCCCGCAAGCGCAGTTCCTGCAGATGCCGCACAAGTTCCGCGCCTACGTGGCGGGGTTCGGCTCTGGCAAGACGTGGGTAGGCTGCACGGCCATCGCCGAGCACTTCTGGAACTGGCCCGGGATCAACCAGGGCTACTTCGCGCCGACGTACCCCCACATCCGCGACATCTTCTACGAGACGATGGAAGAGGTGGCCTTCACCATGGGTCTGCGGGTGGTGATCAACCAGGCGAACCATGAGGTGCATGCCTTCGAGGGGCGCAAGTGCCGCGGTACGGTGATCTGCCGCTCCATGGAGCACCCGGCAAAGATCGTCGGTTTCAAGATCGGCCACGCGCTGATCGACGAACTGGACGTGATGCCGCTGCTTAAGGCGGAAATGGCCTGGCGCAAGATCATCGCGCGGATGCGGTACAAGGTCCCCGGGCTGAAGAATGGCGTGGACGTGACGACGACCCCGGAAGGGTTCAAGTTCGTCTATCAGCAGTTCGTGAAGCAGCTCAGCGAGAAGCCAAAGCTGCGCGAGCTATACGGGCTGATCCAAGCCAGCACGTACGACAACGCGCTGAACCTGCCGGACGACTATATCCCGTCGCTGCGGGAGAGCTACCCGCCGCAGCTGATCAACGCGTACCTGCGCGGCAAGTTCGTCAACCTGACGTCTGGCTCGGTCTATCCGGACTTCGATCGCGCGCTGAACCATACGGACGACGCCCTGAAAGAGGGCGAGCCGTTGCACGTCGGCATGGACTTCAACGTCCTGAAGATGGCGGCCGTCGGGTACGTAATCCGGGACGGTGAGCCGCGCGCGGTGACGGAACTGACCGAGGTGCGTGACACGCCGGCCATGGCCAAGCTGCTCAAAGAGCGGTTCAAGGACAAGGGGCATCACGTCAAGATCTACCCCGACGCCAGCGGCCAGAACACGAGCAGCAAGAACGCGTCGGAGTCGGACCTCTCCATCCTGAAAGCCGCTGGCTTCCAGATCGAGGTGAATTCGACGAACCCGGCTGTGAAGGACCGGCTGAACTCAGTCAACGCCCTGATCCTGAACGACCAGGGCGCGCGCCGCTTGAAGGTGAACACCAGGCTTTGCCCGGTCTACACCGAGGCGCTGGAGCAGCAGCCGTACGACAAGAACGGCGAACCGGACAAGACGACCGGCCACGACCACGTCAACGACGCCGGCGGATACCCGCTGGTGAAGATGTTCCCGATCGTGAAGCGTCAGACGCGCGTCAGCACCCTGGCCGCATAACCAAAAAAGTCATGCAACAGGAACGCAACGTACGCACTCCCTCGCCGGAAGCCGCGGAAATGGCCAACAACTGGCCTTTGATCTCGGCTCTGATGGGCGGCACGAGCGCCATGCGGGCCGCTGGCAAGGATTTTCTCCCTCAGTGGCCGAACGAGCCGGATCCTTCATACAAGGCCCGCGTTGCTACGGCGACGCTGTTTCCTGCTTTCTCTCGCACGGTCGAGGTGTTGGGTAGCAAGCCGTTCTCGAAGCCACTGACATACGGCGATGACGTGCCGCCGCAGATCAAGGAATGGTGCGAAGACGTCGATCTACAGGGGCGGAACCTCCACACGTTCGCCGACAACGTCGCAGCGGATGCGCTGGCCCGTGGCATCGCTGGCATCCTGGTGGACTATCCGACGGTCACCGGGGCGACGACGGTCGCTGACGAGAAGAAGCAGGGAGGCCGACCGTACTTCGTGCAAATCTGCTTCGAGAACGTGCTCGGGTGGAAGTCGGAGCGCATCGCCGGGGTCGAAACGCTGACTCAGTTGCGACTGCTGGAAATGGCTGTCGAGCCGGACGGCGAATTCCACGAGCAGCAGATTCCTCAGGTGAGAGTGCTGTACCGGGACCGATGGGAGACGTACCGCGAGAAGAAGGACAGCTTGAGCGGGGAGCCGAAATGGGTTCTTGAAGATCAAGGGACGATCTCGATTGGGGTGATCCCGTTCATCCCTGTCTACGGCAAACGCACTGCTTTCATGATGGGGACGCCGCCGCTGTTGGAGCTCGCCCACATGAACGTCGAGCACTGGCAGTCGAAGAGCGACCAGCAGACTATTCTGCACGTTGCCCGGGTGCCGATCCTGTTTGCCAGGATGCTCGGCAACGCCGGAATCGTCGTGGGAGCCTCCCAGGCGGTGGAAAGCGACAACGAGAAGGGCGATCTGAAGTACGTCGAGCACACAGGTGCGGCAATCGACGCAGGGCGTCTTTCCATCCTTGATCTTGAAGACCGCATGCGCCAAATCGGCGCAGAATTGCTGGTCATCAAGCCGGGCAACACCAGTATCACGCAGACCCTGGCCGACAACGAGCCGGGGATGTGCGCGCTTCAGCGTATCGCGCAGAGCGTCGAGGATGCACTCGATGCCGCCCTGCAGATGATGGCCAAATGGGTAGGAATACCCGAGGCGGGCCACGTCCAACTGTTCAAGGACTTCGGCGTGCATACGCTGTCGGAGGCCTCGCTCGAGTTGCTGCGCGAGATGAATGTCGATGGAACGCTCTCGGATGAGCAGCTTTTCATTGAGGCCCAACGCCGGGGGCTCGTCAGTCCTGACATCAAGTGGGAAGACGAAAAGAAGCGAATCGCGCAGAACGTGCCTAAGCAGGGCATCCCCCAGGGGTCGGATGGCCCCGCCAGTAAGAAGAAGACACCGAGCCGCAGCTAACCACTGCGGCTTTTTTCATGCTCAGACGGCGGATGCCGAAGAGCGCACCGCGGCGGATGCCGTATAGGACCAAAGGGCGGATGCCCGGAGCTACCAACCATGCCATTCAAGTACGACGCCGAAGGAAATCTGCTCACCCAGGAAGTTAACGGCCAGAAGCTGCCAATTTTCGTCAACGCCGAGGGCAAGGAATCGCCTTTCGATGGTGACGGCACGGTGGCGACCATTTCTCGACTCAATGGCGAGGCCAAGAGCCATCGCGAGCGATTCGAGAAGGCTGAGACCGCCCTGAAGGCATTCGATGGACTCAGCGACCCCGCTGCTGCCATCGCGGCGCTCGAAACGGTCAAGAACCTGAACGACAAAAAGCTGGTGGACGCCGGCGAAGTCCAGAAGGTGAAGGACCAGGCCATTCAGTCCGTGCGCGCCGAATTTGAACCGGTGGTCAAGGAACGTGATGCGCTCAAGACGCAGCTCTTCGACGAGAAGATCGGCGGCGCGTTCGCCCGTTCCAAGTTCATCGGCGAGAAGGTGGCGATTCCGACGGATTTCGTGCAGGCCACGTTCGGCAAGCACTTCACGATCGAAGAAGGACGGATCGTGGCCAAGGATGCGAACGGTAACCAACTGTTTAGCACCACGCGCCACGGCGAGCCGGCCAACTTCGAGGAAGCGCTGTCGATGCTGGTCGACGCTCACCCGCAACGCGACAGCATCCTCAAGGGGTCTGGCGCATCGGGAAGCGGAGCACAAGGCCATGGCGGCGGTGGTGGCAAGCGCAACCTGTCGCGCGCTCAGTTCGATGCTCTGCCCCCGGCCGAGCAAGGCAAGATGGCGCGTGACCCGAATGTAACGATCACGGACTAAGCCGTCCGCCCAAGCAACTCCCAAGCCGCCTAGTGCGGCTTTTTTCTTTTAAGGGTCAACCCAAATGAAGAGCACTTTCTCGAAGCTGCGTGTGATGGCGCTGGCCACGGTGGCGTTCGTCGTCGCCTTGTACCCGGTGGCAACGGTGGCGAAGGTCGCCGGTCGCCTGTATGAGGTGATGCAGGGCGCGGTAACGCGACCCGCACAACACGGCGTAGCGGCCGCCAACACGCTGACCGGCCTGATTCCGACGCTCTACGAGGCGC
Organism: Cupriavidus sp. EM10; assembly: GCF_018729255.1. Classification (NCBI taxonomy): domain Bacteria; kingdom Pseudomonadati; phylum Pseudomonadota; class Betaproteobacteria; order Burkholderiales; family Burkholderiaceae; genus Cupriavidus; species Cupriavidus sp. EM10. Next base: position 1,131,225 of record NZ_CP076060.1, read on the forward strand.
TGGACATCGTGTCGCGCGAGATGATCGGTATGATCCCGGCTGTCACGCGGAACTCCTCGGCCGAGCGCGCCGCTCTGAATGAGTCGATCCTGGTGCCGATCACGCCGGCCACCACGCTGGCGGATAACACCCCGGCCGTGACCGCGCCGAACACCGGCGATCAGACCATCGGCAACGTCGCCATGACGATCTCGAAGTCGAAGCACGCCCCGATCCGCTGGAACGGCGAAGAGCAACGCGGCATGCTGAATGCCGGCACTTACGGTGGCGTCCTGCGCAACCAGTTCGTGCAAGCTTTCCGTACGCTGACGAACCAGATCGACGTCGACCTGTTCACCACGGCTTACCAGAACTCGTCGCGGGCCTACGGTACGCCTGGCACGGCGCCGTTCGGTACCGCTGGCGACCTGAGCGACATCGCCCAACTGCGCAAGATCCTGGACGACAACGGCGCACCGCAGTCGGACCTGCAGTTCGTGATGGGTTCCGCTGCCATGGCTAACCTGCGAGGCAAGCAGAACGTCCTGTTCAAGGTCAATGAAGCCGGCACCGACCTGCTGCTGCGCGAAGGCATCATCGGCCGCCTGGAAGGTTTCGACCTGCGTAACAGCGCAGCGGTAACCGCCGTCACGAAGGGCACCGGCGCTTCGTACACCACGTCGACAGCAGGTTTCGCGGTCGGTACGACCCAGATTCCGCTCATCACCGGTACCGGCACCGTCAACCCGGGCGATACCGTCACGGTCGCGGGCGACGCCAACAAGTACGTCGTCACCGCTGGCATCAGCGCTCCGGGCACGATCACCATCGCCGCTCCGGGCCTGCTGCAAGCCATCCCTGCGTCGGCAACGGCTGTCACGGTGGGCAATACCGCCACGCCGAACCTCGGCTTCAGCAAGAGCGCGGTGCAACTGATCACCCGCGCACCGCAGATGCCGATCGGCCCCGACGGCAAGGCCATGGATATGGCCGATGACGTGATCCAGATCACGGACCCGAAGACCGGTATCGTGTTCGATGTCGCCGTGTACCGCCAGTTCATGCAACTGGTCTACCACGTGCGCCTGGCTTGGGGCTGCCAAGCCATCAAGTCGAACCACATCGCCACGCTGCTCGGCTAATCGCCGTTCGAAGGGGAGGCGGCGGATCGGCCGCCGTCTTCTCTGTCGATGACTACTGGAGACCACATGCAACTGGAAACCGTACGCGTTGTTGCCCCGGAAACGGAAGACAACGACCAAGGGTTCATCGTCATTAACAAGTCGGACCTGACCGATGAGCATGAACTGTACGTCGAGGCCACTGACGCGCCGCGAAAGCTCGGTATTGCGGAGTTGCGCGCTGCGCTGACCGAGAAGGGCATCGAATTCGATGCCGATGCCAAGAAGGCCGACCTGCAGAAGCTGCTCGACGCCGCCAACCAGGGTAATCCATGCTCACCGACGCGCAACTGACCGATGTGCGCCGCTTCATGGGCTATCCGCTCGTGGGCACGACGATGCAGATCACGAACGATCAGGACACCGTCTATGGCTACTTCGGCTTGGTGGTCATGTCGCTGCATCAGCGGCTGACCTCGCTGTCGGCGAGCGAGGAAGCGGTCGTCGTCAACACGTACCTGACCAACCTTTACACGTTGGAGGGCGCCATTCCGGCCGCAGGAGAGAACCTTGACACGGCTGAGGCCGCGGTTTGGGTCCATAACTCGCGCGAACAGGCCGACCGCGAGAAGCTGTTTGACTCGTGGAGGCGCCGTCTTTGCGGATTCATCGGCTTCGTGCCGGGACCGGACCTCGGCCCGGGCGGACTGAGCATCGGAAGGGCATGAAATGGACGCGGCCAAGCTGCAGGACAAGATTTACGCCGGGTACGGCAAGGCCGCGAAGCGCATCGGTTACGTCTATGACGTGTTCCGGCCGGCTGGCGCCGCTGATCCGCTGACTGCCAAGGTCGCGAGCCTGAACGCGTCGTTTTCTGCTCAGGAATGGACGTACACGCGACCCAATCTGCCCGAAAAGCCGTACTGGTACTGCCTGATCGACGGTCGGCAGACGCAGGTCGGCGACTACCTGGTGCGCGGTGAGAGCGTCTATTTCATCGGCGGCATGCAGGATGAACTGCCTATCCTCGCTGTGGGCTGCAACCGGCGAATTTGGATCACCCGTCCGGCATCGGATGGCAACGCGGTGGGCAACGTCGGCTATTCCGGGGTCTGCGCGGCAGATGACGATGTCGTTCTGGGCTCGCCTGGCGGTGCCGGAGGCTGGCCGTGTGCCGAACTGTTCGGCGGCAAGACGCGGACCCATGCCGAACTGCCCGCTTCGGGCGATGAGCACGGATTCCGCATCTGGCTGCCGGTCAGCGTGCCGATCGTGATCACTTCCGGCGACATCGTGGTCGACGACCTTGGGCGCCGCTTCAGCGTCGGCGGCGCTGAACGCTCCGAACAGATGTGGCGGCTGGATCTGACTGAGGTGCACGTGTAATGGCCGGCCTAGCTGAGGTATCCAACGCGCTTGTGGCGCTGATCGCGCAACTCGTGTACCCAAACGGGACCGGGCAGCCGTCGATCGTCGGAAAGCCGGTCAAGGTCTACGGCGGGTGGCCGGTGCCAGGTGTTCTGGAGAAGGATCTGGCCGCCGGAAAGGTGCATATCTCGGTCTTCCCGCCCAATGGGCTGGAAAAGATCGTCGATACGGCCGTCTCCGACTGGCGGACCATGGTCGAGCCGGTGATTACGCTGTCGCTGACGCCAGCCGGCCAGACCGTGACAGTCGGTGGGACGGTCAGCCAGCCGCAAAACGCGGCGCTGGTGGTCGACGGCAAAGGCTATGTCCATGGCGTCCAATCAGGCGATACGCTGACCTCGATCGCTACGGCACTGGCGACGCTGGTCGCGGCCGATCAGCCGGCGACATCGTCCGGCCCGGTGGTCACCATCCCAGGCGCCAAGTCGATATCGCCGCGGGTCGGCGGCGCCGGCACCAGCATCCGGGAATTGCGCCGGCAGGAGCGCTCGTTTCGCATCACCGTGTGGGCGAACTGCTTCGACTCGCGCGACCCGATTGCCGACCTGCTCGATGCGGAGCTTTCCGCGACGTTCCACCTGACTCTCCCTGACGGAATGATCGTCGCGCTGCGCTACAAGAGCAGCAGCCAGGACGACAGCGGGCAGAAAGAGAGCATATATCGGCGCGACCTGATCTACGCGGTCGAGTATTCGACGACGCAGGTCCGCACCGATACGCAGATCACCATCACAGAGACGAACGTCAGCGCAGGACCGACTCTCGACGATCAATTCCCGATCGCAACCATTGTGGAGTGAACCCCATGAAGCTGATTGTGACCACGCCCTTTGCTGGCCACCAGATCGGAGACGAGATCACCGACGAGAAAGAGGTCGCCGCCGTGCTGGCGAGTGAACAGGCCGCCTACGTGACCAAGGTCACGGCGGATCCGCCTCCGGCCAAGAAGTAAGCCGTCCACAGCCGCCCGAGAGGCGGCTTCGTTCATTTTGGGCTGCCTCCGGGCGGCCTTTTCGTTCCCGGAGGCACAAATGCCGATTGTCCAGCAGGGCAGTATCAACACGACAGCCCTCATCGTTCCCGATCTCTACGTCCAGATCGTCCCGCCGCAGGTCACCCTGCTCAACGGCGTGCCGACGAACGTTCTCGGTGTCGTGGGTACCGCCCAATGGGGCCCGGTCAATTCGCCGACCATCATCGGCGACATGGCGTCGTACGCGCGCACGTTCGGTGGCATCCAGAACCGCAAGTACGACATGGGTACGGCGGTTGCTGCGGCCGTGATCAACGGCGCGAACAACTTCCGCTGCGTCCGCGTGACCGACGGCACGGATGCGGCCGCCACGGCGGTTGTGCAGACCAACTGCCTGACGTTCACCGCCAAGTACACGGGTACGCTGGGCAATACCGTTGTCGCATCCCTGGCCGCCGGCTCGGCTGCTAACACCTGGAAGGTGACGGTCGCCGCTCCGACACTGGCGCCGGAAGTGTTCGACAACATCGGCGCCGGGCTCACCGGAAACGCCCTGTGGATCGCGATCGCCGCTGCCATCAACAACGGCAACGGCATCCAGCGCGGCGCCTCGCAGATCGTCACGGCAACGGCCGGCGCAGGCGTCGCCGCTCCGGCCGCCGCCAGCTTCACGCTGGCCAGTGGCACCGATGGCGCGACGACGATCACCGGCTCGGTGATGATTGGCCAGGACACGGTTCCGCGCAAGGGCATGTACGCGCTGCGCAGCCAGGGCGTGTCCATCGGCGTTCTGGCCGATTGCGACGACTCGACGACGTTTTCGACGCAGTCCGCCTTCGGCCTGTCCGAGGGCATCTACATGATCGGCACGGGTCCGGCAGGCGACACCATCGCCAACGCCGTGACGACCAAGACGACGGCCGGCATCGACAGCTACGCCTTCAAGTGGATGTTCGGCGACTGGGTGTGGTTCCTCGACACGGCGAATGGAGTGACGCGCCTGATCTCGCCGCAGGGCTTCGTCGCGGGCCTTCTGGCGAACCTGTCGCCCGAGCAAAGCAGCCTGAACAAGCAGCTTTACGGTGTGGTCGGCACGCAGAAGTCGTACGCCAACCAGACGTATAGCTCGGCCGAGTTGCAGACTCTGGCACAGGCCGGCTACGACCTGATCACGAATCCGGTTCCGGGCGGCAACTACTTCGGCTGTCGCATTGGCCACAACACGAGCTCCAACTCGCTGACGTACGGGGACAACTACACCCGTATGACGAACTACATCGCCAGCACGCTGAACGCGGGCATGGGCAAGTTCGTCGGTCAGCTTCAGTCGACCACGAAGCGGCGCGAGGCATCGGCGACCCTGTCGAACTTCCTGAGTTCGATGGAACAGCAGGGGATGATCGGCGCCGTCAACGGCGGCCCGGCGTTCTCCGTGCAGATCGACGCCGCGAACAATCCGATGAACCGCGTCGCGCTGGGCTACATGCAGGCCGACGTGAAGGTGATCTACCTGTCGGTCATCGAGAAGTTCCTGATCAACGTCGAAGGCTCCCAAGCCACGGTCGTGCGCTCCTCGACCACGTCGCAGTAATCCCCATTGAACCCGATGCCCGGCCGCGAGCCGGGCGACTCTCTCCCAGGAGAAAGACATGCCGCTGAATGGCTATTCCGTCGGGCGCGACTTCACGTTGGTCCTCCAGACGCCGACCGGTCCGCTGCAAGTACCGAAAGTGACGGGATTTTCCCGCAAGATGGACGCCACGACCGAGCGCGTGAAGCGCATCGATGGCGTTACCGACAACGTTCGTTTCTTCGATGGCTGGTCGGGCTCGCTGCAAGTGCAGCGCACCGGTCCGGACGTCGATCGGTACTTCGCCACGATCGAGGCGAACTACTACGCTGGCCTGAACGAACAGCCGTGCCAGATCTACGAGACGATCACCGAGCCGAATGGTGCCGTCTCCCAGTTCCGCTACGACGGCGTGATGCTGACCTATGACAACCCGGGCGACGTGGCCGGGGATGCTACGGTCAAGATGCAGTTGTCGTTCACGGCTTCGCGCCGCTTCCAGGTTTCCTAATCCGATATGCCAAAAGTCACCATCAATCACGACGCCCCGACGCCGTCGCAGCAGATCGTCGCCGCGGCGGCCGCTGAGGTCGTGGTCAAGGACGCGAAAGGCCGGGCACTGACCCTGCGCAAACCGGGCCTTTTGGCGCAGTTCCGCCTTATCGAGGCAATGGGCGCAGAGTCGGCCGCCAATGACGTGTATCGCATGATGTGCATGCCGCTTCTGTGCCTGGTCGCGATTGATGGCGAGGCAATCTTGCAGCCGACGACGAAGATGCAACTTGAAGCGCTGATCCAGCGGGTCGAGGAAGACGGATTCGTTGCGATTCAGGAAGGATCTGTGCAATTCGCGGGCGCATCCCAAGGGCTCGACGACGCAAAAAACTAGCCCAGGCTGCGGAGTTCCGGCGGGCACTCTGGCTGGTGAAGAACGGTGTCCCCTGGGATGTCGCCTTCGCCATGCCTGAGCACATGCGCTTCGCCGCGGCGGTTGTCATGAGCGAGCACGAAGGTGCCGAGTTTGACTGGGGCATCCTCAAGTTCAAGGAACCCGCGCCATGAAGGAATTCCGTAGCCTGAGCGACTTCGCTGATCACCTGACGCGTCTGGCGGCCGCAGCACCGGTCGTGACCAATCACATGACCGAGCAGGCGGCCCAAAAGGTCGAAAAGATAGCGAAAGCGGAGATTGGGCACTACCAGCCATCAGTTGGTCCGTTTCCAGCATGGGCGCAGTTGCAGCCAGACACCGAGACGGAGAAAAACCGCCTTGGCTACAAGCTCAACGCGCCGCTGGAACGGACAGGCGAAATGCGCAACAGCATCTCGCACGTGACGGCGGACAACGAGTCGGTGGTGGGATCGAACGACCAAAAGCTGGTCTGGCACGAGGAAGGGACGGCGAAGATTCCGCCCAGGCCGGTGTTAGGCCCGGCGGCTATCCGCGGGATGGCTGACATGCAGCCGCGCTTTGCTCTCACCGTCGCGGCGTGGCTCAGCGGCAGGAGTTGGCGAAAACCGCGCATCAAATAGCGCGGAGAGTGCCGCGACGACGATGGATCCGATGATCCAGATGGCCGCCAGCGACCAAAACACGCGCCGAACGCGCCGGTCCAGCCTGACCTGGTCGACATCCTCCACGTCCGAAACCTTCAGAGGCTTTGGGTACTGGATCTTCGAAAAGTGGTCGGCTAGCCACTCGTGAACTCGGTGTTTCAGCTTACGCATGGGGTCGAAATCGGCTCCGGAATGACAAGTATAGGTCACCATGCTCGACGCATATAAGATCGGCACCACTCTGGTCCTGCACGACATGGTCGGCCCGGCGCTTCTGAGGCTGGCCACCGAGTTCCGGAAACTGGACATCATGGCCGGCAACGTGAACCGGCACCTGGCGGCGATCGAGAAGCAGGCCGCAGGCATCCGGACCATCTCGCGCGCCAGTGCCACGTTGGCCACCAGCATGAGCAAGGCCAATATCGAGGCCGCCACGCTCGCCAAGAACATCAACGCAATCCACGCGGCCAGCGCGGCAGCCCAACGCACCGCGGCGATGGGCGCATTCGGTACGTTTGGCCCCGGTGGGCGCGGTCCGGGTGGGCGTGGCCCGTCTCTTCCGAACCCTGGCGGGATCATTCCGATGCCGATGCGCCCTCGCTATGGCGGCGGGCGGCCGGCGGCCGGTGGTGGCGGTTTCGGCGGTGGCCACGGCGGCAACAACGTGCACGTCGGCCCGAACGGGTTCGGCGTGGGCGCCATCGGCATGGGCTTGCCTGGCGGCATGCTAGCGCCTGCCGCAGCGACATTCGGGACCCTGTACGCGGGCAAGAAGCTCTACGACGCTGCCAAGGACTACGAAACGGCCGCCGCACGCTTCAAGATGCTGAACCTCGGCGAAGCTGTCGACAAGGACGCTGACAAGTTTGCACGCGGCACCAGGGTGTTCGGAGCATCGAGCACGGCGCTCATGGAGACCCTTCGCGAATCTGTCGGCATGTTCGGCGGGATGGACGTCGCTAAACAGGTCGCTCCGACCATCGCAGCGCTGAACGCCGCGAACTCAGGCCTTTTCGGCGGAAAGATCGGCTCCATCGATGAGGGTGCCGCGCGCTCCGTCAAGCGATTCAACGACATGCGCGGGAAGACCAACAACGCGAAGGAATTCCTCGCAGGTCTGGATCTCGCGCAGCGTATGGTGACCGGATCCGGTGGCGCGATTAACTTCGGCGACCTCGAGCAGTTCGCCAAGACCGGCGGCGCGGCTTTCAAGGGCCTGAGTGACCAGGGCATCATGAACCTGGCGACGCTCATGCAGGAGCAAGGCGGCGCGCGCACTGGTACCGCGCTGATGTCGCTGTACCAGAACCTTGTCGCCGGCCGCACGCCGAAGAAGACGATGGCGGCGCTGGTAGACGCTGGTCTGGCGGATGTCGGAGAAGTCACCAGCGGTAGCGTTGGCGGCAAGACGATCAAGTCCACCGTTTTGCGGAACATCAAAGACGAACAGATGCTTCGAGAAGACCCGGCGGGCTGGCTCATGAAATACGCCACAGCAGCCGCCGAACGTGCCGGCGCGAAGTCTGATTCCGAAAAGATCGGGTTCATCAACAACCTGCTGTCCAACCGCCAGGCCTCGAACATGGGTGCCAACTTCACCACGCAGCAGGCGCAGGCGCTGCGTGATGCAAATCTGGTGAAGAACGCCAAAGGCACGCAAGGCACAATCGACCAGTTCAAGAACACCGCAGGGGGCGCCGAGGCCGACTTCTTGGCCGCCTGGGAGTCGCTCAAGACCGAAATGGGGCGTGGTGTGCTGCCGCAGGTCACGAAGGTCTTGAACGCTGGCACCGAGTTCTTCCGGTCGATCAACGACTGGGGTCAGAAGAACGCCGGGATGATCCAGCAGATGCAATCCGCTGGCACTCCGTTCGGCAACCCATTCGCGAACTTCGGTCTGGGAAGTGGAGGCAATGCGGGGTGGTTGTACAGGCAGGCAAAAGCGCTAATCACCGGCGGCGGTGATTCGATGGCGGCCGCCAATCCCGTCAGCGGAGGCAGTCAAGCGCCGGTGCAGGTCAACAGCACCATCAAGATCGACAGCCGCGTCGTCGCGGAAGCGGTCACATGGCACCAGGGGCGCGAAATGTCGAGGCCGCAGACGGGTTCGTCCACGTTCGACACCGGAATGGCCATGCGGCCGCCGGCACTGAGATAACCAAATGGCGGATGTCGTTCTGAAACTCGGGGATTTCACCTTCCAAGGTAACGAGATCCCCGAGTCGATCTCCTTTGGGGGAGAGCAAGCGCTCGCAGTCCACCGAATGGTCGGCGGCGTCAAGCAGGTCGACGCCATGGGCGACTTCATCGCGCCGATCGGGTGGACCGGGTGGCTTGAGGGAAAGGATGCAATGTCTCGCGCTCGGCAACTGCGCGACATGCGCGCGGCTGGTGTGGCGCTAGTCCTGTCGTGGTCCGAACTGCAGTACGCAGTGCTAATCAAGGAATTCGATCCGGATTTCCGCCGCTTCTACAAGATTCCGTACCGGATCGTGTGCGAGGTGATCGAAGATCTGACCCTGTCGACGGCTGGCAGCGGAGACCTAAGCATCGATGACCTGATCAACGGTGACGTTGGGTCGATGAACGACCTGGCTGGACAGATCGGCGACATCTCGCTCAGCGGCCTAATGAGCACGGTCAATTCGGCGGTTCAAAGCGTTTCCAGCTTCGCGAACGCGGCTCAGTCGACCCTGAACAGTGTGCTGCAGCCATTGGCGGCGGTCAGAACGCAGGTCGGAACGCTGATCGCTCAGGCGAACAACACACTTGTGAACGTCACGACGCTTGGCGGAATTCTGCCAAACAACCCGATTGCTCAGCAGGTCCAGAAGATGTCAAGCCAGATCGTCGCTGCGCAGCAGTTGCCAGTGCTGGTCGCCATGGACCGCACGGTCGGCCGGGTGCAGATGAACATCGGTTCGATTTACTCGAGCGCCAAGCAGATCACGACCGCCGGCGGGAACCTGATGGACTTGGCCGTCAAGGAGTACGGCGACGCAATGGCATGGACAGGGCTGGCGAAGGCCAACCCGCAGTTGAACGGCGATCCACAGGTCACCGGCATTCAAACCATCACGGTACCGCCCTCCAAGGACACAGACGGGGGGCTTCTGAACTCATAAGATGCTGAACACGCTTCCTCTACAGCCCGCTGCTCGCTCGCCGCGGGCTATCGTGAAGGTGGCGGGGGTCATCGTCCCGGCGTGGATCCGGTGGACAGTCGAAAACAACACGTTCTACCAAGCAGACACGTTCAGGGTCGAGTTCGCGGCCAATGCGCTGCCCGACGAGACGAATGCAAAGTGGTTTTCCGAGCAACAGGAAGCGTTCGTCGAGATTTTCGCGGGATTCCCGGCTGACCCGAACAACTTCAGCGAGACGGACCTCGATAGCCTGATCTATGGCCGCATCGACGATATCGACTATGACCCCGTCGATGCGAAGATCACCGTCAGCGGTCGCGACCTGACGGCGGCGTTCATCGATCGCAAGACCACGATTCAGTATCAGAACCTGACCTCCTCTGAGATTGCTGCGAAGCTGGCGGTCTCGCACGGTATGTCCGTTGCCGGCCCGGCAACAAAGACTAAGGCGGGCTCGATCTACGCTTATGACCGCGTGAGCCTCACCGATCAGCGGAGCGAATGGGATTTACTCACCTGGCTGGCGGCGCAAGAGGGCTTCCAGTGCTACGTGAACGGCAGAACCCTGCACTTTGAGCCGCGCGCAGAGGTGGAAGTCATGGCATCCACCTTTGATCGCGAGGCCGTACAGAAGGAATTTGACCAGACGAAGGCCGCGTACGACTCAGAACTGAACAAGTCGATTGCTCTGTACGAGAAAGCCGCGGCGGCTGCGCGTGCTCGCACCGCTGCGCAGGATGCAGGCGATGCCGTGGCTTCGGCTGCTGCACAGAAGGAAGGGCTGGATGCGCTGGCCCAGGCCGACCAAGTCCAGGCAGATGCGAACGCGAAGTACCTCGCGCGCTACAAGGACATGAAGAAGCAACTTGCCGGCCCTGACCCGACGCCTGATTCGCCGAACATCTACGAGTTGCGATGGGAGATCGATGAACGCGGTCACCCGCACGCCAACGTGAAGGATTTGCGCATGTCACGCAGCTTGACCGTGGCGAAGGGCGTGACGGTGGTCGTGCGGTCGTGGAATGCCAAGCAGGCGAAGGCATTCACTGCCTCGTACCCGTCAAAGGCGAAGAGCATTCAGGCGGGAAAGGCATCGCCGTTTGGGGATACGCAGATCTACAGCATCACACGCGGCGGCCTTGATCAGGATTCGGCGCTGAAGCTGGCGCAGAAGATCCACAAGGAAATCACGCAGCACGAGATGAAGCTGCGCGCGGTCCTGCCGGCCGACAACATCCTAAAGCAGACATCGATGGTCCGGCTGACCGGTACCGGGACGGCGTTCGATCAGGACTATTTCATTGACGGCCTGGCGCGGTCGATGAGCGTCGACAGTGGCTACGAAATGACCATCTCGGCTAAGAACACGAACCCGGAAACGGTGCCATCCATATGATGCAGCAGGTCCGAAACCAAATTGTGCTGGCAGCCCAGATGGCGAGCTCACAGCGCGCGGAATGCGCTGTTGGAACGGTCACTAGCTATGACCCATCAATCCCAGCTGCTCGCGTGCGTATCGAACCGGTAGACCCCGACTTTCCCGATAACTCGCTGACCGGTTGGCTGCCTGTCGCGTCGCCATGGGTCGGTGACGGGTGGGGGCTGGACGCGCCGGTTAGTCCAGGCGATCAAGTCGAGGTGAAGTTCTTTGGGGGCGAGATTGAGAACGGCTACATAAGCGGTCGGTTCTTTAGCGACCAGGTGCGGCCTACCGGCGCGAAATCAGGTGAGTTTTTCCTGACGCACAAGTCTGGCTCGAAGCTCCAATTCCACAACGATGGCACTGTCACGCTGATCTCGGCGGGCACGCTCACGAGCCAAGCGCCCCAGTGGAATCACACGGGGCCAATGAATGTCGACGGGACCCTGCAAGTCACCCAGACCATCACCGGGCAGGGCGGTATGGCTGTGTCTGGCGATGCGGGTGCCGGCAAGTCGCTGGTGATCACCGGGGATACGAATTTCACCGGGTCAGTCACTGCCAACGGCAAGCATATCGACAACACGCACATCCACAGCAACGGAAATGGCGGCGCAAACACGGGAGTTCCTGTCACATGACGCAACAACTCCTCAACGATCTATCGTTGTGGGTCGGCGATGACCTCATCGCGTCAGCGACAGGCGATCTCGGTACAGCCAACGCCGACGAGCGCACGAACCAGCGCATCGTTCGCCGACTGGTGACCCGAAGGGCTCCTATCTCTTCCACCCCGACTACGGCGCGGGCCTGCCACAGATGATCGGCGACACCGTCGATATTCGGGCGATCACGGGTGAGATCAGGGCTCAGATCCGAATGGAGGAGGGCGTCGCCCAGACCCCGAGCCACGCATCGACGTCAAGCCCATTCAGGATGGGGTGAGCGTCGGCATCTTCTACACCAGTTCGGCGACGCGCCGGCCGGTGTCTCTGCAGTTCAATGTGAACAAGTGACATGGCATCCATTCAGACGCAGGACTTCGTGACACTGGTGCGCAACCAGGTCACTGCGGTACAGGGCTATGCCAAGGTTCTTGTCGACCTGACTGTCGGGTCGATCCTCCGTGCAGTCGTCGAGGCGAATGCTGCGGTGGCGATCTGGCTTCAGAGCCAGATATTGCAGGTTCTGGCCATCACGCGCGCGTCAACGTCAAGCGGCGCAGATCTCGACTCGTGGGTGGCGGACTTTGGCGTTACGCGCCTAGCTGCCACATACGCAACCGGTCAGGTCACCTTTAGCCGTTTCACGTCGACACAGCAGGCGATCGTCCCGGTCACTGCGACTGTCCAGACCGGTGATGGTAGTCAGCAATACTCGGTCGTGGCCGATACGGCGAACCCGGCGTACAACGCAGCGCTGGCGGGCTACGTTCTTGCAGTTGGCGTCGGCAGCGTGACAGTGCCAGTGGTGGCAGTGGTCGCCGGTGCGGCAGGCAACGCGATTTCCGGTGCCGTCACGACCATTGCCGGCGCGATCTCCGGTGTCGACACGGTCACCAACGCAGCAGGATTCACCAACGGCGCCGATGCCGAGTCAGATGCCGCTCTGCGCCCCCGCTTCATCGCCTATGTTCGCAGCCTGTCGAAGGCCACGAAGGATGCTGTCGGCTACGCCATCACTTCGCTGCAGCAGGGAGTCACGTTTTCGCTTGTTGAAAACCAGACATACGCCGGCGCGGCTCAGATGGGCTATTTCTACGTCGTCGTCGATGACGGCACGGGGGCGCCGACAGGGACATTCCTCTCGACCGTCTACAACGCCGTTGATGCTGTCCGGCCGCTCACTGTCAGTTTTGGGGTCTTTGCCCCGGTCCTGGTCGGCGCGTCCGTGACGATGACCGTGGCGGTTGCCGCCGGATACGACGCGGCAGCGACGAAGGCGCTCGTTTCCGATGCCTTGAAGACCTTCATCAACTCGCTGCTGCGCGATCCGACAACGCAGGTTATGACGCTGCCATACAGCCGCTTGGCGCAGGTGGCCTATGACGCCTCCCCCGGCGTGACAAACGTTACCGGCGTGACGCTCAACGGCGGCACGGCCGACCTGACCGCAAACGCAAAGCAGGTCATCAAGTGGTCATCCGTTACGGTGCTCTAAATGGCGACAGGTGATCAACAGGATGTGTACCGCCGCCTGCGAGGGTATCTGCCGCCTTGGTTTGGCGATGAGTCTGATACTCCGCTGATCAATGGCGTGTTGAACGGCCTCGCCTATGTCGGCGCTTACGTCTACGGGTTGCTGAGCTACGCGAGGCTGCAAACGCGGATCAAGACGGCCACTGATGGCTGGCTAGACATGATCGCGGCCGACTTTTTTGGCGATGCTCTGCCGCGCGGGGCCAATCAGTCCGATGAGTCATATCGTGGGCGCATCCTGATCAATCTCTTTCGAGAGAGGGCGACGCGCGCAGGGCTGATCAAGGTTCTTCAGGATCTGACTGGGCGGACGCCTATCGTTATCGAGCCTACGAGGCCGGCGGACACGGGCGCGTATGGCGGGCCGGCCATTGGCTACGGCGTCGCTGGCGCCTACGGCTCGATGCTTATGCAGTACCAGGCGTTTGTCACAGCGTTTCGGCCCACAGGCAGTGGTATTCCGCTAGTGGCCGGCTACGGCATCTCGACAGGTGGGTACGGGCAGCCATCGCGTTCTTCCTACGCATCGATGTCGACGATCCAAGGCTCAGTGACAGATGCGGATATCTACGCCGCAATCGATAGCGTAAAGCCGGTGGCCACGATCGTGTGGACGCGCATCACAAGCTGATCAGTAGCAACTCATCCCTTTCTATGGCGCCTCCGGGCGCTATCCTCATTTGGAGCGCAGATGGATCGCCAGATCGCATATCCTGGGCAAATTCCGCTCGAAGCCGACCTGCTTAACTCGAACAAGTACGCGATGGTCGGGCTGGCCAAGCTTTCCGCAGCGATTCTCGGTACTGCAACCGTCGTCAACGGCTTGGCATGCGTGCCGACTGGCCCGGCGTCGCTGCAGGTTGTCGTGAACCCGGGTGAGATGTACAGCTTGGTGGCCACCGATGCGTCGGCATACTCGTCGCTTTCAGCCGATGCTCACAATATTCTGAAGCAGGGCATTCTGCTCGATGCGGTGACGCTGACATGCACGCCGCCTGCTACGGCCGGTCAGAGTATCAACTACCTGATCCAGGCCGCCTATCAGGATTCGGACACCGGCCTCGTTACGCTGCCGTACTACAACGCGAGCAATCCGTCGCAGGCTTGGTCGGGGCCCGGCAACAGTGGTGCGCAGCAAGCCACCGCCCGTAAGGGGATCGTCAACATCTCGGCTAAGCCTGGAACGGCAGCAGCTACCGGCTCGCAGACAACGCCGGCGCCAGATGCTGGATTTACCGGCCTATGGGTAGTGACGGTGGCCAACGGTCAGACGACGATCACGTCGGTAAACATCGCCCAGGCCGCGAACGCTCCGATTCTTCCGACCGATATCCTGCATGCCATGCAGCAGTCGGCGACCATCGTCGGTGTGGACACTGGCGCAGCAAATGCGTACGCCGTGAGCTATAACCCCGCCATCACAGGTTTGGCGGATGGGATGGTCCTGTGGTTCAAGGTGAAGACGGCCAACACCGGAGCCTCGACGCTGAACGTGAACGGGCTTGGCGCATCGCCGGTCGTTGGCGCCGCCCACAGCGCGCTCCAAGGCGGGGAGATGGTCGTTGGCGGCCGAGCACAGGTCGTTTGGCGAGCCGACATCAGTTCGTGGGTGCTGGAGAGTTGCACCGGCGCGGCGCTGCAAGTCGCGCCAGCCACGCAGAGCCAGCATGCGATGCAGTTCGGGCAGGCTGTTGGGCGCTACCTCGGTACCCGTGTGTTCACCGCGAACGGTACCTACACTCCCACGGCTGGGACGAACAGCGTCGTGGTTAGGTTGTGCGGAGGAGGTGGTGGCGGCGGCGGCACAAATGCCACGGCCGCGGGAAACGTGGCGGTGGCTGGTGGCGGTGGCTCTGGGGCTTACGCGGAAGGTAGGTTTACCTCCGGATTTTCAGGCGCAATGATTACCATCGGTGCGGGTGGAGTTGGTGGTCCTACCAGTACTAGTGGCGCTGTTGGTGGGGCAACATCGTTTGGGGTGTTGCTTTCCGCGGGCGGTGGTAGTGGCGGCGCTCCCGGTCCAAATAGCGCGCCGCCTTACTCGCAGTCTGGAGGGAATGGCGCAACGTTTCCCGTATCAGGAAACATTCTAAACGTGCAGGGGGGTAACGGCTCATCTTGCAGCGCGTCGTCCACGTCCAGCTTTGTCGCGGGTGGTGGTGGTAGTGGTCCTCTTGGGAATGGAGCCCCTCCTATCGGTTCAACTACGGCGCCCGGTAACTCAGCGGCGGGTTATGGTGGTGGAGGTGGTGGAGCGGCAACTGGCCCTAGCGGCTCTGGGCAAGCGGGCGGGGCGGGCGCGCCTGGAGTCATCATCGTCCACGAATATGCATAAGGCAAAACATGAAAACGTACGCTCGTATTGAAGACGCGACAGTAGTGGAAGTGCTCTCAACCGATGGCAATATCAAGGAGATGTTCCACCCATCCATGAAATGGGTCGACTGCTCAAGTGTCACTGGGTGTGAGGTCGGCTGGCAGTACGAGTGCGACGTACTCTCTCCGCCTGACGGGCCCTCTATCGCAGAGGCCCGAAATAAGCAAATCGCCATAATCGAGGCGGCATACCGAGAGTCCATCCAACAGCCAGTCAGCTACATGAGCACCACGTTCCAGGCTGATCTGGATAGCCAGGACATCCTAGCAAAGTCTTTAGTTGCGGGGGCTCTTCCTGACGGTTTCTTCTGGCTAGACAAAGACAATGCTCAGGTCCCAATGACATTTGCGCAACTTCATGGACTGGCTGGCGCAATAATTGCTCAGGGGCAGGCCGCATTCTATAAGAAGACGACACTGAAGACACAGATCCGTGCAGCAAACTCCGTTTCGGAGGTGCAAGCAATAATTTGGGTATGAGCGCGTCGTTTGCTCTATACGGACGGCATTACGTTATCTACCCTCTGGAGGGTATGCTTGTCGATTAATCGTTTCGGGAGGAATGGGCTTTCCACGAAGCGATAGGAAAGATAGGCGGCCATCAGCGTGAGCGCCAGCGAAAGCATCATGCTCAACCACAAATTCTGCGTCGCTACGTTGATCACAATCTGCTGAATGGGGAAGGCATAGATATAGATGCCATATGAGATGTCGAAGCGACCACGTATCAGCTTTTCACTGTATGCCGTGCCGATCATTATCGTCAATAGCGTCAGCGCTAGCGGGCCGACGACATTGATCTCTGGCCGACCCCGAGTGATCAGGATGCCGACCGCCGCTGCTGCCACCAGGATTGCGCGATGCGGCTCCCATGCGGGCCGCGTCATGGACAATAGAGCGCCGCCATTGAAACAGATCCCGAACATCAGCAGATAACTCAGCGGCACGTTATAGAAGCTGTAGTTGTAGCCGGTTGCGACCTGCGCCACAGTTCCCACTACGCTGAGTAGAAACAGCCCGAGAGGCACCCGGAAATTCTTTGAGAACGAGAGTGCGGCCCCAATGATGAGATAGCACATAAACTCGATCGGCAGCGTCCACAGGCTGCCATTGATAGCATGCGGGAAGATCCAGCCACCGAATGCGCCAGGGATGTCCTTTCCCAAAAAGACAGCGGTGGACAAGAAGGTCAGGAATGTGTCGTATGACGCAATATACTCAATGGCAGGTTCGGTTACGAAGATCGGCGCGATAAGATAGTTCGTGATGAAGGTGCAGACGACCAGCCCCGGCAGCAGCCGGCGCAGACGGCGTTTGATGAAGTCCATGAAGTTTCCCGACCGGATGAAGCTCCCGGGCATGAAATAGCCGGAAATCGAAAAGAATATCGCCACCGCGAGGAAGCCCAGCGTATCCCACTCCGGGATCTCCGGCTCGCGGTATCCCGTCAGAGCGAACTGATGGCTGTAGAGGACCATTAGAGCGGCAATGTGGCGGATGATGTCGAAGCAGTTTCCACGGTTGTCGTCGGATGCCATATTTTTTCTTGTTTGTCGGTAATCCCGGACTATCAGGCCCGAGCTTTGTCAGGGAGTAATTGTATAGGGTTGGCGGCTCACCGTTCGGAATGGCAACGTCCGAGTCGGGTGGCCGCAGTTTATGGGCTACTTTACGTTATGGTGCACCAGCCATCTTTAAGACAATCGCCCCCAACACCTCAGCCTGATGCTGCGCCTTGATCTGCAGCAACCACTCATCCGGATAAAAACACGCTCCCATGTGAGACTCCCAGTTCGGCAACGTCTTGATGTAGTCATATTGCTTGACCAGCGGCACCTTGTACGCCTCGGCGATGCTCTGCATCGTCGCCACGTAGTTTTCCAGCCACGGATGGTTGCCGTCGCAAACCGGATTCGGCTCTTCGAGAATCGGGATCTTTCCGGCATCGCGCACGACCTTGATCCACTCAATCATGGCGTCCGCGTATGGCGCTAGGGACTGCATGAGGTTGTCGTTGATTGCATGATTCATAAGTACGATCTGCGCCTTCGACCCCGCGATCCGCTCGGCAAACGGAGGGCCGCCGCCATCGACGCCGCGCATCATGTTGACCAAGCTGCTGGCCGTCCCGCCGGACGCGCGATTCGTGATTGTGATAGCCGAATTGTTCAACTGCGCCAGCAGTAGCGCCTGCGACTGAATGGTTTCGGTCTGCTCCGCAACCCTCAACATTGATGTTAGTCCCATCATCGCGTCATCGCCGTAGACCTCGATCAGGATCGGTTGCGGCGCTGGCGTCGAGGTGGGAGGTTTTGCAATTGGCTTCGGTACCGGTTCTGCAACTGGCTCGGCAGGCTTGACGATCGCCGGCGGGACTACCTGGGGCACTTCTGCTGGCGCTGTCACCTGACGAATGGGCGCGGTGGTCTGCAGATCCTGATCACCATCTCCGCCGCACGCTGAAAGCAAACAGGCGACGGCCACTGCAGCAAGTCTTTCGAATTTCATCCTCGTCTCCTCGTGAACGGTTGCGCGTTATGCACACATGTATGCTAATACGTTAGCAAAGTGTTTACAAGGGGGAATTTGATGTGCCCGCCGCGAGCGGGATTTTTCTTGCCTAAGGGAAACGTAGATGGCATCAAATCTGAAGTACTCGGCGGCACTCAAAAACGCCCAGCAAAACGCGATCACGTCCACACTGGGAGCGAATGCTGTGCTGGAAATCTACAGCGGAAGTCAGCCCGCCAACCCGGACACCGCCATTTCCTCGCAGGTTTTGCTTGCGTCGCTGACGTGTAATGCGACTTTCGCACCGGCGGCCTCGGGCGGGGTGCTCACCCTCAACGCTATCGCCAACGGGACCGGTACGGCGGGAGCGGGGGCGGCACTGTGGCCACGTGGTATCGCCTGAAGACCTCAGGCGGAACAGCTCATATCGATGGCACGGTGGGCATCTCGGGCGCCGACCTGAACCTCAACAACACGAACATTGCGACGGGGCAGACCGTCAGTATCAGTTCCAGCACCTACAGCAACGCCAACTAAGGGCGAATCGTGGCAACTTTTACCCTCACATCGGGCTCATCAACGGTCCTTCCGTCTGACTGGTCGGATGCCAATACCATTGAGTGTTGGGGTGGGGGTGCTGGTGGCGCAGCAAACAACAAGACGGCAAACGTAAAAGGCGCGGGCGGTGGCGGTGCGTATGCTGCCATCACCAACCTCACGGGGCTGCTACCTGGCGCAACGGTCAACTACCAGATCGGTGCCGGTGGAGCCGGCGATACGAGTACGGTCGCCCCTACCGCGGGTGGCGACACTTGGTTCAGCACCTCGTCTACCGTTCTTGCCAAAGGCGGCTCGGTGTCCACGGGCACCGGCGGCGGCGCTGGCGGCCAGGCTTCTTCGAGTATCGGAACTACGAAGTTCAGCGGCGGTATTGGTGGGGGCACTACTACAGGCGACGCCGGAGCTGGCGGTGGAGGCGCTGGCCGCTCCACCGTTGCTGGGACTGCTGGTGCGAACGTCACCACAGCCGGTGCTCGTGCCGGTACTGCGGGGGGCGCTTCGGCCGGCGCTGGAGGCACCGCAGGCACCTCTGGTGGCGGCAACGGCGGTGCGGGGACTGCGAACGCAGCTGGCGGCGGCGGTGGAGGTGGTGGCGGTACAAATGCAGCCGGCGCTGATGGGAACGGCGGTGCCGGCGCTCTCCCGGGAGGTGGCGGTGGCGCCGGTGGTGGATCGCAAGGGCCGGGCGGAACTCAAAAGGGTGGTGCTGGCGGTAGCGGCCAGATCGTCGTCACCTATACGTCGGCCTCTGGAATTTCCGGGGCCGCTGCGTCCACGCAGACTGCGAATGCCGGGGTGACGGCTGGTTCGTTAGGCATTTCGGGTGCCGGCGCCGTTACTGAGATCAAGGATGTTGCCGCGGCCTCTGGTTCGGTCGCTGTAAGCGGAGCGACAGCGGTCAATGCTGGAAAGAATGTCGGAGCATCGTCGGGGGCAACTGCAATCTCCGGGGCTGGCGCTTCTTCAGAGGCGAACGATGTTGGGGCTGCTGCAGCTTCCGCCAGCGTCGCGGGTGCAGGTGCCGTCAACGAGACGAAGGATGGCGCTGCTGCCAGCGGCGCAGTTGCGGCCTTTGGATCGGGTGCTTCAACGCAATCCGCTCAGACGTCAACGGCTACCGGATCGATCGCAGTATCGGGCTCTTCGGCTAGCGGTCAACGCCTTGGTGCCGGCTCGACATCTGGGACGACCGCAATCAGTGGAGCGGGCGTCGCTGGCCAGGCGCCTAGTATTGCTAGCGGAACAGGGGTAATCGGCAACGTATCGCAAGGCAATGCAGCCAGTGCTCAGTTTCTGAACGTCGCGTCGGCGTTAGGCGGCGTGGCGGTCACTGGTACGGCCGCCTCGGCCCAGGCAAGGGACGCAGCCGCGTCAACAGCAGTCAGCGCCGCCTCAGGTTCGGCCGCGAGCACCGAGCAGCCAAACTCAGCCAGCGCGGCAGGGCGCGTCGATGGCAGTGTTGCGCCGGAACCGATCGTCATCGTTATCCCGTCAGAGGCCCGGGCTACCTCAATGCAGCCAGAACAACGCACGATCACGCTGCCAAGAGAACTCCGGATCATCGCCATCTCGGCCGAAGATCGAGCAGCGGCGGTTGAACCCGAAACACGCGTCTTGGAGATACCTGCATGAACACTACTATCCCGCCGAAGGACCCCGGTGCGATGCTGGACTATTTGATGGATTGGTCTGCGTGGCTCGCGGCTGGCGAAAGCATTCAAGGAACGCCCGCAGTCACGGCCGACACGGGGCTAGATGTCAACCCGGCCGGCCATTCCACCACCGTGGCAGCGGGAAAGGTAACTTTTTGGCTTGGCGGGGGCGTCAATAACAAGGCCTATACCGTTGCATGCCAGATCACCACATCACAAGGCCGCACTGATCAGCGGTCGTTTCAGCTTGTCGTTTCCGACAGGTAGCAGGGTCACCAGCTTTTCCATCCCAGCCCGCTTCGGCGGGCTTTTTTATTATCTCCGGGGAAATTAATGATCGAGGCCGACATGGCAAACGAAGCAGTGAAGCTCGCGCCTGCAGCGCCCGTAACCGTGATGACCTTCATGGGCTACAGCGTCCAGGACTGGGCCAGTTGGCTGACCGCCTTCTATGTGCTGCTGCTGATCGGTAGTTTCATCTGGAAGACCTTGCGTCCATGGTTCCAAGGTAGTCGGGACAAGGAGGGGCCGGATGCTTAAGCAACGGATTGCTGTGGCCGCACTCACTATGTCGTCGGCCGGATTTGCTACGTGGCAGGCGTCCGAAGGCTACACCGACCGCGCCGTCATCCCGACGAAGGGAGACGTGCCTACCATCGGGCATGGTTCGACGAGGTACGAGGACGGCCGCGCAGTCCGGATGGGCGATACGATCACGCGCGAGCGGGCGTCTTTGCTTGCTAGAAACCTGATGACGGCCGATGAGAAGCGATTCGCGGCCAGCCTGCCTGGCGTGAAGCTCTACCAAGCGGAGTTCGACGTCTACATGGACTTCGTCGGCCAGTTCGGCATGAGCAACTGGCGCGGCTCGTCGATGCAAAAGCGGCTTCTGGCCGGGAACTACGTCGGCGCGTGCAACGCCTTGCTGCTCTACAAGTACGCCGCCGGCTACGACTGCTCGACACCGGGGAACAAGCGTTGCTATGGCGTGTGGACTCGCCAGCAGGAGCGCAACCGCAAGTGCTTGGAGGCCCAATGAGATACGGAAGCCGGAAATTCATCGCCGCTTTGCTTGTCATCGCGTCCGCCGACGCCATGCTCATGATCGGCACTATCGATGCCGCAGTATGGGGCGCAACCGTGGCAACCGTGGTCGCAGCCTACATCGCTGGCAATGTCACCCAAAAGGCGGTGACCAAGTGAGCGCCGTGATCGCGCGCGCGGTGGGAGTCCTTGTCCTCGCTCTAGCCGTCTTTTCTGCCGGCTGGATGACAAACGGATGGCGGAAGGACGCCGAAGTCGAACGGATAAATGCAGAGGCAGTCAGGGCAGATCTATCCGACGC
Organism: Cupriavidus sp. EM10; assembly: GCF_018729255.1. Taxonomy (NCBI): domain Bacteria; kingdom Pseudomonadati; phylum Pseudomonadota; class Betaproteobacteria; order Burkholderiales; family Burkholderiaceae; genus Cupriavidus; species Cupriavidus sp. EM10. Next base: position 1,153,061 of record NZ_CP076060.1, read on the forward strand.
AAAGGCCGCGCTGTCAGCCCTGAAGACTGCCGGCGAGACGATTCGCGCAAAGGCTGACGAGTTCAGCGTCGCGCAAACGAAGCTCGGCGCCAAACTAGACGCCATCCAGAAGGACATGAAAAATGCGAAGCCTTTGCCTGCTGATTGCCGCCCTGACGATTTCCGGATGCGCAAGCTGTCCGACGCCGTCGAAGCTGCCAAGCAAGCCGCCGCCGCTCGATAGCGCACTTGCCGCGCCGTGCCAAATCCCTGACGCGCCGGAGGTGGCCGACTATGACGTCTGGCAAAACTGGGCGATGAAGGACGTCCTTGGTGCACTCGGTGAATGCGCTGCCAAGCATCGGAAGACGGTGGAGGCGTGGCCCAACTAAAGGATCTTTCCGGCATGCCGATATACCTGACTCACTTTACGTGAGCCCAAGTAGGAGATTGAGGGGCCGGCGTCCCGCGCGCTGGCCCGCCTTTTTACCGTTTGAACCGCTCTGGTGGCACGGCGCCGGGCCGCTTCACCTTGATCCAGTCCGACGACCGAATGCCGTCCTGGTAGGTCGAGCCCGCGCGCTTCCCGACGACCCCTTCAAGTTGCAGATCGAGGGCTGACTGGTATAGCCAACGCCCATCGTCCACGCTCGTGACATGCAGCACGCGGTCGGAGTGCGCCCGCAGCAGCCGGGCCAGCGCCGCCTTCCGTTTGTCTAACGCCGCGGTGCGCAGATCCTTTCCCTTGTCCACCAGCATGTCGAACACGCAGTAGACGACCAGCTCCGCCCCCTCGTACCAGCGCTTGCGCCGCGCCCGGGTGTGCAAGCGGTTGAAGTCGCTCCGGCCCAGGTCGTCCAGGACGCAGACTTCGCCGTCGAGGATAGTTCCGGATGGCATATCAGCGAGGGCCGCGGCCACCTCCGGGAACCACCCGGTGGCGTCAATCCCGCCGCGGCTCTTCAGTCGGGCCGTGGACCCGGTACTGGCCAAGACGCGGTATCCGTCGAACTTGATTTCGTAGAGCCAGCCGGCCTCGCGCGGTATGGCCTTTCTCTCGACCAGGAGCATGGGCGAAAGCTGATCCAGCGTCGGCGCGGGCGTGCCGCGCGGCATGGCGTCTAGCCCTTGATATTGCGCGGATCATGGCCGAACGAGTTTCGCTCGCGGATCTGACCATCGCGTCCGTGGATCAGTAACTCGACCTTGTCCGCCTGGGCGCGCTCAGTACCGGCCTCAATCGCTTCCTCCTGCGTTGCGAACATGGTCCGCTTGCCTCCGCCAGCTGCTTCGACTGCCCAGCCTTCGCCGGCCGGTACGACGTGGATGTCTGCTGCCATGATCGTCTCCTTTTGGTGGGTGCCCTAGTTTGGCGCTCCCCACGCCGCCAGGAATATCCGGCGCGCTCCTACATCCCTCTCACTGCGGCAACGTCGCGCGTATCTTTCCAAGCACCCGCAGTGCGTTTCATAAGTCTCCAGATGCGTGTTTTTCACGGGGCGGCTCGGCAAACGCAGCCGCCCAGACCACCTCTGCCACCCCGCGAAATCCGAAGTCACGCCCAGCCGTCTGAACTGCCTCAGTCTTCCAGACGCGCTCGAAGGCTTCCGGATCAAAGTCTGCGCCGGTCAATATCCTGGACTGGTGCGGCGTCTCCGCGAGTAGCACCTCCAGTTCTCGTCTAGCCTCCTCGACCGCGTCTCCGGCCGGTTCCCCGCGTCCGTTTTCCCAGCCATGGAAGCCAAGCGCTTCCGTCCCTGCCGTCAATTGATCCAATGCATCCAAAAGCCGTCGCGCGGCATCCCGCACTGATGGCCTGGCTTGCACGGGTTCCGCGAACTGGCATCCGGCCGCTGATTTCGTGTTTCCCATCCCATCCTCTTGTATCTAATGTATGCCGCCCAATGGGTGTCAAGAAGCACATTGAAAAACCCAATTGGCAGGTTGTGGCAACTGCACTCACACTGGCTATATACTGTATAAACATACAGTAGTTGTAAAGGGGTACGGTGGGACTTGCGCGGGTCCCCCGTCGGTCAGGCAGGATGGTCAAACCAAAAAGTGAGGGGTACGTGAACGCAATGAACGAGAGAAGCACGCCGCCGGTGCCGGCCGGCCTGGAGGGGGCAAGGAAGATCGCGGAGGGTGTCGCTGGCATCTTCAGCGCCTTGCAGGCGCTGGGGGTCGATGACCAGGAGGTCGAGCGGCTTTGCCAGGTGGGAGCTGCGCTAACCCAGAACCTAAGCAACGAGCTCGAGGTAGAGCAGGCGGAGAGGGCGTCGCGGCCTCAGTTGCGGGCCGTGCCGGTGATCGACTTCTTCAATGCCGAAGACTCGACGCGAGACGAGCATTAGACGGAAGCCTGGGCCCGCGCAATCGCCACAAGGCGCGGGTTCGTACCTGATTCTGCGATGCCCCACGCACGGCGCTAGGTCTCGATGATGCGCTCTGCTGCTTCGATCATGCTGCGTCGAGACTCCGTTCGATGTCTCGGTACGTATCCAGGAACATCATTTCTGCCGCGGCGGGAGCCAGGGGAAAGATGTGAGCGGCGTCTGGTTCGATACCTTCGAGGGACGTCCACAGCCCGCCGATTTTGTTCATCAAATCGCGTTGCTCAGTGCGCAGCGCCACACGATCTGCATGCTTAACGGCAGGGTCTAGCGTCGCAGGCAGACCGAAACCGGCCAGAATCGCCGCCTCGCATCGTTTCTCCAAAGCCTTGTATTCAGGGATTAACCGCTTTAACGGACTGACCATGTCGCCGACCACGGTCTCGACGGCGTCATGAAATAGCGCCTGCTTGCGTAGATGCTTCGGGACCAGGCGCGAGACGACGACGCTATGCTGAGCGACGCTGTAGAACTGGCGGCAATGTCCGGTGAATCGACAGATTTTTGAAAGGGCGTGAGCGACCTCTTCGACGGTCAGTGTGCACGGATTCGTGAAGTCGAAGTACCGACCAGTGGATAGGAGGATGGTGGGCGTGCCTTCCATGGCTTTCTCCTCAATTATTGGTTTTGAATAATTTGGACTAAAGGCGCGGGGAAGCGCTCCCCCGTTGCCTGGCTCGTTCAGCCATGATCCGCCTCCGAGCTATTCACCGCAGAATCTGCGGAGATTATGGCCGTATTCGCCGCACGGGCGGCTTGAACGCTCGGCCCCGTTTGCCTATCGTGAAGGTCCGCACCTTCAGAAAGGAGGCGGTCATGTGGATCTGCATCCGTTGCCGCGCCGAAATTGCTTTGGATGCCGTCGAGCCTGGCATTGACGACTTCGGTATCTATTTCCTCTGTCCGCACTGCGGCCGGCGCAACAAGCTGATCAACGTCAGCGCGCGGGACAGGTACGGTCGCCGGCACGGTGGTTTGCTTCTCCAGCAGACTGGGGATTGACACCTTGTTGCCGACCATCGCCCGGATCTGAAATGCGATCTCTTCTGCAGCTTCCTTTGCTTCCTCCCGCCAGCAGCATTCGCAGATCGTGAATTCGGCCTTCACGGCCGCATCTTCGAGAGCCTGCTTGCGCGAGGCTTGCCATGCGAGCTCAAGCTGTTCAATCAGCCAAATAACGCAAGGGGCCGACACATCGGCGGCCACCAATTCGCCACCGACTGCCACCCGCTCAGCCATTCTCGCCTTGAGCTTAGCCAAGCTCTTCTCAAATTCCTCGTTCATCCCTCTCTCCTAATCGAATAGGTCAGCGACTGCTTTGCGGTCATGGCGTGTCTTGGCCGCGTTCTTCCGGTGGTGCTCGGCGTCGTAAGCCAGGTGGCAACGCTGGCACCAGGCGCGCAGGTTGTCCGGCTCGCAGTTCTCTGGCGTATGGTCGAGGTGGGCGATAGTCAGCACGATCTTCACGCCATTTCCGTTGCACTCGTACTCCGACATGCGCCGCTGGCCCAGGTATTCGCCTGTCTCAGAATCGAACACATCGGCCTCGTGAGTCATGTAGGTGCCGGCATCTCTGCCAAGCCCACGCACGATGATGTCGCCGTTCTGGGCCTTGCATTTCTCGCACTTGTCTTCGGCGCGTTTCAGAATCTCAGCGCGGATCTGCTTCCAGTTGGCAGGATATCGGCCGCGATTCTCAGGCTTGATCGGCATCCCTCTCTCCTGTGGCGGTGCGGGCAAAGATAGATGCCACTGAGGCATTCCTTGCCTGCTGACTGGTCGTCACCGTTTCGGCCAAATCTCGGAAATCCACTTTTGCACTGGATCGTTGCAACGTGTATCCATGTTGTGCCATGAACCACAGAAACACGTCAATAACGTAGCACTGGCCCTGCACCCAATCGATATGCCCGGCGATTGAGTGGCTATCGACGCTGACCGTATCGTGCATCGCCTTGAACAGATCCTTCTGGTTGTGGAAATCGCGCAAGTCCCGAGGCAGGTACGCTGCTGACTCCAGCCATTGCTTCATGTCACGCATTCCCCTCTCCCTTCTTCCTTCCGATCTCGGCGGCGGCGATCAGGTCTGCCGCATCTTGTGTGCGTTGCGATGCTTGTTCTGCCCATGAATCTCGGTCGTCTTCGAGGGCCTGAATGTATGCTGCTAGCTCTGCATATCCACCGACCTTAATGACGACATCCCAGCGCCCCATCCAATCGTCCAAATCCAGTTTCTCGTTCATTCTCTTCTCCGCGCCGCGAGGGCGGTTAGTCCCGCGCCTGATCGACCATGGCGGCGTCGACAATCTCCAGATAGCTGCGAATCCCTCTTTCAGAATTCCCTTCCTGGCGCATTAGCCGCAAATGAGTGCGCCAACGCGCCGCATCCCTCGCATCCGCCCCCGCCTCGCCAACCGTTAAAGAATCCTTAACAGTTGCGTCCGCCTGCGCAGCGGGTGCCGGTTCGTCGCCATACCCGCATTCCGGGCAACGCTCGAACTCCATGGCATTGCCGTCCGACTCCCGGCCGCTATGCCCTACGGCATGTTGGCCCGTGTCGTTGCAGGTGTCGCACTGCGGCGCTGGTGCGGCGGGTGCCGGGGCACTAATACGTGATGGCGCATTGCATTCCTGCTCAACTTGCGCCCATGTCTTATGGACACTCACGGTCGTCGCTGGTGCGGCGGGCGCGGCGAGTAGGGCGCGCTCTGCCTGCGTCTTCATGCGGTCCAGCGCGCCTTGCTCATGCTTCCAGTAGTCGGCGCTGTCCTTGTCGCCAGAATCGATGCGCTCCAGTTCCGATGCGCGGCATGTGCCTTTCAGCGCGGCATGATGCGAAATAACGTCTTGCAAGCACTCGCGCGCATCGTCCGTCAGACCTTGCCCCGTCGCTGCGTTGCTGGCATCCGCAGATTGGGCGGATAGAACGTATTCCAGCATTGCACGTGCTTGTCCTGCATGTAGCAGGTTCGTTCCGGTCGGCCACGATGCATTCGGTGCGGATGCCTTGTCACGGTCAAACGAGACGTAGCAATCCGGGTAGAAGTCTTGCGGCAGCTTCCACCCAAGGAAGCGGGACACCATTTCGTCGGTGACGGTCAGCCCCGTCGCTGCGTTGCTATTAGCCGCCCCAGCAAACAATTCCTCGACGTCGCTGAAAAGCACCCATTCGCCATCAGGGCTTTCATCCATATGAGGAAAAGATTTGTTGAAGCGCATAAGATTTAACGGCGTTTCGTTTCTGGTGAGTGCATGCCGATACACGGGGAACCCATCGGACCAAAACTCTGGATTGATGGCCTTGTAATGCGGCGTGACCAACGTCACACCGCCATCCGGGCGGGCGAGATATTCCGATAGCCATGCGATGGGCTCTCCGGCCCCCTCTTTGCAACCTTGGCACTCGCTATCCGCGCACTCGCCCTTGTGCTTCGCCACTTCGATTTCCTCGTTGCGGCTGGCGTAGCCGTTGTGGAAGGCTTCGCGGCGCAGTTGGTCATATTGGTCCTGCGTGTACATGTGCTGGCCCGTCACGCGGTCGTGCCATAGCCGGTGGTCTTGGAAGAATCGCTCGGGCGCAGCGTTGCTGGCATCCAAGCTATCCACCAGCTTTTCATAGGCGTCGCGGTAGGTGATCGCATAGCGCGTGACCAGAGTCAGCACCGTGTTGCCGCCAGCCGCGTGCAATTCCAACTCACTGAGCGGCGGCATAGGTGCGTTGCTGGCATCTGCAGATTGGGCGGCGAGGGCGTCAGCGATAGCGGCTTCGCGGCTGGCGTCGTTGGTAACATACTGGCCGGCGCGGTCCAGGAAATCAGCGATCACGGCATGGGCGAATTGGACCACAGCATCGTGTCCCGCATGGCGCTCATGCACGAAGATGTTCCAGCCGTCCACCGTATGGATATTGTGTCTACGGGCCAATTCGACGATTGCTTGGTCCGTCAGCCCCGCCTGGCGGGCGTTGTCTGTCATGCTTGCTCCTTCGGGAAGGTCTGCGTCTTGATAGTGACGGCTATTTCGTCGGCGATCTCTTGCTTGATCTCGTCGTCAATGTCATCCAGCACGCCGCGTCGATCTTCGAGGTTTGCGATGATCGTCAGCGCCACTCGCATTGCCGCTTCGTCGCTAACCCCCGCAGCGCCCAACGCTTCCGGGGCGGGGCGGGCGACATAGCCGCTGTGCTTGTCGGCGTCGTAGTCCAGGATGTCAGGGCGGTCCGCCAGTTCTCCAAGCAGATAGCGCAGGCGGTCAGCTTCGTAACGAACACGATCCGGGAATTCGGAACGCTCAATAGTGATCCCATCCGCCAAATCTAGGACGTCGTTGCCGTTGTCGCGGTACAGAATGGCCGTGTAGTTGTGTTTGCCGTTGCTTTCAGGCATCGGGCCATAGAACACGCGCAGCTTCGACTCTGGCCCGAAGGGCGCAGAGCGCTTTCCACAGCGCGGGCAATTCGCGCCGACATTAACGCCGAGGTGCCCACACTCATTGCAATCTGTCGTGTCCGGCATTGCGGTCTGCAACGCCTCCCGCGCATCAATATCGCGTTGGTCCTGCGGCCAGGCATTCGCCATACCGTCGCCGATTGCGGCAGGCGAATCCGCGTCGTTTTGGCGATTTACGTCTTTCATTTTTCGTCTCGTCAGTTCACAGGGCGGGCGAGGGACACCCGGGCGGATCTGGTCCACGGACAGCCGGCTACCGTGTGGTCGCCGGCACCGCAGTAGCAGCAAACGAACGTCTTCATCGCATCAGTCCCAGAACGGGCACGCCGACGACTGCCAGGAACATCACTGCGGCGCAGATCATTACGAAGTCATCCATGTCCAGACTCCCTGTAGTTGAGGGTGCTCAGGCGGCCGTGGCCGGCTCGATATTGGTGAAGGGGTACTTCGTCACCTCGGGCTTGATGAACTTGCCGAAGTGGGCGCCGATCGATTCGGCGCTCTTGAACGCCTCGAACTCGGCCGCCGGGAAGTTGGCGTAGTGGTACAGGCTGCCGGCGCCGGCCTTGCTCTTGAAGCGGATGGCCAGGGTGTTGCTGTCGGCGTCGTGGCCAATGCTATGGATCTGCGACGACTCGACTTCTTGCATGGTGATTTGCGGCACGGTGTTTTCCAAGTGATGAGGGGGTTAGCGATAGGCGCCGGTCAGGAACGGAAAGGCCATCGCCAGCGCGGCGAGTACTGCGATGCCGATCACGGTCCAGCGCCGGATCTGCTTGCTGGAGCGGAGGCGGACGAAGATGGGGTCGTGCGGGTCGATCATTGGGTGGTCCCCAGTTCGATACGCATGCAGATCAGGGCGTACTTCGCGTCGGCGGTCAGCTTCCCGATGGCGGAAGGGTCTTTCAGGTCGATCACGTCCATGCGTTGCAAGACGTCCTGCAGCAGATCAACCGTGTCGGGTCGCAAGTGCTTCAGGTTCTCGTGGTCTGCCTGTCTGGCGACGGCTTGGGAGGTGTTCATGGCTCAAGCTCCGAAGCGAACCATGAAGCGATTCGACTGCAGAGATTTGTAGGCTTCGCCGCCGGTGCGCTCGGCAGCTGCAGTCGCCTGGGTCAGATTTGCGAAGACGCGGGGCGAACCCCCGCGGCAGAGATGAAGGACGCCATTGCGCAGGGGTTCGATCGATTCCTGTTTGGCCAGCTTGGCTTGCTCGCGCTTGTAGGCGTCAATCTGGGAATCGATGTTGCCGCGTTTGGCCAGCGGCACGTTCACGATTGCGTTGTCCATCCGAAGCTCCTGCGCGTTTGTTATCAACATGCACACATGTTAGCACACGCGTTAGCAAGCGCAAGGAGGGAGATGCGAGATTTTTTTGCGGGGAAGACGAATGGGGCGCGCCTAGAACGGCGCAAAGATGGGCGTAACTTTTAGCGTAGGTCGCTGCTGGAACCCAATGCTGGCTTGCTACACACACTGCAGCATCATTGGCGTGTGTTTTTCGGCCTTGTCTGCCTTGTCCGACCTGCCCGACGTCCCTTTGCGACGGGAAGTGCCTTCGGCGGCAGCCAGGGCGTCGGCGGACAGGGCCCCGTCGCCGGCTTCGCGGATGTCATCCTCGCGCGATGCGCTGTCGGGCGAGTTGGTGGACAGGTTGGAAAGGGCTTCAGCGGACATGCATTCCTCTCGGGCGGCGCCACATCGGGCCGCCGGTATATCGGGGTGCCACGGGCAGGAAGTTCGTCGGCAGACGTCCGGCGTTTCCCGGCGTCACCGACCTGTTCCCGACCGCAGCGCAAAGCGGCATTTTACTGCCAGCCCATCTCGGAACCTCGTCCCCGATTCTCATTTTTGCGTGGAAGTTCGGGGCGTTTGTCCGGGCTCATGCGTCACTGGCCATGGCTTCGAGCGCGGCGCGGGCCAGGAAGCCGCTGCGGGTCTCGTGGCGGGCACCGACGAAGGTGTCGATCTTGTGCAGCACGAAGCGGGGCAGGCTGATGTTGATACGCTCGGGCCGCGTGTCGAGCTGGGTCATGTCGACGTCGGCCAGCGCCCAGACCGCACCGGCGAACTCGGGCCGCAACGCCAGTTCGGCGATCGGCGTGGGCGTCAGCGCGATGTCCTCGCCCAGCGTCAGCAGCACCTCGAAGTGGCTGACGATCGCCTCGCGTGCATTGCGGATGGCGTCCTCGACGGTGTCGCCAGAGGAGTAGCAGCCTGGTACGTCGGCTACGGTCACCCCGAAGACACTGTTCGGGTCCTTGTGAATGGCAATCGGAAATTCCATGTCCTTCCTCTCGATACTCGCGCCCCGTTCATACCAGTCGTGCCGTCCGCATGATGCTGCGCACCGTGCCGGTCGGCAGGTCCTTCCGGGGGTGCGGCACGGTGACGATCTGTGTGCGCGACGGATGCTTGTAGGTGAGATGACTGCCCTTGGAGCGAACCAGCTGCCATCCCTCGCGTTCCAGCAAGCGGATCAATGCCGTTGAATGCAAAAGCGCCTCCTTCTGGCGATCCGTGTGTAAAGATACACACGACATTGAAGGGGGCGCAAGCGGTTTGTGTATGAGGAAAGACTTTATGTGCCGCAGATCAAGAAGTCTTGGGCCGGATTCTCAAAATGAGGTGTGGGCGACGAGATTTGTCACCGGCCTCGGCTGCGCGCAGCAAACTTGTCAGTCATCGCGGTCTGTAACCAGATGTTTCCGACAAAATCTGTCACTCGCGGCGCCTGATCGGCCTGGCACGGTCCTTGGATATGTCAGGGCGTACCGGCACGCAGAGGCCGGCAACAAGACGGGTCGCGCAATGGAAAAAGCAAGGACGGGAAGATGGCCGGGGAGGGCCGCAGCAGGGGTCACGGTAAGGTGCATGGCCTGGCGGTCAGCGCCACACCGCGGATTCACGCTCATCGAGTTGATGATTGTGGTGGCGATCGTGGGCATTCTTGCCGCGATCGCCATTCCCACTTACCAGGGCTTTGTCGTGAAATCGGAAATCGGCCGCGCCTTCTGGGAGGCATCGGCGTACAAGATTCCGGTGGAAGAGCGGCTGCAGAATGGCCAGAACGCGTTTCCGAATCCGGCCGATTCGCTGGGTTACGTCCAGTCGGCGCTGACCGCCACGCCCAATACGTTCGTGTTCAACGCGGACGGCACGGGCAGCATCGTCGTCACGCTAGATGGTGACGTGCATCCGGCGCTGCGGGGCACACGGCTCACGGTGGGCCGTCTGGCCGACGGCACGTGGAACTGTGCGGTGCGCGTTGGCAGCGACGCCGTGACGGCGCAGCAACTGCCAACCGCCTGTTCCCTCGATTCCGCGGGCTAGGCGCCGCGCGGCTTATTCGCCGATGGGCTTCAGCGACGTCTTGACGTTGTCCAGCGAGAACGGCGCCAGCAGGCGCACCATCTGCGCGAATGCCTTCGGATTGCCGGCCAGCACTTCGCCCTGTTCCATCTGGCGTGATTCGCCGTTGTAGTTGCCCACCAGGCCGCCGGCCTCGGTGATCAGCAGCATGCCGGCAGCCATGTCCCACGGCTTCAGGCCGCGCTCGAAGAAGCCGTCCAGGCGGCCGCAGGCCACGTAGGCCAGGTCCAGCGCGGCGGCGCCCGGGCGGCGCAGGCCGGCGCAGCTGCGCGTCATCAGCGAGAAAATTTCCAGGTATTCGTCCATGCCTTCCAGGTCACGGAACGGGAAGCCGGTGCCGATCAGGCAATCGGCCAGCTTGTCGCGGCGCGTCACGCGGATGCGGCGGTTGTTCAGGAACGCGCCGGCACCCTTGCTGGCCGTGAACAGTTCGTCACGCGTGGGATCGTAGACCACGGCCTGCGACGGCACGCCCTTGTGCAGCAGGCCGATCGACACGGCGTATTGCGGAAAGCCGTGGATGAAGTTGGTGGTGCCGTCCAGCGGATCGATCACCCAGGTGTATTCGTGCTGGTCGTCGCCCTCGGCCCAGGACTGGCCGGACTCTTCCGCTAGAATGGCGTGGTCGGGGTAGGCGGTGCGGATGATCTCGATGATGGCCGCTTCGGCCGCGCGATCGACTTCGGTCACGAAATCGTTGTGCTGTTTGCGCGAAACGCGGACCAGGTCGACGTCGATCGACGCGCGGTTGATGATGGAACCCGCCTTGCGGGCCGCCTTGACGGCGATATTGAGCATCGGATGCATGAATTCTCCAGGGGCCGCGCGGGGCATGGTTCGCAACGGCGGCATCCGCCGGCGATGGGCGATTGGCGCGCGAACCGCCCGGCAGTGGCCGAACAGCACAACAGATTGTAGAAGAACGAGGGGCATCGCCCGGATGGGCGCCGCTCCGCAATTGGAAGGCGCCATTGTATAGGAACCCGGCCCGCAGTACGAGCCGACGGCGGCAAACGCCGTGGCAGGGGCATCCCAGATGAGTCGAGCATTGAATTCCCAGGCTGAACCCATTCCCGTAGAAGCTACTGAAAGCGCCGTATCAGGCATTTTTTCGCGTGTGCGCGTGGTGCTGGTGGAAACCAGCCACCCCGGCAACGTGGGCTCGGTGGCGCGGGCGATGAAGACCATGGGGTTTGGCGGCCAGCCCGGCAGCCTGGTGCTGGTGTCGCCGCGCGAGCCCGGTGTGCTGGCGCACCCGGATGCCGTGGCGATGGCCAGCGGCGCCGACGACGTGCTGGCAGGCGCCCGCATCGTCGACGATGTGGAAAGCGCCCTGGCCGGTACGGCCTTCACCGTGGCGATGACCGCGCGCCAGCGCGAATTCGGGCCACCGCGCCTGTTGCCGCGTGCCGCCGCCGCGCGGGGCCACGACGTGCTGGCGGCGGATGGCGGGGCCATCATCGCCTTCGTGTTTGGCAACGAACGCTACGGGCTGCCCAACGACGCCGTGCTGCGCTGTTCGGCCGTGACCCATATCCCGGCGAATCCTGCCTATGCGTCGCTGAACCTGGCGCAGGCGGTGCAGCTGATCACCTACGAGATGCGGCTGGCACTGCTGGAAGGGCAGCCGGGGCAGTCGGGTCCGGGCGAGGCGTCGGACGGTACGCCCAATATCGGCTATGCTGGTGAGCCTGCCACGGCGGAGCAGGTCGAATCGATGTTCGATCATCTGCATGCCGGGCTGGTTGCCATCGGATTTCTCGATCCGGACAACCCGCGCAAGCTGATGCCGCGTCTGCGGCGGATGTTCGCCAGGGCCGGACTGGAACGCGAAGAGGTCAACATCCTGCGCGGCATCGCCAGGCGCATGCTGATGGCGCGCGATGGCCAGGACACGCCGGCAGACGGCAACAAGGAAAGCTGAACCGTGATCTCCATCCCGGCACACCACATGCGGCACGAATCCGCTGGCCCGACTCCCGGCCAGGCGGGTGTTCGCGCGTGCGTCGGGCTGCCGGCGCGATGTTGAAGCCGTCGCGACCAGAAAAGCCCTGATGGCCTCAGGGCCCGGCGGCAGGCGCACAAATCTCTTACACTCCCTGCTCGCACGCGCCCAGGCCGTCCCCACGCAATCAAGAAGCACAAGACCGGCTCCTGACCGCGCCGGCGACCGTTCGCATTTTGGCGAACGGCGCATCGGCGCGGCAACACGACACGACGAAGATGTTCACTCGCCTGAAGGAAGATATCGATGCCATCATGCGGCGCGACCCCGCCGCACGCAGCCGCCTGGAGGTGCTGACCTGTTATCCGGGGCTGCACGCCGTGATTTTCCATCGCGTGGCCCATGCGTGCTGGGGCAGCGGATTCCACTGGCTCGGCCGCTGGATATCGCACTGGTCGCGCTGGCTGACCGGGATCGAGATCCACCCGGCGGTCAAGCTTGGCCGCCGCGTGTTCATCGATCACGGCATGGGTGTGGTGATTGGCGAAACGGCCGAGATCGGCGATGACTGCACGATCTACCAGGGCGTGACGCTCGGCGGGACGTCGCTCTACAAGGGCCAGAAGCGCCATCCGACGCTGGGCGCCGGCGTGGTGGTCAGTGCCGGTGCCAAGGTGCTGGGCGGGTTCGAGGTGGGTGACGGCGCCCGCGTGGGATCGAATGCCGTAGTGCTCAAGCCGGTGCCGCCAGGCGCCACCGCCGTGGGCATTCCGGCCCGCATCATCATGCCCGACGCCCCGCCGCAGCAGCAGGGCGCGAAGCAGGAGTTCTCGGCCTATGGCATCACGCCGAACGCCGACGATCCCGTTTCGCTGGCGCTCAAGAGCCTGATCGACAACGCGGCCAAACAGCATGACCGCATCGAGGCCGTGCTGGCCGCGCTCGACCGGCTCGGCGAACATCTCGAGAACACCCCGAACGACCGCTTCGACGCGAGCGAACTGCGCAAGATGATGAAATAGGGGTGCGGGCGACGGACTGGCACGCCGTGCGGCGCGGCACGGCGGATCGGCTGGCGCGCATCGTCAGTCCACCTGCGGCAATAACGTGAAGCCGCCGGTATCCAGTTGCAGCACGGCCGCGCGGGGATGGCGGCCATCGAGGTCCCAGTCGGTCAGCACCCAGCGGTCGCCGCGCGCGTGCGCATGGCGGGCCGGCCGGTGCGTGTGGCCATGGATCAGGGTGGGGCGTGGCTCGACGCCAGCAGTGCGTCGACGGCGGCCGGAGCCGCGTCGCCATAGTCTCGCGGTGCGACGCCTTCGGCCTGGTGTGCCCGGCCCGCTTCGCTGTCGGCCCGCAACCGGCGCGCGATCTTCATCCGCGTGGCAAGCGGCAGCGCCAGGAACAGGCGCTGCACCCAGCCCTTGCGGGTCCAGCGGCGGAAGCTGTTGTAGCGCGGGTCGTCGGTGCACAGCATGTCGCCGTGGCTCAGTACCACGCGCTGCCCGGCGCAATGGATGACCGAAGGGTCCGGCAGCAACGTGGCGCCTGCCGCGTCGGCAAAACGCCGGCCAATCAGGAAATCGCGATTGCCGTGCATCAGATAGACCGGCACCCCGGCGAGGGCCAGCTGGCGCAAGGCAGCCGCAACGCCGGCAGCGAACGGCGTCTCGGTCTCCTCGTCGCCCACCCAGAACTCGAAGAAATCGCCCAGGATGAACAGCGTGCGCGCCTGTTGCGCGGCCTGGTCCAGCACGCGCTGGAACGCGGCCATCGTGCGCGGCATGCCCGGCGTGAGATGCAGGTCGGAAATGAACCACGCCGGCGCCTGCACCTGGATCGGTGCGGACGCCGGCGTGCGGTCGGATGCGGTCATGCGGGTCGGAAAGATGTGTTCACGAGCGGCATGCCGCCATCGCGGGGAGGTTGCCGAGGATTACTCGACGATGGTGGCCTTCTCGATCACCACGTCGTCCATCGGCACGTCCTGGTGGAAGCCCGAGCTGCCCGTGCGCACGCCCTTGATGGCGTCCACGACGTCCGTGCCTTCCACGACCTTGCCGAACACGGCGTAGCCGAAACCTTGGGGCGTGGGCGAGCTGAAGTTCAGGAAGTCGTTGTCCACCACGTTGATGAAGAACTGGGCCGTGGCCGAGTGCGGCGCGTTGGTACGGGCCATGGCCACCGTGTAGCGGTCGTTCTTCAGGCCATTGCCGGCTTCGTTCTCGATCGGGGCGTCGGTGTCCTTCTGCTTCATGCCGGGCTCGAAGCCGCCGCCCTGGATCATGAAGTTCTTGATCACGCGATGGAAGACCGTGTTGTCATAGTGGCCCTTGCGCACGTACGACAGGAAGTTCTCCACCGTCTTCGGGGCCTTTTCGGCGTCCAGTTCGATCGTGATGACGCCTTGCGTCGTTTGGAGTTGTACCTTGCTCATGGGTTACCTCTGTTCTGTGACGGTTGTGGCCACGCGCGGTGCGCGCGGTATTACTTGGTGACGACGGTGGCGGATTCGATCACGATCGGTGCGGCCGGCACGTTGCGCATGGCGCCGTAAGCCGTGGTCGGGGTGTTCTTGATCTTGTCGATCGTGTCCATGCCCTCCACCACCTTGCCGAATACGGCATATCCGTTGCCATCCGGCTGCGGGTAGTCGAGGTTCGGATTATCCACCACATTGACGAAGAACTGCGCGGTGGCGGAATTCGGATTCGACGTCCGCGCCATGGCCACCGTGCCGGCCTTGTTCTTCAGGCCGTTCTGGGCTTCCAGCGGAATCGGCGCGCGCGTGGGCTTTTCGCGCATGTCGCGGTCGAAGCCGCCGCCCTGCACCATGAAGCCGTTGATCACGCGATGGAAGATCGTGCCGCCGTAGAAGCCGCTCTTCACGTATTCCATGAAGTTGGCGACGGTCTTCGGGGCCGCGTCGGGGTACACCTCGATGGTGAACTTGCCGGCGTTGGTGACGAACTGCACACGCTCGGTCTTCGGCGCGGCGGTGGCCGGGCTGGCGCCCTGTGCCAGGGCTGCCAGCGGGGACAGCGCGGTGGTGGCGGCCACCAGGCCAGCCAGGACGATGCGGCGGGAAAGGGTCATCTCTGGAACTCCGTCTTGCAATGCGGGTGAGCAGATCGGGCAGGCGGCCGGCGCGACATGCCACACCGGCCGCCTGCCAGGTGACTTAGCGGGCCGCCGGCGCGCTGGCGGGTGGCTTGCGCGATCTGGATGTGGCAGCCGGGGAAGCAGCCGGCGCGGGTGCCGGAGCCGCCGCCGGATCCGCGCCCAGCTGACGCAGGCCGGCGGCGGCGCGCGTGTCGGCCGGGTTGCGGCGTACCGCGTCGCCGTATGCCTTCTCGGCCAGGCGGCGATAGACATCGCCCAGGTTGCTGTAGGCGATGGCGTAGTCGGGCTTGGCGTCGATGGCCAGCAGCAGCTCGGCCTCGGCGCGCTTCAGGTCGCCGCGCTTGGCGTAGAGCAGGGCCAGGTTGTTGTGCGGCTCGGGCAGCTCGGGAAAGTCCTGCGCCATTTCGGCAAAGGCCTGGATGGCTTCGTCGTCATGGCCGGCTTGCGCCATGGCCCACGCGCGCTGGAAGCGGGCCTGGGCGTTGCGTGGATTGCTGGCCAGCACCTTGTCGAAGCCCTTGATGGCATCGTCGTAGCGCTTGTCGTTGACGGCCTTCTGCGCCGGCACCATGCCCGGGTCCACGGACACCACACCGCTGGGGGCGCCGCCGGGGCGGGCATCGACACCGGCCCGTTCTGCGCCAGGGCCGGCGCGGCCGCCAGGGCCGCCGCCATCGCCAGGACGCCGCTGGCGGCGCGAAGGGCGGCGCGGCCGGGAAGGCTGGCGCCGCGTCGGGCCGTTGCAAGGAGGATGGTGGGCAGAAGCAGGCTCATGTAAGGGCGGTCCGTTATACTCCGCGGCATTCTAGCAAAGCGGCAGGGCGTGCAGGACAGGGCGCAATGCCGAGACCCGCCTCCGGTCGGCCCGACAACCTTCCGGTAAGATATGGGGCCCGTGCGCCATCGCGCGCGCCGCATCGTCATCCAATCACATCGCTCCATGCAGCAACTGAACATCTACAACACGCTTGCGCGTGAAAAGCAGCCTTTCGTGCCTATCGAACCCGGCAAGGTCCGCATGTACGTGTGCGGGATGACCGTGTACGACTACTGCCACGTGGGTCATGCGCGCGTGATGGTGGTGTTCGACATGGTGCACCGCTGGCTGCGCGCCGCGGGCTACGATGTGACGTACGTGCAGAACATCACCGATATTGACGACAAGATCATCCGTCGCGCCGCCGAGAATGGCGAGACCATCGGCCAGCTGACCACGCGCTTCATCCAGTACATGCACGAGGACGCCGCCGCGCTGGGCGTGATCCGTCCCGATTATGAGCCGCGCGCCACGGAATTCGTGCCGCAGATGCTCAATATCATCGAGAAGCTCGAGGCCAAGGGCCTGGCCTACCAGGCGGCCGATGGCGATGTGAACTACTCGGTGCGCAAGTTCCCGGGCTACGGCAAGCTGTCCGGTAAGTCGCTGGAGGACCTGCGCGCCGGCGAGCGCGTCAGCGCCAATGACGCCAAGCAGGACCCGCTGGACTTCGTGCTGTGGAAGTCGGCCAAGGAAACCGAGCCGCCCGAGAGCAAGTGGGATTCGAAGTGGGGCTCTGGCCGGCCGGGCTGGCACATTGAATGCTCCGCCATGAGCTGCACGCTGCTGGGCGAGCACTTCGACATCCACGGCGGTGGGGCCGACCTGCAGTTCCCGCACCACGAGAACGAGATTGCCCAGTCGGAAGGCGCCAGCGGCAAGCCGTTCGTCAATATGTGGATGCACAACGGCTTCGTGCGTATCAATGACGAGAAGATGTCGAAATCGCTTGGCAATTTCTTCACCATCCGCGAAGTCCTGAAGCAGTACGACCCCGAGGTCGTGCGCTTCTTCATCCTGCGCGCGCACTACCGCAGCCCGCTGAACTACAGCGACGCCCACCTGGACGACGCCCGGCATGCCCTGACGCGCCTGTACACGGCGCTCAAGGAAACGCAGCCCGGCGGTTGCGCCGTGGACTGGGCCGAGCCGCAGGCCCGGCGCTTTGCCGACGCAATGAATGACGATTTCAACACGCCGATCGCCATGTCGGTGCTGTTCGACCTGGCCAGCGAAGTCAACCGTACCGGTTCGGTCCAGGCTGCCCACCAGCTCAAGGCGCTGGCCGGCACGCTGGGCCTGCTGGAGCGCGATCCCCATACCTTCCTGCAGGGTGGCGCGGCGGCCGATGGCCTGAGCGCCGAGCAGATCGACGCACAGATCGCCGCACGCCGCACGGCCAAGGCCGAGCGCAACTTCGCTGAAGCCGACCGCATTCGCGCGGATCTGCTGGCGGCCGGCGTGGTGCTGGAAGACAAGCCAGGCGGTGCCACCGAGTGGAGGCGTGCTTGAACGCTGCCGTGCGCAAGCCAAAGTCCGCTGCCGTGGCGCCGAAGCCTGCCGGCAAGACTGCGGCAAGGCAGGCGCCCAAGGTGTCGGCGAAGGTGCCGGCCAGGGACGCGGCCAAGGCGCCCGCGACGGCCAGGGCCGGCGGCAAGGCGCGCAAGCCCGAGTTGCCCGAGGCGCAGGCCGTTCCGTTGCCGGTGGAGACCGTGGTCGACGCGGTGCGTCCGGCCTACTGGGACGAAGCCTGCGCTGACCTGATGAAGCGCGACCGCATCCTGCGCAAGATGATCCCGACGTACGGCCCCGCGCACCTGGTGTCGCGCGGCGATCCGTTCATCACGCTGGCGCGGTCGATCGTCGGCCAGCAGATTTCCGTCAAGGCCGCCCAGTCGGTGTGGGAGCGCCTGGTGACGCTGTGCCCGCGCGTGACCCCGGCCCAGTGCCTGAAGGCGGGTACCGACCAGCTGGCGGGTTGCGGTCTGTCCAAGCGCAAGGCGGAGTACATCACCGACCTGGCGGAGCATTTCAAGGCCGGCACGGTCCATGTCAAGGAATGGGCCGGCATGGACGACGAGGCGGTGATCGCCGAACTGACGCAGATCCGGGGGATCGGCCGCTGGACGGCAGAGATGTTCCTGATGTTCAATCTGATGCGGCCAAACGTGCTGCCGCTCGATGACGTTGGCCTGATCAACGCGATCTCGACCAACTATTTCAGTGGCGAACCCGTTACTCGCAGCGAGGCGCGCGAGGTGGCGGCCAACTGGGAGCCCTGGCGTACCGTGGCCACCTGGTATATGTGGCGCAGTCTGGACCCGCTGCCAGTGACGTATTAGTTACTGGATCGATGGGTTTGCAGCAGTGACGGGGTTGATTCTTGCCAAATATGCATAAGAATCAACATATTGGGCGGCGGATTTCTGGGCTTTTTCCGGTAGAATGCGCCCCTTCACAGACAGGTCCGCGTTTTTATGAAAACCACCTTCCTGGATTTCGAGCAGCCGATTGCCGAGCTCGAGGCAAAGATCGAAGAACTGCGTTTTGTGCAGGACGATTCGGCTGTCGATATTTCCGAAGAGATTTCGCGGCTGGCCGGCAAGAGCCAGCAGCTGACCAAGGATATCTATGCCAACCTGACCCCGTGGCAGGTTGCGCAGATCGCGCGTCACCCCCAACGTCCCTATACGCTGGACTACGTGCGCGAGATCTTCACCGACTTCCATGAATTGCACGGCGACCGTGCCTTTGCCGACGATCTGTCGATCGTGGGCGGGCTGGCGCGCTTCAACGGCCAGGCCTGCATGGTCATCGGCCACCAGAAGGGCCGCGACACGAAGGAACGCGCGCTGCGCAACTTCGGCATGTCCAAGCCCGAGGGCTACCGCAAGGCCAAGCGCCTGATGGAACTGGCCGACAAGTTCGGCCTGCCGATCTTCACGTTTGTCGACACCCCGGGCGCGTTCCCGGGCATCGACGCCGAAGAGCGCGGCCAGTCGGAAGCCATTGGCCACAACCTCTATGTGATGGCCGGCCTGAAGGTGCCCCTGATTGCCACGATCATCGGCGAGGGCGGTTCGGGCGGCGCCCTGGCGATTGCCGTGGGCGACGTCGTGCAGATGCTGCAGTTCGCCACGTACGCGGTGATTTCGCCGGAAGGCTGCGCGTCGATCCTGTGGAAAACCGCCGAGAAGGCGCCGGAAGCCGCCGAGGCGCTGGGCCTGACCGCGCACCGCCTGAAGGCACTGGGCCTGATCGACAAGATCATCAGCGAGCCGCT
The DNA here is from genome assembly GCF_018729255.1 of Cupriavidus sp. EM10. Classification (NCBI taxonomy): domain Bacteria; kingdom Pseudomonadati; phylum Pseudomonadota; class Betaproteobacteria; order Burkholderiales; family Burkholderiaceae; genus Cupriavidus; species Cupriavidus sp. EM10. The sequence continues at coordinate 1,172,421 of NZ_CP076060.1, forward strand.
GGGCGGCGCGCATCGGGATCCGAAGGGCATGGCGACGATGCTGAAGCGCACGCTGGCCGAATCGCTGCGCCAGTTCCAGGGCATGAGCGTCAAGGAACTGCAGGCCCGTCGCCACGAGCGCCTGATGGCCTATGGCAAATTCAAGGAAACCGGCGCCCAGGAGTGATGTGAGCGCTGAAGATTCGACGCACCTCAACGCGCGTCTGACCGACAAGGTCGCACAGGCTGTCCAGGCCAGTGCGGCCTTTGTTGTTTCTGAGGACGACCGGCCCGTGACCGTCGCGGTGGCGCTGTCTGGCGGGCGCGATTCGGTGGCGCTGCTGCATGCCGCCCGCAACGCATTGGCGGCGGCATGGCCAGCGGCGCGGGTGGTGGCGCTGCACGTGCACCACGGCCTCCAGGCAGAGGCCGATGACTGGGACCGCTTCTGTGCGGCGCTGTGCACCGACCTGCGGGTACCGTTGGCGAGCACGCGGGTGACGGTGCAGCCCACGGCGGGCGAGGGCATCGAAGCGGCCGCGCGGCGCGCCCGGCATGCGGCGCTGGGAAGGATGTGCCGCGAGCAGGGCGCCCGGCTGCTGCTGTTCGCCCACCATCGCGACGACCAGGTGGAAACCGTGCTGCTGCGGCTGTTTCGCGGCACGGGAGTGGCCGGCATGGCCGGCATGCCTGCAAGCCGGCCGCTCGATTCGCTGGGCGATGCAAACGGCGAAGTACGGCTGCTGCGGCCGTGGCTGGACGTGCCGCGCGCCGATATCGATGCCTATTGCGCGGCGCACGGCTTGCGCTGGATCGACGACCCCTCGAATACCGATACACGCTTCGCGCGCAATGCGCTGCGTGCCCAGTTGCCGATGTTACTGCAGGCCTTTCCCGCGCTGTACGACAACGTAACCCAGGCTGCCGCGCATTTTGCGCACGCCGCCGGCATGCTCGACGCGCTGGCCGAACGATCCCTGTCCGGTCTGGTATGCAGCGGACGCGACGCCGACACCCTTTCCGAACTTGACCTCCCTGGCCTGCGCGCCTTGCCTTCCGAGCATGCCGACGCGGTGCTGCGTCACTGGCTGCGCGACCTGGGCACCCAACCCCCCTCGACGGCGCGCCTGGCCGCGATGCGCGCGCAACTGATCGAGCACGACGGCGGAGAGCCGGCCATCGCGCATGATGGCCTGACGCTGCGGCGGTTCCGTGATCGCGTACTGGCCTGCCGCGCGGTGCCTGGGGGGGCGCCAGCCCCCTTTGCGTTCGAATGGCGCGGCGAATCGCGCATCGTGGTGCCCGCCTGGCGCGGAGAGTTGCGGTTCGATCGCGATGACTCATTCGGCGTGCCGGAGGCCGTCCTGCGCGCGCCGTTGTGCCTGAAAGCCCGGGCTGGGGGCGAGCGCATCGTGCTGCGTCCCGGCGGGCCGGCGCGGGCGCTCAAGCAGGCCTATCAGGAGGCGGATATCCCGGCCTGGCGGCGTGCGCACCTGCCGCTGCTATGGAGCGCTGACACACTGGTGCTTGCGGCGGGACTGGGCATGCATCGCCGTTGGCCGGCTGATACGCCCCACGCGCCGCGCTGGCGCGTGGAGTGGGTAACACGGCCGGAATAGGGTGGGGCACCTTGGCGAATCGATGCCACGTCGTCGAATAAATAGGGACAGATCTATTTCCCATGTGAGTATTTTCACATAAAAAGGGTGCGAAAAATACGATGTTTTTGCGCGTTTTCCGCCTGTCGGCCTTTACGGGTAGCCACTCTTCGTGTAATTTCATCGGCTTTGCACAATCGCTGGCGTCGACAAGAAGATGGCTCTCATCGTTCACAAATACGGCGGCACTTCGATGGGTTCCACGGAACGCATCAAGAATGTCGCCAAGCGCGTAGCCAAGTGGCACCGCGCCGGTCACCGCGTTGTCGTGGTGCCTTCGGCCATGTCGGGCGAGACCAATCGCCTGCTGGGCCTTGCCAAGGAAATTTCCGCGCAGCCGGACCCGCGTGAACTGGACATGCTGGCCTCCACGGGCGAGCAGGCCAGCGTGGCGCTGCTGGCCATCGCGCTGCATGGCGAAGGCATCGACGCGGTCAGCTATACCGGCTGGCAGGTCCCGGTGAAGACCGATTCGGCCTTCACCAAGGCCCGTATCGAGTCGATCGATGACGAGCGCATCCTGGGCGACCTCGATGCCGGCAAGGTGGTGGTGGTCACCGGCTTCCAGGGTATCGACGACGAGGGCAACATCACCACGCTGGGGCGCGGGGGTTCGGACACCTCGGCCGTGGCGATTGCCGCCGCCATCGAGGCCGACGAGTGCCTGATCTATACCGACGTGGATGGCGTGTACACGACCGATCCGCGCGTGGTCGAGGACGCCCGCCGCCTGGACCAGATCACCTTCGAGGAAATGCTGGAAATGGCCAGCCTGGGCTCGAAGGTGCTGCAGATCCGCTCGGTCGAGTTCGCCGGCAAGTATCGCGTGAAGACGCGCGTGCTGTCGTCGCTGACCGACCCCCTGATGCCGCTCGAACAGGAAATGCATTCGGGCACGCTGATTACTTTGAGGAAGAATCTGAAATGGAAGCAGCCGTCATCTCCGGCATCGCCTTTGCCCGTGACGAGGCCAAGATCACCGTGCTGGGCGTGCCGGACAAGCCGGGCATCGCCTACCAGATCCTGGGCCCGATCGCCGACGCCAACATCGACGTCGACATGATCATCCAGAACCAGTCGGTGGACGGCAAGACCGACTTCACGTTCACCGTGCCGCGCGGCGACTACCAGCGCGCGCTGACGATCCTGAACGACGGCGTGAAGGCCCATATCGGTGCCGGCAGCGTGTCGGGCGACCCGAAGGTGTCGAAGGTGTCGGTGGTGGGCGTGGGCATGCGTTCGCACGTGGGCATCGCCAGCAAGATGTTCCGCACGCTGTCGGAAGAGGGCATCAACATCCAGATGATCTCCACCTCGGAAATCAAGATCTCGGTGTTGATCGACGAGAAGTACATGGAGCTGGCCGTCCGCGCCCTGCACAAGGTGTTCGAACTGGATCAGGCGTGATCCGCTTCTGACAATTCGGGCGCGGCAGGATTGACATGATTTTGTCACGGGTCACGAGAAATTCATTGACCAGTCGAGACTGCCTCGCTAGAATACGCGCTCTGTTGTGCAGCCTCCCTTGCACAACAAAAGTTTGGGAGACGTGGCCGAGAGGTCGAAGGCACTCCCCTGCTAAGGGAGCATCCGGGCCAAAACCTGGATCGAGGGTTCGAATCCCTCCGTCTCCGCCAGTAATGGCGAATGTGGACCCCAGCCCTTGAGGGGCTGGGGAATCCGCTAAGAGACAGTCTTACACCGCTGCACCTTCCGCGTGTCACTTACACCGAGGGAGAGTCAGCGATGCACATCACCCGCCGAAACGGCGTCTACTACTTCCGCAAGAAAATCCCTGTTGATCTCGTTGCCGCGTATGGCAGGCGGGAGATTATCTATAGCCTCCGCACCAAAGATCGCCCTATGGCGGCCCGCCTTGCACTTCGTGCTGCCGTCCAGCTTGATGACGAGTTCAGCCTAAAGCGGGGTGAACCAGTCGCTCGCCAGCAGGTTGCTGTTACGTCGGCCCCGGCTGCATCTGTGAGCACGCAGGGTGGGGTCGAGACGCTTGCGCCGAAGGCGAACAAGGTCACACTGGCCTGCCTCATCCCCATCTGGCGGCGCGAGAACAATCCCACTGACAAGACGGCGGATGCGGTAGCTCGTGGTGTAACGGAAGTGGGCAACCCTGACATCCGCGTATCGCCGGAGTCGGTGATTCAGTGCGGCACGCCATTCTTGGGCATGCAGAGCAGGGTACTTCAGGTGCGTATGGGAGCGGTGAATTGCCTGCGCGTCTATTGGTCGAGGCTGTCATGTTGGTGGTCGATCTAATTAGCCGGTGCTACTAGTCCTTACGCTGCAAAACCGAACGAATAGCCGAAACTCCGTGTCAGCGTCAGTTCGTCATTGGATAGCAGACGCTCGCGAGACATATAGCAATGGCCGAGAATGGCCGCTATGCGCCGTTTGCGCATAACCATGTGCGCGTTTGTTCGTTCCTTGTATAGGCGGTAGCCCCTAGAGTCGGTGGCTTGTCCCCATCCGATCCAAGAACTATTGGGCCTTAGCCATGACCGCATCCCAGATATTGCATGCTGCCGCTTCAGGAACCGACACCGCCAGCCGCCGCCAGCAGGCCGTGGCACGGTTTATCGCCGAGACGCGCCGTATCCTCGGCCACGCTGATGTGACAGACAAGTCCCAACTTGCGCCGGTGGCGAGGTTGCTCGAATCGCTGGGCCAGCAACGCGAGCTATTTCCTGATGCGCACTTTCCGGTGTCGGCCAGTAACCCCGCTCAGGTCTACAGGCTGGCCGAGGACCTCGATGGCCGATTCGCCCTGTATGTCTCGGCCGGTCTCCCGGGCAAGGCACAGCCGCCGCACGACCACACCACGTGGGCGATCATCGCCGGCGTCACCGGCCGCGAGCGCAACAACTTCTATGCGCGGGAGGCCACGGACGACCCGGCGCGCGACAAGCTGCGCGAGATCGAGGAGCGCGATGTCGTGGCGGGCTCGTCGGTAACGCTGTTGCCCGACGACGTGCATACCATCGAACTGATTGGCGAGGAGAACGGTCTGCATCTGCATTTCTATGGCCTCGCACTGGATCGGCTCGCGGGCCGCGTGGTGTTCGAAAGCAAGGCAGGTGGCAGCTATCGCCGTTTCGGGCCGCCGCGCCGGCTGGCCGCGCCCGTCACGGACGTTGCCTCGTTGAAGGCTGGGCTGGCAGACGGGCAGGAGATCGCCCTGCTCGATGTCCGCGAGACTGGCGTTCATACAAAGGGCCATCCGTTGCTGGCTGCTTCCGCCCCGCTGTGGCGACTGGAACTGCTGATCGATCGGCTGGTACCGAGGCGCAACACGCGCATCGTCCTGCTCGACGGTGGCGACAATGCCGACGCGCTCGCGCACCAGGCCGCGGCAAAGCTGGTACGGCTGGGCTGGGGCAATGTGTCGGTGCTGGAGGGTGGCGTGGCGGCCTGGGTGGCGGCGGGCAACGAACTGTTCACCGGCAGCAACGTACCAAGCAAGGCCTTTGGAGAAATCGTCGAACACGAGAAACACACGCCGTGGATCGATGCCGACGAATTGCACCGCCGTATCGAGGCGGGCGCAGACATCGTCGTGGTGGATAGCCGCACAACGGAGGAGTTTGCCGATTTCAGCCTGCCGTTCGCACATAGTCTGCCTGGTGCGGAACTGGTCTACCGGATCGGCGAGTTGGCGCCGAACCCCGACACGCTCGTGGTGGTCAATTGCGCAGGCCGCACGCGCAGCATTGTGGGGGCGCAGACGTTGATCGATGCGGGCATCCCCAACCCGGTGGCGTCGCTCAAGGACGGCACCATGGCCTGGCTGCTGTCGGGCCGGACACTGGCACAAGGACGCGTGACGCCGCTGCCGGAGCCGACGGCTGCCGCGCTCGAAGGCGCCCGTTCCCGCGCCGAAGGCGTGGCCGCCCGGGCCGGTGTGCGCCGGATCGACGAATCCGGCCTGGCAGCGCTGGAGGCAGCATCGCAGACGCACACCCTGTACCGTTTCGATGTGCGCACGCGCAGCGAGTATGAATCCGGCCATCTACCCGGCTGGCGCTGGGCACCTGGTGGCCAATTGGTGCAGGCCACCGACGAGTATCTCGCCACGCGTCGTGCCCGCATCGTGCTGGCGGACTTCGACGGCGTGCGCGCTCTGACCACGGCCGCCTGGCTGGCGCAGCTTGGCGGGCACGAAGTGTTCGTCTACGCACCGTCGGCCGACGCGGCTCTCGTGACCGGCCAGGAGCCAGTCCGTGTGCTGGCATCGCGTCCCGCTGCTGTCTCGGTATCAACACAGCAGGCCGCGCAACGGCTGACCTCCGGCACGGCGAGGCTGTTCGACGTGGAGCGAAGGTCAGCCTACGAGAAGCGTCATGCAGCGGGTGCGTACTTCGCCGTCCCGGATCGGCTCGAAGCGCTGATCGCCGACGTTCCGGCCGAGCACGCCATTCTGGTCACCTCCTCTGATGGCGTGCTCGCCCGCGTGGTGGCCGCGGAACTGGCGGCGCGAACGGGCCGCGATGTCCGCTACGTGACTGGCGGCACGCAGGCCTGGGCGGCTGCAGGTCTACCCGTCGGTACGGGCGGCGAGCGGGTGCTGACCGGTGACGACGACTACTGGTTCAGCCCGTATCAGCATGCCGACTTGGCACAGCGCAATGCCGGCTTCCAGGCTTACCTCGACTGGGAGGTCAATCTTGTGGAACAGCTCGGGCGCGAGGGCGATATCGGCTTCCGATTGATCCGGGCCGCCGAGACAGCAAGCTGAGGCCAGCGGCAAGGACTCGGGACGACACAAAGGGGCAATGCCCCCTTTGTGTCATTCAGCCACGCCAGATGGCATGCTCGTAAAGGTCTGGATCGAAGTCGGGCGTCACGTCAGCGAGCGCGCGTGCCTGGTGCAGCTCCAGGTCGGCGTGAAACAGGTCGTGGCTGACGCGCGACACGATCCGGGGGATGTCGCGCCGCATGCTCGGGATATCCCCCAGTGGAATGCCAGTGCTGGCGTATCCAGCGGGATTGAATATGTGGATCGCGCCGAGCCAGGGAGCGGCCCCCCGATGCTTTTCGGTGTATTCAAGGCCGGCGCCGAGATAGGGCGAAGCGCCAAGCGCGTCATCGCGCTCGCCCGGTAGTGGTTCGTACCGGTCGCGCCAGCGGGCGATCAATGGTGCGATGCTGGCCAGTTCGGCGCGGTCGGCAGGGTCGGTGGTGTAGCCCGTGCCGGCGATCACGAAGTCGAACGCAAATGTGTGGTCTGCCACATGGGCTTCAACGCCGCCGTCTCGTAGCGTGGCAGCCTGCCACGGCGAGGACAGATGCAGATGGAAGTTCGGGTGGACGGTGGCGCGCTTGACGGCATCGGGCGGCGGCGTCGAGCCGGCGCGGCGATAACGTACCGCGTGCTGCCAGCGCTGCGCATCGGACAGGCTTGCGTAGTTCTCGAAGAAGCCGGGGTACATGCGTGGCTTGGCCACGGCCTGCGCCGCAATGTGATCACGCCGGGAGAACAGCCGTACCGCCTGCGCGCCAGCTTCCAGCGCCACAGCCGCCGCATCGAACGCCGAGGCTGCCGCGCCGATCACCGCAACCGTCTTGCCGCGTAACTCCGAAAAGTCGATGGCATCGGCCGTATGCGCAGCGAGTCCCGCCTGCGCAGCGGCCTGCAGGTAGGCCGGTATGAATGGCGCACCGTTGCCGGCTACGCCATTGGCCAGGATCAGCTTGCGCGCCGTTTCGAAGTGCCTCACACCGCCGACTTCCAGCGTTAGCCGCAGGGCAGACGGACCAGCGTCTTCAGCCGGAGCGATGTCGACGAGCCGGGTGCCGTGGCGAACGTCGATATCGAGAAAGTCGCGGAACCAGGCGATATACGCGGCCCAATCGGCGCGCGGAATGCGGTCGAGCGCCGCGAAGGCGTCCAGGCCGTGTCGGGCTTCGAACCACTGCTGGAAGCCCAGCGCGGTGATACCGAGTTCCGGTCCTACCAGCGATTTCAGCGTGCGCAGCTTGTGCATCCGTGCGCGCGTAAGCCAGACGCCGGCGCCGGAAGGGTCTGTTGCGGCGTCGATCGCGGAAACCCCGCCGATGCCGGCCCGCCGCAGTGCGTGGGCGATGGCAGTGCCGCCCTGGCCGCCGCCGACAATCATGACATTGTGGTCGATGCCGTCGCGTTGGGGCACCCAGTTGTCGGGAGCCGGGCCAAGCAGCCGCAGCGTGTCCCGCGCGAATTGGTCGATGTCGCTCATGTCAGTCCTAGGCGATGGTCCGTTGGAAGGCTTGCCGCAGATCCGCAATCAGGTCGCGTGGATCTTCCAGCCCGACATGCAGGCGGATGACCGGCGCGTTGTTACCGTGTTCCTGCCAGTCTCGGGAGGCGTTGAGGCGCTCCGGAGGCGCTACCAGCGCGAGGCTCTCATAGCCGCCCCACGATGCGCCGATCGAAAACAGCCGCAGGGCGTCAACCAGCCGGCTGGCGGCGGCGTGGTCGCTGGTTTGCAGGGCAAACGAGACCAGTCCGCTGGCGCCCGTGAAATCGCGTTTCCAGAGCGCATGACCGGGGTTGTCGGGCAGTGCGGGATAGAAGGTTCGGGACACCTGCGGCTGTTGCTGCAGCCATTGCGCCACCTCCGTCGCGTTGCGCTGGTGCTGCGCCAGCCGTACGGGCAGCGTGCGGAGCCCGCGCAGCGCCAGGTAGGCGTCGTCGGCACCGATGGTGAGGCCCAGCGCCTCGTGCGCGGTCGCGATGCGCTCGGCCAGCGTCGGGCTGTCCACCACGACCGCGCCCTGCATGACGTCGGAGTGACCTGCGATGTACTTGGTCGCCGCCTGGATCGAAATATTGGCGCCCAGCCCTAAAGGCTGCAGGAACCAGCCGCCGCTCCACGTGTTGTCGATGGCGACGGGCACGCCTTTGGCGCGTGCAATGGCCGTCAGCGCGGGCAAGTCGAGGACATCGAACAGCAGGGAGCCTGGCGATTCCAGATAGACCAGCCGCGTGTTCGTGCGAATCAGTTCATCGAGGTCGTCATGTGCGGGGAGAAATACTCGACTTCCACGCCGAGCCGCTGCAGCAGCGTCTGGTCGACCCGGCGCAGCGGCGCATAGACCGTGTCGGAAACCAGTGCGTGGTCGCCGGGGCCGAGGAGCGCCAGCAGCACCAGTGTGATTGCCGACAGGCCGGAGGGCGCCAGGAAGGCACGATGCCCGCCTTCGAGGGTGCACAGCGCGTCTTCCAGCGCCTCATGGGTGTCGAGGCCGTGACGCCCATAGGTGGCAATCCGCTCGCCATGCGAGCGCCGGTGATGGCGGTCGGTCAGGGTCTCGACGTTCTCGAAGCGGACGGTACTGGTGCGCACCACGGGCACGTTGACGGGGCCGGCACCATCGTGCAGTCGTGGCGCACCGGCATGCAGCAGCCGCGTATGGATGCCGTCCGTGGGATTCTGGCTCATGGATGATCCTTGTCAGCCTTGGGTGGTTGCGGGTGCCGGAGCGAATGCGGCGTTGAACTCGGCGGGCAGGCGCGGAATGGCACCCAGCGCCCGGCGCAAGAAGGCTCGCGTGCGCTCGTGGCTGGGATTGCCGAAGATTTGTTCGGGCGGCCCATGCTCGACGATTCGACCCGCTTCGGTGAAGTAGATGTGATCGCTGATCTCGGCGGCAAAGCGCATCTCGTGGGTAACCAGGACGCACGTCATGCCGTCTTCCACGAGTTCGCGGATCACGGTCAGGACTTCGCCGACGGTTTCGGGGTCAAGCGCCGACGTGACCTCGTCGAACAGGATCAGCTCGGGCCGCATCGCCAGCGCCCGGGCAATCGCCACGCGTTGCTGCTGACCGCCCGACAGTTCGCCCGGATACGCGTGCGCCTTGTCGGACAGCCGCACTTTGCCCAGCAGCGCATGCGCTTCCTGCTCGGCCTCGCGCCGGCTGCGGCCGATCACCCGGGTGGGGGCGATAACCAGGTTTTCGAGCACGGTCAGGTGCGGGAACAGGTTGTACTGCTGGAAGACAAAACCCACGCGCTTGCGCAGCGCAATCAGTTCGTCCTCGGTGCGGAGCGTTTCCACGGCGGTGTCGCCAACGCGGATCTGCCCCTGCTGCGGTCGCAGCAGGCCGGTAATGCAGCGCAGGATCGTGCTCTTGCCAGAGCCGGATGGCCCGATGATGGTCACGGCCTCGCCGCGCCGCACCTCGACATCGATACCCTTGAGCACCGTGTTGTCGCCGAAGGTCAGGTGCACGTCGTGCAATGCGACCAACGGCCTGGCGGGCGAGTCGGCGGACGCCTGCGTCTGGCGGTTGCGCAGAAAGGAATCAGTGGCGGTCATGACGACGCTCCAGCGCACGCGTGGCGCGCGCGATCGGATAGCAATAGGAAAAAAACAGGGCCAGCAGCGTGAAATAGACCAGCACAGTAAAGTCGGTGCGGGCCACGGTATTGCTGGCCACCTGGGCGGTATCGACCACGTCGTGCACGCCAACCAGCGAGGCCAGCGACGTGCTCATGGTGATGCTGGCGTAGAGGTTCATCCACGGCGGCAACATGCGCCGCAGGCACTGCGGGAGCACGATCAGCCGGAAGATCTGGCTGCGCCGGAACGCCAGCGACTGGGCTGCCTCCCACTGGGCGGCCGGAATCGACTGGATCGCGCCCCGGAATATCTCGGCCACGTTGGCACTGGCAGGCAGGGCAAGGCCCAGCACGACCTTGATCCAGTCGGGAAACGGCACCGTCCACTGGCCAATGTGAAGTTCAAACGGAAACACATAGGTGGTGAAGTACACCAGCACCAGGATGGGTGCGTTGCGGAACGCCTGTACCCACAGCCGTGCCAGGTGGCGTGTCCAGCGACGGGTGGATAGCGACAACGCGCCGATCAACAGGCCAGCCAACGTGCCGAGTGCCATTGCCAGGATGCTGATCTCGATATTGGCCCACATGCCGCGCAGCAGCGCGGGCGACCACGTCCACAGGTTTCGGAATGCAGCCGGGGTGCTGCCGGTGGCGGTCCAGAAACCGATCGCGGCCAGCACGCACAGCGCGGCCAGCACCCAGGGCCTGGCAAGGGCGTGCCTGACGGGGTGAGGCGCGGTGCGCCAGGGCAGGGCAAGCGGGTTACTGGCCATAGCCGGGCATCCTCAAGCGCAGTTCCAGCCAGCGGCCCGTGCGGCTGACCAGCCAGGTCAGCACGCCGAAAAACGCCAGGATCAGCAACAGTAATTCCAGCACGTTGTCGCGCTGGGTCCAGATCATGATGGACTCGTACGTGACGTCGCCCACGGCGATGGCCGACGCGACGGCCGTCATCTTGACCAGGTCGACGAGGTTGTTGACCAGCGCCGGCAGCGCAAAACGGACGGCCAGCGGCAGTTCCACCTGCAGCAGCAGTTGCCTGCGCGAGAACCCCAGCGAGCGCGCGGCCTCCAGCGTGACGCGCGGAACGGCCTCGATGCCGGCGCGCAGGGCCTCGGCATGAAACACCGCCTTGTGCAGCGACACGACGCCCACCACCCAGAAGAACGGCGTCAGCGGGTTGCTGCTGCCCAGGCTGCTCAGATGCTGGGTGATCAGCATGTTCAGCACGAGAAAGCCGCAATAGAGCTGCACCAGCGTGGGCGTGTTGCGGGTCAACTCGACGAACGCGCGTGCTGGCGTAGCCAGGGCCTTGTTGCCGGATGTGAGCATTGCCGCCAGGGCGGCACCCGCCAGAAGGCTGCACGGGATGGTCAGCGCGCACAGTTGCAGCGTGACGACCAGTCCATGCAGGAACGCAGTGCGCTCGGTGGTATCGAGAACGAAGGCGTAGTTCAGGCCCAGGGATTTCAGCGCCGCGATCCCGGAAACGATCCAGGCGTCGATCATGGGCGCGCCTCCACCAACGCGGGGCGCAGTGTCGCCACGGCCTGCGCAATGCGCTGCAATGCCGCTTCCAGCACGTTGTCCGCAGCGGCGAACGACAGGCGGAAGTACGGTGAGAGCCCATAGGCCGCGCCTTCCACGACTGCAACGCCCGCGCTGTCCAGCAGCCAGTCCACCACGTCGCTGTCGGTGGCCAGCACCTGACCGTCGGGCCGCACCTGTCCGATCAGTCCGCCGCAGTGGATGTAGGCGAAGAAGGCCCCGTCGGGCGGCAGCAGATGCAACCCGGGAATGCGGTTGATCGCCGCGACGGTCGAGGCGGCACGGCGCGCATAGGCGTCGCGGGCCTGCTCGACGAAAACCCGGTCGTTGGCCAGTAGCGCCGCCGCGGCTGCGGCCTGTCCGATGGAATTGGCACCTGATGAGACCTGCGACTGGATCGCCGTCATCGCCTGCACCAGTTCGGCCGGTGCGATGCCCCAGCCGATGCGCCAGCCGGTCATCGCATAGGTCTTCGAAGCGCCATTGAGGATCAGCGAGCGCCCGCGCAGGTCGGGCGCCAGCGTCAGCCAATGCCGTCCAGGCGGGACATAGCGGATCTGGTCGTAGATTTCGTCGAGCAGCACCAGCACGTGCGGATGCCGACGCAGCACGTCGGCCAGCGCCAGCAGTTCGTGCTCCGTGTACACCGCGCCGGAAGGATTCGACGGCGAATTCAGGATCACCCAGCGCGTGCGCGGCGTGATGGCTGCTTCCAGCGCGCCCGCGCTCAGCTTGAAACCACTTTGCCGGTCGCACGGCACGATGACGGGGTTGCCGTCGTTGACGCGCACCATGTCCGGAAACGAGGACCAGTAGGGTGCGGGAACGATAACTTCGTCGCCAGCGTCCAGCGTGGCGGCAAACGCGTCGAAGATCACCTGCTTGCCGCCGCTGCCGATGAACACTTCCGCCGGCGTGACGTGGATCGCGTGGTCGGCGGAAAAGCGCTCGGCGACGGCGCGACGCAACGCCTGCGTGCCCGGCGTTGGCGTGTACCGCGTCTCGCCGCGTGCCATGGCTGCGATGGCGGCCTGCTGGATGGCAGGCGGGGTGTCGAACTCCGGCTCGCCGGAGGTGAGCGTCAGGACGTCACGGCCCTGACTGATCAGCGCGGCGGCACGCTGCCCGGCCGCCGCAATGGGAGACAGGCGGACGCGGCGGGCACGCTGGGACAGCGGAATGGTCGGCGCGCTCATGACTTGCGGCCTTCCGTGAAGACCGCGAAGTCCTGCGGCGCCACATCGAACTTGCCCTGACGTGCGTGATCGTGCGCCGGCCGGATGTAGGCGCCTTCCGGCACGCCAAACTTGCGTGCCTGGTCGAGCAAGAATCCCGTGCGATGCCAGTCCCGGATGGCCTTGTCGGCGAAGGCCACGGTGTCCTGCTCGCCGCGTCGCGTCCACACTACAGTTGGCGAGGGAATCAACTGGTCTTCGGTGGCCAGCGCAAAGGCGGTCCACTCGGCGCGGTTGGGACCATTCAGCGTCTGGTACAGCGCCGGCTGGATATGCACGGATGCCGCGCACGTGCCGCCCTTGAGCGCGAGCAGCGATTCCGGAATGCCGCGCAGGCCCTTGACGATGGCGCCGTACTGCTCGGCCAGCGGCTTGGCGAAGTTGCTGCCCTGGGAGACGCAGGCCACCTTGCCGCGCAGGTCCTCCCAGCGTTTGATGCCGCTTTGCCTGGACACCATGGCGGCGCCGCCGACCAGGTCGTAAGGCGTGGGGGCGAAGCTCAGGATCTCGCTGCGTTCCTGCGTCCACTGAATATTCGCCACCAGCAGGTCGACCTTGCCCGCCTGCAGGAATTGCACGCGCGTGGACGCCGTCACCGGAACGGTTTCCAGTTGCACGCCGAGGCGACGCGCCAGATCGGCCGCCAGTTCCGTCTGGTAGCCGCCGGTCTTTCCGGTAGCGGTATCGAGGATGCCGAACGGCGGGCTGGGGCCATCGATGCCAACTGACAGCTTGCCGCGCTGGCGAATCTTGTCGAGCGTGGCGTCGGCCCAGGCGGCATGGGCCGTGGCGAACCCGGCCAGTAGCAGGGCGGCCGATGCGAGGTACTTGTTCATCGCGTGCTTTCCCTCAGCCCTTGAATCTTGCCTGCAGTTCGGACAGCACCGGCTGCGGCGGCGTAATGCCCAGCCGCTTCTCGGTGCCGATCAACCATCCGGTGCGATGCCATTCCTGCACTACCTTGTCCACGGCGGCGACGGTATCCGTCTCACCCTTGCGCGCCCAGACCACCGACGGCGCCGGCAGGATCTCGGTCGTAATCGGTGCGGCATAGCCGGCCCACTCGGTATTGGAGCGCAGCAGCGGATGAATCAGCGTGGCGTCATGCACGGCTGCCACGCATTGGCCGCCGCGCAACGCCAGCAGGGATTCGGATGCCGTTTTGAACCCGCGCACCTGCGCGCCATACTGCTCCTGCAGCGGCTTCACGAAGCTGCTGCCCTGCGAGGCGCATACGGTCTTGCCGCGCAGGTCTTCCCACTGATGGATGCCGCTGGTCTTGAGCACCGCAGCGGTGCCGCCGACGCGGTAGAACGGCGTGGGTGCGTAGGACAGCAGTTCGCCACGATCCGGGTTGTATTCCATTGAGGCAATCAGCAGATCGACCTTGCCAGCCTGCAGGAACTGCACGCGATTGGACGGGTTGACCTGTACGAGCTCAGCTTCCACCCCGAGGCGCTTGGCCAGGTCACGGGCGAGTTCGGGGTTCCAGCCGACCAGTTGCTGGGTGGCCGGATCGATCGATCCAAATGGTCCTCCGTTGACCAGCACGCCGATGGCAACCTTGCCGCGCTGCTTGATCTTGTCGAGCGTGGCGTCGGCGCGTGCCGGCTGGGTGGCGAGGAGAGTCAGTGCGAGCGCGGCAATGGCGCGCAGGGTGTAGGTGGATGTCATGGGGCAGGTGAAGTTGGCGCCAGGAAACCGATGCCCTAAGAAGGCATCGCCGCGCGGCAAGGGCAGGTTTGCTGTGGAAGGAGTGGGGGGCGTCGCGCTGCAGCTAGTTCAGCTTGATGCCCGCCGACGCGATGACCGCCGCGTAACGCGGCAGGTCTTTCGATAGCGTGTCGTCGAGTGCTTGCGCCGAAGATGCCACCACGACAAAACCGGCTTCTTCGAGTTGCTGCCGGGTGCCCGGCTGCGCCAGTACGGCCGTGGCATCACGGTTGATGCGCTCGACGATGTCGGTTGACGTGCCGGCCGGGGCCAGCAGGCCCTGCCAGCTTTCGACGGCGAAGCCGGGCGCGCCGGCCTCGGCCATGGTGGGTACCTGCGGCAGCGCCTTCGAACGATAGGGCGTGGTGACGGCCAGCGCGGTCAGGCGCCCGTTGCGCACATAGTCGGTAACTGCGGCCAGCGTGATCAGCGTGCCATCGATATGGCCGCCCAGCAGGTCGAGCGTGGCGGGGCCACCGCCGGGATAGGGAATGTAGTTGACCTCGATGCCAAGCTGGCGCGACAGCATTTCATGCGCGACATGGGCGATGCCGCCATTGCCCGGCAGTCCCAGCGCAAACTCGCCCGGTTTGCGCTTCGTAAGGGCAAGGTATTCGCCAAAGGTCTTCACGCCCAGATCAGGCCGGACCACCAGCACCTGGGGACTGACCACGGCCTTGATCACCCCACGGAATGCATGGCGCGTATCGTAGGGTAGCCGCTTGAACAGCGACGCGTTCAGCGTCACGCCTTCGCCGCCCAGCAGCAGCGTATAGCCGTCCGGCGTGGCGCGCGCCACCTGGCCTGCGCCAATCGTGCCGCTTGCGCCCGACACGTTCTCGACCACCACGCTCTGGTGCCACCGCTCGCTGAGCTTCTGCGCCAGCGTGCGGGCCAGCTTGTCGGCGCTGCCGCCAGCGGCTACCGGCACGATGATGCGCACGGTCTTGTTCGGGAATCCATCGATCGGCGTGTTGGCGATGGACGGGGTGGCGCAGGTGGCGTAGGCAAAGGCCGCCAGTGCGAGTTTCAACGAGTCGAGCAGTCTGCGGCGCAGCATGATGAATGCAGTTATGAGTCCGGACACGCCTGCCGACACGATGTCGGCAGGAATCGCGCAATGTCGCGGATCAGTCAGCTTATGGAGTGCGGCGTTCGATACGAACAAATCTTTTCGTACTTCGATATGCGCGCCGGGCTTGTGCGGTCAACCGGGCGGCTGGCGCTTCGAGGGCTCGCCGCCCTTGTGGGGCGGGTACAGCGGATGGCGCAGCGCGGCGTAGACCAGGACCACGGCGCAGATGGCCGTGAACCAGTCGAGCAGATCGGTCATGGCAGGGCTCTCCGTGTTGGTCGTCTGACTATGTTGTGAACGGAGCTGCCAGGTACGTCAACGAAGGAATCCGACTAAGCAAATCCGGTGGATGCAGCCAGCGCGCAGCGCATGTGACGCGAGGTGGTCGCCGTGCATATCGTTATCGGCAATCGTTCGTTCCTGAGCGTGTACTGGCGCTCGTATGCTGCGGCGTCGTTTCCCATTTTCACGGACCCAGCGCCCATGACCACTTATCTCGACGATCAGCAGCGCATGGAACTTGCGCAGGCGGCGCGGCATTGGATGTGGCGCACCGAACTGCCCACCTGGATGCTGGTCGTGGCCGTGTATGGCTCCTGGTTTGGCGTGGCAACCCATGCCCGGCAGCTCGGGCTGCCTCTGGCGTGCGCACTGCTGACGCTGTGCACCACGTGGTATCTGTCGCTGCAGCACGAGTTGATGCACGGGCATCCCACCCGCGTGCCGTGGCTCAACGCGTGCCTCGGTGCGGCGCCGCTGGCAGTGTGGTTGCCCTATGCGCTGTACCGGCGGGCACACCTGCTGCACCATGAGGCTGACCTGACGCATCCGGTCGCCGATCCGGAAAGCTACTTCCTCGATGCGGGCGCGTGGCAAGCCACGCCGCCGATGTTGCGTCGCATCTATAAAGCACGCAACACGATGGCAGGGCGCCTGCTGCTACAGCCGGCGTTCTCCATCGGGTCGATCGTCAGCGACGCGCTTTTGCGGGTGCGGTCTGGCGACTGGCGCGATCTGCCGGTGTGGGCGGCGCATCTTGCCACCTTGTCGGTATTGCTGGCATGGCTGCAGTTTGAGTGCGGCATGCCTGCCTGGCTGATGCTGGCCGGGGTTGCGTATCCTGCGCTATCGCTGGCGGCGATCCGCTCCTTCCAGGAACACCGGCCGACGGGATCCGATGCGACACGGAGCGTGATCAATGATGCCGGACTGGGTTGGCGGCTGCTGTTCCTGAACAACAACTTCCACCTCGTGCACCATGATCTTCCGGCCGTACCCTGGTTTGCACTGGGGTGGGTCTATCGGCGCCGCGCGTGCGACTACCTTGCGCGAAACGAAGGATTCTTCGTACGGGGCTATCGCGAGTGGCTGCTGCGCTATGCCTGGCGCGCCGTGGCACCGGTCGTTCATCCCCGGTTCGACGGCATGCTTGTGCTTCCCATGGAGGCTTCGGTCGATCATGGCAAGGCTTGAGCGCTGGGTGGCAGCGCTGCCCATGTACAACGTATCCGCGCCATTGCGCCAGGACTGGTTGCTGCTGATCGACCGGGTCGGGCAGTTGCTCGCGCGTGCCCGTACGCCGGTGGCGCTCGTGGCGGTGGACCCCGGCGAAGGCGCCGATGCGCTGCATGCCTTCTGGCGCCGCGACGACCTGCTGTTGTCGCAGACTTGCGGGTATCCGCTCGTACACGGCCTGGTGCCTTATGTCCGGCTGATCGGCACGCCGCGCTTTGCGGTTTCCGGCTGCCATCGGCAGACCTACCGCAGCGCGATAGTAGTGCGTGCGGACGACGGGCCGGCAACGATCGAGGCCTGCAGGGGTGCGCGAGCCGCGTGCAACGGCGCCGATTCGCATAGCGGCATGAACGCCCTGCGCCACGTCGTTGCGCCGCTGGCCAGGGATGGGCATTTCTTCGGAGAAGTCGTGCACACGGGCTCGCATCTGGCCTCGCTGGCGGCAATTACCGACCGCAGGGCCGATGTGGCGGCTATCGATTGCGTGACACTGGCATTTGCGGCCGAACATCACCCGGCGCTGGTGGCCGGCATCCGCCAGATTGGCTTGACGCGAGCCGTGCCCGGGTTGCCCTTCATTGCATCGCGGCGCGCCCGCACGCCACTGGTGCGGCAGGTCCGCGTGGCCTTGCGCGAGGCGCTTCGCGACGACGCCGGCCTGAGGTCGCGCCTGCATATGGACGACGTCGTGCGGACGACTGCGGCGGCGTACCAGCCGATTGCCGCCATGGCGCTGGACGCTCACCGGTTAGGCTATGGCAAGCTGGGTTGACGGCGAAGACCGCGCGATCGGCCGTGCCGCTAACGTCGCTGGGGATGCGGCAGTTGCAGGTGGTTTCGCAACGTGTGGCCCTCGTACTCGCGGCGGAATGCACCACGGGCTTGCAGGATCGGCACGACCTCGCTTGCAAAGTCTTCGAAGCCGCCGGGAAAGTAGGCCGGCATGATATTGAAGCCATCGGCGGCGCCGGCACGTACCCATTCGACCATGTGGTCGGCCACCTGCTCGGCGGTGCCCGCCACGATCTGGTGGCCCCGCGCGCTGGCGACAAGATGATAGAGCTGGCGCAGCGTCAGGCCACGCTCGCGCGCCAGCCGGATCAGCAGCGCGCTGCGGCTATGCACGACGACATCGGTGGGCAAGGGCGGCAGTGGCGCGTCGAGCGAGCAGCCCGACACGTCGACGGCCAGTTGCTCGGCGAGGATGGCCAGCGCATTCGACTGGTCGGTGAAGGACTGCAACCGCGCAAGCTTGTCATGCGCCTCGGCCTCGGTTGCGCCGACAATCGGCATCAGGCCGGGCATGATCAGGCAATGTCGCGGGTCACGTCCCGCGTCGGCCACCTGCTTGCGCAGCCCGGTAGCAAATTCGAGGGCGGCGCCGATATCCTGTTGCGCAGTGAAAACAACCTCCGCATGCCGCGCGGCCAGTTGCTGTCCCGGCCCTGAGGAGCCCGCCTGGATCAGTACGGGCTGGCCTTGCTCGCTGTTCGTGACGTTGAGCGGGCCCGCCACCGAGAAATGCCGCCCCTCGTGGTTCAGCGCGTGCATTTTCTCTACGTCGATATAGATGCCTCGCGCCTTGTCCTGGACATACGGGTCCGGGTCCCACCAAGTTTCATGATGGTGTGCGCTCAGTTGCCTTGCGTGGTGCTGTCCTTGACCACGCGCGCGGCGATCTCGTGTACCTGGCGAATGCGTTGCGCAGTCTGCTCCGGTGTCAGCGTCTGCACGTCCACCTGCACGCGGCTCAGGGCTGCCACGGTGTCGGGTTCGGCCAGGATCTCGCCGATCCACTGGCGCAGCTTTGCCAGCACCTCCGGCGGCAAGTTGCGTGGCGCCGTGATAAAGAACGCGCCGGCCAGCGATTCTTCCCAGCCCTTGACGCCCGCATCGCGCACGCTGGGCACATTGGGCAGGTCGGGCGAACGTGCACCGCCGAAGTAGGCCAGTGCCCGCAGCTTGCCCTGCTTGATGAACTGCGTGCTGAGCGGGTCGAATACCAGGTCGACATGGCCGGCGACCACGTCGGCCACGGCTGGCGCGCTGCCTTTGTAGGGCACGTGACGGATGTCGATCCCGGTCTGCCGCTTGAGCAACTCGCCGGCCAGATGCCCCGGCGTGCCGTTGCCGGAACTGGCAAACGTGAGCTTGCCGGGGTTGGCCCGCGCATAGGCAATCAGTTCGGGCAGCGTCCGGATCGGCAGCGAAGGATTGATGGCTACCGTCGCCAACGAGTTGCCGATATAGGCGACAGGCACGAGGTCGTGGAACGGATCGAACTTCACGGTCACCAACTGCGGTGCAATGGCCACATTGCCGATCGAGGTGTTGAGCAGGGTGTAGCCGTCTGCGGGAGATGCCGCCACAAAGCCCGCACCGAGCGTGCCGCCGGCACCGGCCTTGTACTCGATCACTACCGGTTGCCCGGCCTTCTCGGCTAGCCGCCTGGTAATGATGCGCGCGACGTTGTCATTGGTGCCGCCGGGCGTATAGGGCACCACGTAGGTGATTGGCCTGGACGGGAACGGCTGCTGGGCCAACGCGTAAGTTGTAGCGGCGGAGAGAGAGGCGATGACGATGGACGCGGCCATCGCGGCGCGCACGGGCGCGGGGAAGACAGGAAAACGCATGACAATCGGCAAGGGATACAGGAGGAGTGGATGCACGAGGCAGACGGGCCATCGTAGGTCGATACCCGCGGTGCCGGAACTGCCGATTTGTCATGTCGTTAGCCGCTCGGGTGATAAGTGGCCCGCGCCAAGGTCAGGCCGCGTGGCCCTGCTGCTGCGCGTCGAGCTGCCGTGCGCCGTCTCGCAGCAAGGGAATCAGCTCACGGCCAAATTCGACGGCATCAGTACGTGGATCGAAGCCGCGGAACAGGAAGCCGCCAATCCCTGCGCGGTAGTATGCCAGCAGCGCGTCGGCGACCTGGGCGGCCGTGCCGACGATAGCGGTGGTGTTGCCAGGCGCATTGGTGGCCTTTGCCACCCCCATGAAAAGCCGCTGGTCCAGCACGTCCCCTGGGCCACCTGGCGAAGCAGACGTCGCGAGCCTTCATTCTCCGCGCTGGGTGGCGGTGTGTGGCCACCGAAGACAGAGGAGGCGGGACTCCAGAGTCCGACTTCCCGGGTCTGATTTTCGATCTCGTGCGCACGCCGCCACGCCTCGTCTTCCGTCGCACCGAGGATCACGCGAATGGAGATGCTGAATGTGGGCCGTCGGCCCAACGGGCGCGCCGCGTCCAGCAAGCTGGCGGTCAACTCCCGCGCACCATCGAGCGATTCCCCCACAGTGCGAAGATATCGGCGTGCCGTGCGGCAACGGCGATGGCAGCGGACGACACACCGCCGAAGGAGATGGGGATGCCGGATGCCTGCAGCGGCTTGAGTTCCGAAAACGCACTCTCGAAGCGATAGCAGGCGCCGTCGTGGCTGAAGGGATCGTGACTTGTCCAGACGTTGCGGAGGATTTCAAGATACTCGTCCGTGCGGGCGTAGCGCTCGTCATGGTCGAGGTAGTCGCCGTCACGCCGTTGCTCGGCGTTACGGCCGCCGGTGATGATGTGGAGCAGCAGCCGGCCGCCGGTGTAGTGGTCGAGCGTGGCGAGCTTGCGGGCTGCAAGCGTGGGCGAGATGAACCCTGGACGATGCGCGAGCAGGAACTTCAGCCGTTTTGTCACGCCGGCCGCCCGGGCGGTCGTCAGGAAGTTGTCGGCCCAGCCAGAATTGTGCGGCAGTAACACGCCGTCAAAGCCGGCTGCCTCGTGCTCCATCGCGCGCTGCTCGATGTGTGCATTGTCGAAGGCCGGCCCTTGCGCCGGAATGATTTCCGAGAACAGGCGTGGGTAAAGCGCGCCATACAGGTCGATGGGCATGATTGGTTTGCAGAGTCGGAGGAGTCAGGCGATGGCAGCTTCAGACGCCTGCCGGGCGAGGGCCGCAGGATGGGGCGGCCGCTTCAGACCCAGGTGGTCGCGCAGCGTCTTGCCGGCGTATTCGGTGCGGAACAGGCCGCGACGGCGCAGTTCCGGCAACACCAGACGGATAAAGTCGTGCAGTCCACCGGGCAGGTACGGCGCCATGATGTTGTAGCCATCGGCACCGTAGTGGCGGAAGCGCTCTTCCAGGGCGTCGGCAATCTGCGTGGGGGTGCCCACCAGTTGCCAATGGCCGCGTGCGCCGGCCACGCGCTGGTAGAGCTGGCGGATGGTCAGGTTTTCGCGGCGCGCCAGATCTACCACCAACTGTTGGCGGCTCTTGGTGCCGTTGGTTTCGGGCAGATCCGGAATCGGACCATCGAGCGGATAGGCGGACAGATCGAATCCGCCGGTCAGGTTAGATACCAGCGTCAGGCCCACCACGGGGTCGATCAGCGCCTGCAACTGCTCGAATTTCTCCTGTGCCTCAGCCCTTCGGATTAAGTTGACCCACTGACCGCTTTGGCAGCGCAAACGGACCCGCCGGCTAGTACTCCGGCTCGAGCCCAGAGTCACGACCGCGCTGATGACAGCTAACGAAGCCACCTAGGGCTGCGTTTGACCCTCGCGCTATCCGCTTCCTGCTTCGTGACTCAATCAAGCTCCGACCGTCCCGAACGATATCTTGGCGTAAGGTTCGATGCGCGCGGCCAGTACCGGCTTGCCAATTAAATATCCTTGTACGGCGTCGCAGCCGAGTTCTTTGACGAGGGCGAATTGCGCTTCGGTTTCGATGCCTTCCGCGACTGTTCTGATGCCCAGCGCGCGCGAGAGAGCGACCATCGCTTCGACCATCGCGTGTGCCCGATGACAGGTCTCCTTAGCCGTGAGCTCCTGGACGAACGACTTGTCGATCTTGATGCGATCGACAGGCAGCCGTGTGAGGTATGCGAGGCTGGAGTAGCCGGTGCCGAAATCGTCGAGCGAGACGGTCACGCCGAGCCTTCGCACCTCTGAAAGCGCACGCGACGCTGCGGCAAAGTCGCTCATGACGACGTTCTCTGTCACCTCAATATCCAGTGCGGAAGGGCATACGCATGCCGCCTCGGCCGCCTCCGCAACCAGTGCGGCAAGATCGCAATTCTGGATCGTCGTGGCCGAAAGATTGACGGCGACCTTGAAAGGGATGCTGTTCTCGGTCTGCCATTTCGCTGCCTGGCGGAACGCCAGGCGAATCAGCCAGTCGCCAGTCGCCTCGTAAGCCGACGATTCAAGTAGCACGTCAAGGAAGTCGGCCGGCGTGAGCAGCCCCAGTTGCGGATGGTTCCATCGTAAAAGCGCCTCGGCTCCGAAAATGCGGCCGGTATGCAGGTCCAGTTGTGGCTGGTAGTACAGCTCGAACTGGCGCGCGGCGCTCGCACTCTCCAGATCCGCGCGTAGCCGCCGGCGATGCGACAGGCGCAGCGCATCTTCTTTGCCGAACGACCACACCTGCGAGCCGCCCGCGCGCTTCGCCTGATACATCGCGATATCCGCATTACGCAGCAGCTCGCCCGCATTCGATGCCGAGATGGGATAGCGCGCAACGCCGATGCTCGCCCCAACCGACGCCCGCACGGATGGCGTCTGAATCGGCTCGCGCATGCTATTTGTGACGTCACGCGCGAGGCGCGTCGCCTCGCCCTCGGGGGCGTCGACGATGAAATAACGAATTCGTCACCCCCAATGCGCGACACATTTCCGCCTTCCGCTGACATGCCGGAAAGGCGCTCGCCAATGGCACCCAGCACTTCATCGCCCGCCGCGTGGCCAAATGAGTCGTTAATATCCTTGAAACGGTCAAGGTCGATGAAAAGCAGATCGACGGAATCGGCCGCGCCTTCGTCGACGAGACGGTTCAGGCGCAGTAGAAGCTCGCGCCGGTTGATCAAGCCGGTCAATTCGTCATGCGTTGCCTGGCGCGACAAGCGTTCGGTGATCGCGCGCGCTTCGGTGACATCGCGGACAAGCACGATTACACCGTCGTCGGATGGGAACGCCCGCACTTCAAACCAGGTGCCGAGCGGCGCATAGAAGTCGGTCGCGGTGCTGGGGATGCCCGTCTCGGCCGCCTGCCGATAGGCTGTTTCATAGCTCGATCCGATGAGATCGGGGTACTCGGCCCAGATCTCGCGCCCCAGCAGGTCCGCAGACCGACGCTTGAGCAGCCGCGCAGCGGTTTGGTTGATGTTCTGAAACTTCCATTCTCGATCGAGCGCCATGACGCCATCCGTGATGTGATCGAGGATTTGAAAACTTTCCACGTCCTGGCCCCTCCCTTCATCGAACGTTACAACGGCCCCGATATGCCTGCGAGCACCGACAGGCCGTATCGTAAGAGGAAATTCCTATGTTGGCGAGCCTAAAGCCCTTCTGCACTCGCGCCCCGCAGTCGATGCCCGGCGCGGTGCGTTGCCGGCACTGCAGCGCAGATACTTTCGTTGTCCATTGGGCATGGCGAGGCGTAGAAACGGATGGAAAGTTTCGTCGAGATTGAAAGATTGACGCACGGAAGTTACTCCAGATTTGCCGGGCGCCATCCATGACATCCCGTCGGGGTGACAAAAAGGCCAATGCAGGCGCACACGCAGGCAGCAGGGGATGAGTCGTGGCACGACCGATGCGGTCGCCATGTTGGACTCAGGACTGGTTCGGCATCAGCCATGGGCGATACGCGAGGAAGTACGTTGCGCCGGGCCGTACGCAAACGCAGTCCGGGCGGCCGCAACGCATGCCGCTGACCGGCACATGCTTTGAAGTGCCCAACATTGGAGCTTGTATGAAAGCCGTTGTTTATAAAGGCCCGAAGGACGTAAGGGTCGTAG
This sequence comes from Cupriavidus sp. EM10, assembly GCF_018729255.1. Taxonomy (NCBI): domain Bacteria; kingdom Pseudomonadati; phylum Pseudomonadota; class Betaproteobacteria; order Burkholderiales; family Burkholderiaceae; genus Cupriavidus; species Cupriavidus sp. EM10. The sequence goes on from NZ_CP076060.1 coordinate 1,196,268, forward strand.
ACGTTCCCGATCCGAAAATCGAGCGCTCTACGGACGTCATCGTCAAGATCACGAGCACAAATATCTGTGGTTCCGATCTTCATATGTACGAAGGGCGGACGGATTTTGAAACAGGCCGAATTTTTGGCCACGAGAATCTGGGACGCGTCGTCGACGCGGGAAGCGCAGTGGAGCGGCTTAAGGTTGGCGATTGGGTGTGCATGCCATTCAATATTGGTTGCGGACACTGCCGCAACTGCGAAACGGGCCTGACGGGCTTTTGCCTCACCGCCAATCCGAAAGAGGGCATGGCCGGTGCAGCCTATGGATTTGCCGACATGGGCCCTTACGAGGGAGGCCAGGCAGAGTACCTTCGCGTGCCATGGGCGGATTTCAATTGCCTGAAACTGCCGCCTGATGCCGAACAGAAGCAGAACGACTACGTGATGGTGGCAGACATCTTTCCCACTGGCTGGCATGCGACAGAATTGGCTGGCATGCGCCCGGGAGATAGTGTCGTCATCTATGGATGCGGTCCGGTTGGTCTGATGGCCGCTCATTCAGCAATGATCAAGGGCGCTTGCAACGTCATGGTGGTCGACCGCCATCCAGACCGTTTGCGACTTGCGCAAAGCATCGGTGCAGTCGCAGTGGACGACTCAAAGGGGGATCCGGTAGAACAGATCCTATCTCTTACGCACGGAAAGGGCGCCGACGTCGGTTGCGAGTGTGTGGGTTATCAATGCCATGAGCACAATGGTCACGAAGTGCCCAACGCGACGATGAACAACCTGGTCAAGTCGGTCAAGAGTACGGGCGGAATTGGGGTGGTCGGCGTTTTTGTGCCCGAGGACCCTGGTGCCCAGGACGAGTTGGCCAAGAAGGGGCAGCTCGCTTTCGATTGGGGAACGGCATGGTTCAAGGGGCAGCGCTTCGCTACCGGGCAGTGCAACGTCAAGGCCTACAATCGGCAACTGCGCGATCTAATTCACGTGGGCGAGCCAAACCGTCTTTCATTGTGTCGCACGAATTGCGCCTGGATGAAGCCCCCGACGCCTATAAGCACTTCGACAACCGTGATAAAGGCTGGACGAAGGTCATCCTGAAGACTGGTGCGTGACCTAGTCAACGGGAGGAGGGCCGGTAGTGAGCATGCCCGACTGGCCCGGTTTTCACATTGCATCTCCGCGCCTCGAGGTCACCCTGGATTCGATGCGTAGGCGTACTAGAGGTGGCTCTTCTTGCTAAGGATCCGGCCATTCGGCGGCGTCAACCCGAGAGGCTGCTGATGGCCGAAGAGGGCCCTCTCTCGTAGGGCCGTGCGTGTTACGGCAGATGAGAAAACAGAAGGCTGATCAAATCTGCTTGCAATAGAACGTCGTCCCGCAAAGTTCGCCGGTAGGCATCAATGCATAGTTGGGAACGTCTCCCACGCGATGCCAGCCTGCTCGCTGATAGAGACGTTCTGCCGGACCGCCGGTGACGGTATCGAGCACCAGAACAGTCTTGCCCTCCTGCCGCGCGGCCACCTCGGCGGCGATCATAAGTCGCTGCGCGACGCCGTTTCGCCGGGCGCGCCGGTGCACGAGCATCTTGGCGATATCGGCGCGATGCGGCTGATTCTCCGGTTGTGCAGTGATGACTTGCACCGTGCCTACAATCTGGCCCGCATTATCCTCGGCGACGAGCAAGATTCTTCCGGCTTGTTGAACGTCGTCAGCAACTGCGCGCCAGAACGCAATGGCCTTTTCTCGTCCGATAGGCAGCATGAAGCTAACCGACGCGCCACCTTCTACGCAATCGATGAGCACGTCCGCGAGTCCGTCCACGCAAGCCTGAGCGTGGTCCGCACGCAGTCGCCGTATTGTCACAGTGCCGATCATCTGTTTGCCCTGAAGTTGTTGTTCATATTCGCGAGCGCCACGAGGTAGCGCGCAAGCTTTGTGGTTGGATTTCGGAACGTGATTGGCGTATCCAGGCGCATGGACAGGCATGGGCGCTCAGGATGACGGTGCCGGGTACGCCGGCGGTGTTTAGCGCGCAGCCCACCTCGACGAGTGCCTCGGGGGCTTGCCCGACGCCCAGCCGTTTGTTCCGTCCAGCCTGTTCCTTCAGCTCGGCCTTGGCGTCGTCTCGGGCGGTCCGGGCCGCGGCCTTTTTATGGATGTGCGCAGCCAGGGAGGCATTATTCTCGGGCGTCGGGCGGCCCAGGCTCTTCGGTTCGACACCCTCGCGGACCAGGTAATACTTCTCACGGACTTTCTTGTAGCGAAACGAACCGCGGAACACGGTTTGGGTGGCGCACGCGCGTTCCATGGCGCGCAATGCGACACGTGCGTAGTCCAGTTCATGCCGAGCCGCCTTGTTCAGCGGCACGAGCGTCGTCGGGGTTGCGTCGTCCGACGCGAGTGCGTCTGCACACGGGGCCGACAGGGCCGAGACAATCCAGGCGGTGGGCAACGAACTTTGGGCATCCACGTTGAGCGTGGTGTGTGGTTCGACATCCGCGGCGTCGGGCTTGCCCGGTCGCCGGGGCATCCTGATGGTCGTTTTCATCGTAAGCGGGCGCAAGTCCAGACGCCGTACCTCATCATCTGCCGTGACACGAGCGACATTATTACTTTCTTAACTACCGTGCGGTGCGCCGCTTTCAGCGACCTCCCATTGCCGGGATGACACTATGATGTCAGCGATTCATTGGAGATCGCGATGCAAGCGAAAATCTACAAAGGGTTCGTCCTGAGAGGATTTTCTGGCCGATAAAGAACGGTTGGTTCGTTTCCTCGGGCGGTGTTGATCAAAATAGTATCCGCGTGTGCGAGTCGGAAGAAATCGCTTGTTTTCCAACATCGAAGGAAGCGGTGGAGAGCGGTTTGGCCTGGGCCCGGGAATGGGTGGAATGCCACTGCTGACAAAGCCGTTGCGCACCGGCTTGCCCGACGGTTTAATCAGCATTTAATTGTGACCCATCCCCGTACGCAAACCTGATAGATAATCGTTTGTATTACGATCCCATTCTTGCGATGTATATGTGTTAACCATAATACAGGCGAAACAAAGGCGCGTGCTACATTGCCCCCTGGCCATGTCGAGTCCGGTTTTATGATGCAGAAAGAGGCGGCGCTTCGAAGTCCGAATGCAGCCCATATGCCGGCGACTGGATTGACGGGCGCGAGGACAGGGTTGCGGGTCGATTGTGGCTTGAAAAGAGCATGGCGAGCGAAAGGATTCCCGCCGATATCGCACAGTGCGTCGTCATAGCGCTATGGCTTCTGCGCCAGGTAGAAGCCAGCGTTGCACGTGGTGCAGAATTGGAGAAGCGCTCCGGCGTGCGCGGCAAATACCAGGCCGACGCATTCATGAAGAACCGGGACAATATTCAATACGCCTGGCGGATTCTCGCGACGTTCCGCAAGTCGGGCGCGCATGGCGGCATCGAAGTCGAGGCCGTGATTCGCGAACTGGGTGGCGAACCCGATCTCACGCCTACCCCCGAGGCCGCTGCCTGGCTACCGCCGGAGATTCAGCGGTCAATGCGGAGCAAAGGGCGGTGCGAGTAACCCGCAGATGCGCACCGGCGTCGCGCCGTGAAGGTCATGGGTGCGTCCATCCGCATTGCGGCGCGCAGACAGCGGTCATGTGGGCGCGGCAGGGTGCCCCGGGTGGGATCCGGTGCTGGACGAAGCCAAGGACGAGCATGCCGAGGCCAAGCAGATCATTGCCAGGATCCAGGCCAATCCGGCCGAAGGGCTGGAGAGCAATTTCAAAGCGCTTGTTGCTGGGGTTCGGCATCACGTCAAAGAGGAAGAGGATGAGATGTTCCCCATGGTTGTGGCGAATGCCGTTCCGCTCGACGATGTCGCCAGGCAATTGAGCACGCGGAAAAGCCAGTTGAAGACGGGCGCTCAGTGATGCCTTTTGGCGGGTTCAGGTCCCGAGCCGTCCGATGCTCATTCGCCACTCATTCGCCATTGCCTGTTGCCGGGTCAGTCCAGGACTGCCGCCACGCACAGGACAATAACCGTCAACCACATCACGCCCGTGGCGCACCATGCCAGCAGGTGAGTGACGGTTGATGGCGCGAATGCGCCGACGATCCTGGCGTCGCGTGACATCCACTGCAACATGATCATCGCGGGCGCCGCAGCAATACCGTTAAGTACGGCGCTCCAAACCAGCATCCTGGCGGGCTCGATCGGGGCGAAGCAAAGGGCGGCTCCGATAACCATCGCAGCGGCAATCACGGCGTAGAAGTGTTTGGCTGAAAGCGGCTTCTCCTCCAGGCTTCGCCGCCAGCGCAACGCCTCGGCGGCCGCGTACCCGACCGAACCGGCGAGCACGGGGACAGCCAGAAGACCGGTACCAATGATGCCAAGCGCAAACAGCAAGGCGGCCCACTTGCCGGCGATGGGTTCCAACGCCTTGGCCGCGTCCACCGACGATTCGATGTTCACTACGCCATGCGCGTGCAACGCATAGGAAGCCGTGAGCATGATGCAGAATGCAATGCCGGCTGACACCACCATGCCGGTCACCGTGTCGATGTTGATGCGACGAAGCTCCATGGCGGCCTGCTCGGGCGCCTTGCGCAGTGGAAGTGCCTGGCGATCTGCTTCCATTTCTTCGACTTCGGAGGCGGCCTGCCAGACGAAAAGGTAGGGACTGATCGTCGTACCAAAGACGGCCACCAGAATCATCAGATACTCATGTGAGAATCGAAGCTGTGGAATGACTGCAGAAACGGCGGCGTCGTACCAGTCCACCTTCAGCATGAACATGGCGATAACGTAGACGATCAGGGACACGCTCAGCCAGCGCAGGTAACTGGCGTATCGCCGGTAAGGGACAAAGAGCTGCAGGCAGAGCGAAACGCCGGAGAAGGCCAGAGTGTAGATCCATCGATGTCCGCCTGCGACGAGCGCCAGCGCATCGCCCATTGCGGCGAGATCGGCGCCGATGTTCAGCGTGTTGGCCACCACCAGTAGCGCCACGAATCCATAAGCGACTCTCGGGGACCGATGCCGGCGTATATTGGCGACAATGCCGCTGCCGGATATGCGACCCAGCCTTGCACAGACAAGCTGGATGGCGATCATGAGCGGCAGCGACAATAGCAGGCTCCACAACAGCCCATTGCCAAACTGCGCGCCGGCTTGGGCGTAGGTGACGATGCCGCTTGGATCGTCATCTGCAGCACCCGTGACAAGCCCCGGCCCCATCAGCTTGTACCAGGGCGCCGGGGCCTCGTCTGGCTCGGCCGGCGCCTCGGAACCATGGGGTTCATCGACGTCGCCGGCCACGGCGTGATGGCTTTCGGAGCGGTCGCCTCTCTCCTTTGACGTCTTCGCTTGCATGGCACCCCCCTGGTCTGTAAGTTGCCATGAAGTAGGCTTGAGTGTCAGACCGTTGTAGAAGAGGGATACGGCATCGCCGCGCAAGCGGATGTCAGGCGGCCGCTGAATTCGGTGACAGACGCGGATGACAGACGAAAGCGCGAGAACAATGGATAAATGCAGGGTGCCACCGGTCTCGGCGGTGGCGAGGGATTTGCGTGGTGAACGCGCAACTTGCAATGCCACCTGAGCCAGAAAATGACCGGTGCCGTCTCCTATCCACACGTGGGCGCAGAAGAATTCAGCAGGCACGGGCCTCTCCGCTTTGTCCATACTGTCCACTGGACGGCCATCCTGGCGATGGCTGTCCTAGTGCTTGCCATGTGTTTCGGCCCGCGCGCCTTCGCCGCTGACCAGGATCCCACTGCCAGCCTGGAGGAGATCGCGGCAGCCAGCGGCAGCGAGATATCAAAACCCGACGAGATGGCTTCGGTCCACGGACAGTCGACGTACATCTGGCAGTACAAGCCCGCCTTTCCGGCGGCCTACACCGGCGCCAAAAGCCTCTTGCCGACGGCAGAACATGGGTATTCCTGGTCGGCCACCTTGAGCGTGGGACTTCGACTCTGGCACGGTGCTTCCGTTTTCCTGGACCCCGAACTCATACAGGGCGTGGCCTTCTCGGATTCGCAAGGCCTGGGCGGATTGGCAAACGGGGAACTGGCCAAGGCGGCCGTGGCGAACCCCACCGTCTACCGGGCGCGTCTGTTCCTGCGCCAGGAGATCGCGCTGGGGGAGGAGCGGGAATCGGTGGAGTCCGGCTTTCATCAACTCGCGGGCCAGCAGAGCAAGCGCCGTATCGTCATCACGGCGGGCAATCTGTCGGTGCTCGATGTCTTCAACAGTCTGGAGTACGCCCACGACCCCCGCAGCGAATTCATCAATACCGCCTTTACTTCGCACGCCTCTTTCGATTTTCCTGCCGATGCGCGGGGCTACACCTGGGGGGCCGCGATCGAGTATATCGATGGCGATTGGTCAGTGCGGCTGGGACGGTTCATGCAACCGCTTGAGCCGAACGGCCTGCAACTGGACACCCGCATTTTCGAGCACTATGGAGACATGCTGGAACTGGAGCACGGCTACACCGTGTTCGAGAATGCGGGAAAGGTGCGATTGTTGCTCTGGAGAAATCACGCGCATATGGGCGCGTTCTCTGACGCGTTGCGGCTCGCAGATCAGACGGGCGGTCCCCCCGATGTCGGCCAGGTCCGGCGCGAGCACGCCAAACTTGGAGCGGGCGTCAGCCTGGAGCAAAAGGTCGGCGAATCGCTAGGGCTTTATGCCAGGGCGGATTGGGCCGACGACAAGACGGAGAGCTATGCGTTCACGGAGGTGGGAAGGAGCGCGTCGGTGGGCGCCATCCTGAAGGGCAACTACTGGCATCGCGGCAAAGACAGCCTTGGTTTGCAATGGCACTCAACGGATTGTCAGAGCGGCATCAGGCATATCTTGCGCGCGGCGGCCTCGGAGGCTTCCTTGGCGATGGCGCGCTCCGATATGGCCCCGAGCAGGTCTGCGAGTTGTTCTACAGCTTCGCCTTGGAGCGCCATCTTTTCATCAGCCCCGATTTCAATACATCAGACACCCGGGCTACAACCGCGATCGCGGGCCAGCGCGGTTCTACGGCGTGCGCGTGCACGCGCAGTTCTGAGAATCTGCGCGATGCTGTCCGTGTCGGCTCCTGAGAGGGGCAATTGAGCGAGAGATCCAGGAGGGTTTTGTGGCAAGCTTCGCCCAGAGAACTCAAACCGGAGTCCCAAAGCCATGACCCTCCACACATACATGCTGTTTATAGGCGCGAGTCTGGTTTTGTGCCTCGTCCCTGGACCCGATATGTTGTTTTGCTCGGGCGAACGATCGCTCAGGGCCGCGCAGCCGGTTTGTGCGCGGCGTTGGGAATCAATCTCGGCGCCTATGTGCACTTGCTCGCTGCGGTGACAGGTCTTTCAGCGCTTATCCTCGCGTCGGCGACGGCATTCTCCATCGTCAAATGGCTCGGGGCGTTATACCTGATCTATCTCGGTTGGGGAGCGTTACGCGCTAAGGGAGGCGTCGATCCTGGCGCAGCCGATGCTCGAAAGAACGCTCTGCACAGAATTTCTGGCAAGGATTTCTTAGTGATGTGTTGAATCCGAAGGTTGCACTGTTTTACATTGCGTTGCTTCCACAGTTCATGAGCGCACACGACCCCATCCGGTGAAGCATCTCATTACCCTGGGCGTAACTGGAAACATGGTTGGGATAGCGACGAGTGTTATGTACGTTCTTCTCGCGGCACGCATGACGGCCGCACTTCGTCGTAACCGGTCTATTTCTGCATGGCTGAACAAGACGATGGGTGTCCTCTTTGTCGGATTGGGACTAAAGCTGGCATCGGAGAAGACCTGACGCCGCGCTCCGATCATGCAGCAGGGTCGCTGCCAACTCCACTAGCCTAATGGCACTGCAGAGCAGCCGTCGATACTGTCAGGCGACCAATTTGCCGAAGGACCGAAGATGGCTGGTCTCCCCCTGACTTTCGGGAGGCGTTCCGGTGCAGAGGCGAATTTCGGCCCACAATGGCTCCGTCGGAGTGTTCTCCATAGCGGACGTTAGGGTTGTTCCGCCGGTTTCGTCACAGACAGATCTTGACCAATCATCATGCGATGCCCATCGGGCGTCGCTACGAGGAACTCTCGCATACCATGCGGCTTATCCGCGGGGGGTGCAAAATGATGGCACCCCTGCTTAAAAATTCTTCATGAAGTGCATTGGCGTCGGTGGTGTTAAGGTAGGCAAAATAGCTGTGGTCGCCTGTTGCAGACGGCGCAAGTGCATCCGGGCAATGGCCCATCATAATGCGCACACTATCTCTTGATGCGAGTTGCCAGTCAGAGCCTTCTGGCCATTCGAGGCGAAAGCCGAGTGCGTCGCGAAAGTATGAAGCGCTTCGCTCAAGATCGGGTACTGCGAGCACGAAAGAAAACGAACGCAGATCGACGGCGGATTCAGACATATCAATAGCTCGTTTTGACGGGTGGGGTTGGGCTATGGCAAGCTGGGCTGACGGGCAAGGTCTGAGCAGCCGAAGGCCTGCTAGGCCGCTGCAGCCTCTTCGCGCATGCGGCGGGCTTCGTCGCGCAGGAACTGCTGGTAATCGTCCAGATCCCCGTCGAACGGCTCCACGCCGCCCTTGGTGACCAGCCAGAACTCGTCGCATACGGCGCGCAGCAGGGCCCGGTCGTGGCTGACCAGCATCACCGTGCCTTCGAATTCATTGAGCGCCATGCCCAGGGCTTCGCGCGTGGCCAGGTCCAGGTGGTTGGTCGGCTCGTCGAGCAGCAGCAGGTTGGGTCGCTGCCAGACGATCATGCACAGCACCAGCCGCGCCTTCTCGCCACCGCTCATCGTGCTGACCGCCTGGTGCACCATGTCGCCACTGAAATTGAAGGTGCCGAGGAACGTGCGCAGCGATTGCTCGGTGCCGCTCTGGCCCGGGGCGCGCATGTGCGGTGGCGTGTCCCGGGCCAGCCGGATCATGTGCTCCATCGGCGTGTCGAGCGGGCGCAGCACGTCAAGTTCCTGCTGGGCGAAGTAGCCGATGTTCAGGCCCTTGCCCTCGCTGATCTCGCCGGCAATCGGCGCCAGCGCATGCGCCACCGTCTTCACCAGCGTGGATTTGCCCTGGCCGTTGGCCCCGAGAATGCCGATACGCTGCCCGGCCAGCACGGAACGGTTGATGCCCCGCACGATGACGGTGGGCGGCGTGCCCGGCTGGGCGCCCGCCGGCGCGGGATAGCCGAAGCTGGCATCCAGCATCGACAGCAGCGGGTTCGGGACGTTGAGCGGTTCCTTGAACTCGAAGTTGAATTCCGCATCGGCAAGCACCGGCGCGATCTTCTCCATGCGTTCGAGCGCCTTGACCCGGCTCTGGGCCTGCTTCGCCTTGGAGGCCTTGGCCTTGAAGCGGTCGATGAACTTCTGCAGGTGGGCGATCTTTTCGGCCTGTTGGCCATTGCGGCTTGCTGCAATACGAGCTGCTCGGCGCGCATGTCCTCGAACTTGCTGTAGTTGCCGCCGTAGCGCACCAGCTTGGCATTGTCCACGTGCACGGTGACCTGCGTCACGGCGTCGAGGAATTCGCGGTCGTGGCTGATCACTACCAGGGTGCCCTGGTATCGCTTGAGCCACGCTTCCAGCCAGACCAGTGCATCGAGGTCCAGGTGGTTGGTGGGTTCGTCGAGCAGCAGCAGGTCTGACGGGCACATCAGTGCGCGCGCCAGTTGCAGCCGCATGCGCCAACCGCCGGAAAAGCTGTTCACCGGATGCTCGAGCTGGGCGGCGGTGAAGCCCAGACCCAGGATCAGCGCCTGGGCTCGCGCGGGCGCGTCGTGCGCGCCGGCGTCGTGCAGTGCCATGTACGCGTGCGCCATGCGCATGCCATCGTCGCTGGCCTCCGCGGCGGCAACTTCGGCCTGTGCGGCAAGAAGCACCGTGTCGCCCTCGACCACGAAGTCGGTCGCGCTCTGCCCGGTCTCCGGCATGTCCTGCGCCACCTGTCCCATCTTCCACGCGGCGGGTATCGAGAACTCGCCGCTGTCTTCGTGCAGCGTCCCGTTGAGCAGGGCGAAGAACGACGACTTGCCGGCGCCATTGCGGCCGACCAGGCCAATTTTTCACCGGGATTGAAAGTGACGGACGCGCGGTCGAGCACGACATTGACGCCGCGGCGCAGCGTGACATTACGGATGGAAATCATAGGGCGCAACTTCGGAGAGGATTGGCATGATAGCCCACCCGTCAATCCGAAAGCAGGGATTCCGGGCCGTGGCATCGGCCGAAGCACCGCCTTTGCACCCAGCCGCCAATCCCTGCGATGCCGGTCCGTGTCCTGGATCGGCGGTCTGCGGCACGCCGTCAGGCCATTTCAGCGACCGCTTCGCCTGCCAGCGCGACTTCGGCCACGCCTTTCGCCGTGCTTTTCACCATCGCGTTGCCGTCTTCGGCAGCCATGTCGCCCAGGCCGATGACGACCGTGACATTCGGCGTCCAGTCCTTGCGGTCGGTGCTGACGTCCGCAAACGTGCTCACCGTTGCGGTGTAGCCCTGCGCCCGGAGGTCGTCGGCCAGGCGTTGCGCGCGCGGTTCCAGCGCGGCTTGCGGATTTTCGTCGTTGATGTCGAGCACCAGCCGGGTCTCGAATTCTTCCTTGCCCTTCTGGATGGCCGTCTGCATCGCCTTCAGTTGCTTGTTCGCCAGTGCGACAAGCTTGCTGTACCTGGATTCTTCCTGGCTGGCGCGCAATGCCTTGGCGGCGTTGATGATTTCGGTGCGGTCCACGAACATGGTTGCCTTTCGAGATAGGGGAGGGGGAGCGCAGGCGCCGCACAGACTCGACTCAGAGCCCGGTTTTTTGAGGATGCGGCGAATACTGTATAAATATACAGTATCGGTCTGCGGGCCGGCAAGGGGTGTCGTGAAACGCCGGGGAGTCGGCGGAAGGAAGATCATGGGCGTGAAGTACACGTGGTGACAGGCACCATCCGAAAGCCTACCCCAGCCGCAGATCGCGCAATACATCCAGTACGTGTTGGGTGGACCGCTCGACGTGGCCCGCACGGTGTGCTATGCCGAGCCGACGCCATAGCGCC